>NZ_JBITIL010000006.1:0-374100 GCF_044458905.1 Nocardia sp. NPDC050408 | reverse complement strand
GGTGCCCACCCTCACCAGCATCGCTCCGACCTCAGGTCCGCCAAGCGGTGGGACAGTGGCAGTGCTGACCGGGACGGGCTTGACCGGTGCGACCGCGGTGAGTTTCGGTGGGACACCGGCGATCCTGTTCGCGGTCAACTCCGACACTCAGATCACCGTGCTCACCCCGCCCCATGTGGCTGGGACGGTGCAGGTTACCGTCACCACCCCCGGCGGGACCAGCAACGGTGTCGCGTTCACCTATATCGCGGTGCCCACCCTCATCGCCATCGTCCCGAACACGGGTCCGCCAAGCGGTGGGACAGTGGCAGTGCTGACCGGGACGGGCTTGACCGGTGCGACCGCAGTGAGTTTCGGTGGGACACCGGCGATCCTGTTCGCGGTCAACTCCGACACCCAGATCACCGTGCTGACCCCGCCCCATGTGGCTGGGACGGTGCAGGTTACCGTCACCACCCCCGGTGGAACCAGCAACGGTGTCGCCTACACCTATGTTTCGGGTCTGTTGCCGGTCAATTTGGGCACAGCCTCGACGTTCGCGGTACTGGGCGCCACGACAGTCACCAACACCGGAGCCACGGCCATCACCGGTAACCTGGGTGTCAGCCCTGGCACCGCAGTGACCGGATTCCCGCCGGGAACGGTGACCAGCGGAGCGATCCATGCCGGGGACCTGGTCGCGGCGCAGGCACACACCGATTTACAGATCGCCTACACCGACGCGGCGGGCCGGACGCCCACCGCTCTTGTGACCACCGATCTCGCGGGACAAACCCTGACCTCCGGGGTGTACCACGCAGTTGCCGGGATCGGCCTCAACGGCACCGTCACCCTCGACGGGCAAGGCAATCCGAACGCGGTGTTCATCTTCCAGGCCGGCTCGACACTGATCACCGGGGCGGGCAGCGTCGTGAACCTCATCAACGGCGCCACCCCGAACAACGTGTTCTGGCAAGTCGGTAGCTCGGCCACACTGGGCACCAATACCAACTTCGCCGGAAACATCCTGGCCTTCACCTCGGTCACGGTGACAGGCGGCACCACCGCAAACGGGGACATCCTTGCCCTCAACGGCGCGATCACCCTGGACACCAACACCATCACTCGAAGCTGAGCCCCGATCCACTGAAAGGATTTCGACCCTGTCCGCGCGCCTTCGGCGCGCGGACAGGGTCGTATCCGGGAGCCGGAAACATCGGGAAGAAGAGTCACGCTAAGGCGCACCATGCGCGGGCATGGTTCCGGGTAGTAATCACGCAGAAGACACCGAATTTCGGAGTCTGACCGCCGATAACGCCCGCATAGCAACTATTTCCGGAGGCCGTGCCCCACCAGTCCATGAGGGGCGTCGCATCGCAAGTGGCGTCGGTCCTCCGGCCTACGATGATCGCCATGCCGCAGAACGCGGGTCGGCCGCGCCCGGTCACCGCTGGCCGACCGCGGAATGTAGTCCTGGGAGTGCCGCCTAGTGGCAGCGTGGACACGTTCGGCAGGCGACCCCAGGCCACGCAGAGCGCTCCTGCTCCACCACCACCACCGCCTGCGGCAGCGGCCGGTGAGGGGTCCGCAATGACCAGTAATAGCGACGAGCGGCGGGGTCGACAGCCCAGCCGTCCGGGGTGGGCGCAGGCCAGAACCAAGGGGGGCTCCTCCACCGCCGAAACCTCGGGAGGGCGAAGGTCCTCGCTGAACGGAACTTCGCATGCCGCGCAGTGTATTGCGAACCCCTGAAAGGTTGACATTGGCGCGTGCACGGCAACCGTTACAGAATCGGCGGAATCCGACCTGCGGGAACTATCTGCGCCGCAAAGTGTCTCGCGAACGATCGGATGTTTAACGCGGGCAGCCCGATCGCGAGGGCGCGCTGGCAGGTTTGTTCCATCCGTCCGGCAGCGCCGGAGGTGGGTCCTCCTGTGTCCCAGGACCATTCGCTGTGCACATGACTATCGACGGGAAGTGCCACAGTGTTCAGCGTAGATTTCCGCCGGACTGCGATAGCCGTGGATCTTGCGGGGCCGGTTGTTGAGTTCGTCGGCGATCGCGTCGAGGTCGGCTTGGCTGAATCGGCGTAGGTCGGCGTTCTTGGGCTGGTACTGACGTAGCAGCCGATTTGTGTTCTCGTTTGTGCCGCGTTGCCAGGGGCTGCGCGGCTTGCACAGGTAGATCGGCATGCTCGTTGCCTCGGTGATGGTCTTGTGGCCGGCGATCTCCCGGCCGCGGTCCCAGGTCAAGGTGCGGCGCATCGGTGCTGGGAGGCTGAGCAGGTAGCGCGTCAGATGCGGGGTGACCTGGTCGGCCTTGATTCCGTCTGGCAGCGCCACCAAAGCGGTGAAACGACTGGTCCGCTCGACCAGTGTCGCGACCGCCGATGGCCGTGACCCCATGACGAGATCGCCTCCCCAATGCCCGGCGACCATGCGGTTTTCGACTTCGGCCGGGCGCTCGCTGATCGGCACCAGATCCTTGATCACGCCTCGCCCGTCCGGTCGGCGCGCGCGTTTGGGATGGCGCATCACCCGCCCGCTGCGCAGCTGCCGGGTAAGTCCGCGGTCAATTGCTTTGCGGCGACGCGGATCGAACAGCGACAAGTAGATCGCTTCATGGGAAATACGCATGCCCGGGTCGCCGGGGAAACATCGTGCCAGCCATCCAGAGATCTGTTCCGGAGACCACCGCATCATCAGCTTCTGCTCCACCAAAGACCGCAGTGCGAATCCCTCGACAGCTTGGCTGGTTTCGGCCGCCTCGCTCTCCGATACGCCAGGGCATCGGCGGCCGCCGCACGATACCCCGCCGTTGCGGGAGATCTCCCGGGAGATCGTCGACGATGGACGACCCAACCGGCGGGCGATCGCACGCGCCGAAAAGCGGGTGATCTCGCGGCAGATCACCGCCACCGAACGCCGCTGCCTGGTCAGATACCGAGTCCGCAGCACTCTCCGCACGACCGCCTCCACCTCGACGGTCAGTCGTTCCCCGCCCCGGCCGCCACTCGGCTTGCGCGGCAGCAGATCCGACACCAGCCCCTCCCCGGTCCGCCCCCGTGCGACCAGCACATACACCTGCCGCCGGAAATACCCAGCTCCGCAGCCGCACGATCGGCAGCCTGTCCGCCGACCCGCCCGGAGGCCGCGAGCAGGCCGATCACCCGCGCCTGCCGCACCGCCACCGCCCACACGGCATCATCCGCGATCGCCACACCACGCTCGGCCACCACCGAATCCTCGGCCATCACGAACTCCCGCCGTGCAGACGACTACGAGCCAAATGCACCGTAGTGCAGGCCAGTTCGAGACACGCCGATGTTCGAAGTCCCCATCACACGCACCCGAAACCGCAGCTCAGTCGTGCAGACGACTAGGGAAATTCACACTGAGGGTTCCCGATTGCGGCACGGCCGGCTTGCGGTGGGACAAATACGATCGTTTCCGCTCACTCTGGCTGCGGTCGATACATCACCGTTCGCATCCGAAGTGCGGGGCCGACCGGGGCGGCGACGCTTCATGTACCAGGTGAAACGATTCTTACCGGCACCCCAAATAACGGCGGTGGGGGCGACATGGGGCATTTCCACGCCATTAGCCCGGCTCAACGGGCACCGCGGCCCGAAGAATGATTGCGATGAAATAGCTATCAAGCGGTGTATCAGCCAAGCATTTCCTCTGACTTGCGATATTGTCCGATGCGAGAAGGTAGCGGGACCGATCCTATTCAGCGTCGTTCGCCTGGGAACATCCGAAAATGAACGAATGGAAGTGTGGTGAAGATCAAGAAGCTCCTGGCGACTGCGATCCTGGCCATCGCGGCCACCGGCACAACCACCGTCATGGCCAGCGGTCAGGCCCGGGTGGCCTCGGACCTCACCGTCGGCGTGAATGCCGGCCCCGTCGCCTACACCACCACCCTCGCCGCCGATCACACCAGCGCGCTGGTCCGGCTGGTCGCCGGCAGATTCACGCTCGGCCCCGAAGCGGTCACCGTGACTGCGGCCAACGGCACCGTCGTCGGCACCATTCCGACGACGTTGCAGGCCCAGACCGGCCAGACGTTCAACCTCACGCCGACGCTGGACAACACCGGCACGGAATTGACGCTGACCCCGGCGTCGGCCCCCGCACCCGGGCTGCACCAGGTGCAGGGATCCTTCGCCGTCGTCGAGGTCGGCGAGGTGATCGGTTGTGTCATCGGCATTCTCATCGGGATCTGGTTCTTCCTGGTGGGTGCCATCATCGGCTGTGCGGTCGGTGCGATCATCGGCCAGTTCATCGGCTAGGGCTTCCCCTCTGTCGGCTGGGGCTTCGCCTCCGCCAACTGAGCTGCCCGGCAGCCGGCGTCTCCTGTAGAGAACTTCCTCTCGTAGGCGTTCCGGAACGAACTCAGTGCGCAAAGGACAGTTCGGGGGTTCGAGCGATGAGAAGGCGTCGCACCTTGCCGTCGGCATCGAGCTGTGCGGTGGCGTTGAAGGAAGCTTCGAACATCCCGCCGCGGGTTGTCCGGCCGAGTACCAACTCGTAATCACCCACCACCGCACCGGTGTCGATGTGATGGACCAGCGTGCTCTTCTCGCGCTGCGCCAAGTAGCCGACCAACCCCTCGCGGTCCCCCACGAATTCGGCGGACTGCCCGGCACCTTTGGAGAACTGCACCGACATCGCGAAGTCGCCCGAGATCATGCCCAGCACGCGATCGGGATCGTCCGAATCCATGTATTCGAACCACCTGGCCAGCACCGGTGGCGCCGCAATCATCATCCGAGCCCTTCTTCGACAGCGAAATCTGTTGGTATCAGCGCGAATTCGGTGCTGAACGCTACCTGGTAGCGATCGATCAGCCCGTCGGCATCGATATGCATCGCCCCGACGAAGTAACCGGTTGTCGTCACCTCGTTCTCGGTGACGGCGCCGTGCGCGAACTCCACACCGTTGTCGGCGGCCACCCGCAACAGCCGGTGCTTGCGGTTCACCTTCGGCCGGCCCTCCAGGTACTCGAGCATGGCCGCGCGGCCGTGTCCGAGGTTCACTCCAGTGGGCAGCAGCATCGCGAACTGGACGTCTTCGGCGAGTAGCGCCACCGCGTCGTCCAGCCGCCCGCTGTCCAAGGTTGCGTAGTAGCCCTCGATGGCCAAATTCATGAAATGAACTTAGTTCAGTATCTCCCTTCTTGTCCAGGCTTCGGCGCGATACGCTCGATCTATCAAACTGAACTCAATTTAGGTAGGTTAGATGTCCGCATCCGCGATAGAACTGCCATGGCCCCACACGGATCCACCTGCGCTGACTCCGGGACCGGAGCAGTCGGAGCTGCGCGCGGCCATCCGCGGCCTACTCGCCAAACACAGCGGAATCGAGCAGGTGCGAACGGTTGCTTCCACCGAACTCGGCTATTCACCGCAGCTGTGGAAAACACTGGTCGACGAAATGTCGGTGACCACGCTGGCAGTCCCCGAAGACCGCGGCGGTCTCGGCTACGGGATGGTCGAGATGGGGATCGTGCTCGAGGAATGTGGGCGCGCGCTCGCATGCGAGCCGGTGTACACCTCGGCAGTCCTCGGCGTCCACGCATTGCTCTCGGCGGACCCCATCCAGGACGCGGACCTGCTCGCCGGAGTTCTCGACGGAAGCCTGCTGACGACGGTCAGCGCCTTGTCCGCCACCACCGATCACGTACGTGCTGAGTCGACGCCGACCGGGTGGCTATTGCACGGCACAGCTACCCACCTGATGAGCGGCGGAAGCGCCGATGTGGCCGTTGTTTCGGCGCAATGCCCGGACGGACGCCGCCTGTTCGCTACCCAACCGGGCGCATCGCTCGTCCGAACTGAGCGTCGCGTAGTCGACCCCACGCGCCGTCGAGCCGATCTCACCTTCGATCGGTGTCCAGCGATCGCGCTCACCGACGTCGATGCCGCCGAGGCGACCGGCGCGCGGCTGGGCGAGTTGGCAACGCTGGCGCTGGCATGTGAGAACACCGGCATTGTCGACCGCCTGCTCGAAATGACCGTGGAGTACGTGCAGACCCGGCACCAGTTCGGACGTCCCATCGGCTCGTTCCAGGCCGTCAAGCATCGGCTTGCCGATCTGCTGGTCACTCTCGAACGCGCTCGATCGGCCTCCCGGTATGCGGCGGCTATTTATGCGCAGGACCCGGGATCGGCCTCGTTGGCCGTGGCGGTCGCCGGCGCCGTATGCGCCGATGCGGCGGTGCACGCGGCGGCAGAAGCGATCCAGTTGCACGGTGGCGTCGGTTTCACCTGGGAACACTCCACCCACTCCTACTTCCGCAGGGCAATGGGAAACGAAGCGCTACAGGGTGATTCACGTGCGCACAGAGCGCGAATCGCCACCCTGATCGGAATCTGAATCAGCCGACGGCGCCAGCGCTGCTGTTGACGCGGAGCGGTTGGCTAGGTAAAACTGAATTGAATCCAGTTCAAGTTCAAGGAAGAGGTTCGAGATGGTGGACACCGACCACATCGTGTTGGAGAAGGACGGTGACGTCGCACGCGTGTGGCTCAACCGCCCGCACAAGAAGAACGCCGTCACAGTCGAACTTCTGCACCGACTCGACGAAATCATCGTCGAGGTCGATAAGGACCCGGAGCTCAAGATCCTCGTGCTACGCGGCCGCGGCAACACGTTCTGTTCGGGCTTCGACCTGGACGAACTGCTCGCCAACTATGTCGGCAGCACCAACGCGATGGATGTCGCGGTGCTCTCGGCCAAGGTGTGCGACCGCCTGTACTCGATGAACACGCCGTCCCTGGCGGTCCTCGAGGGTCACGTGACCGCCGGCGGATTCGAGCTGATGATCTCCTGCGACTTCGCTGTCGCATCCGAGGACGCGCTGATCGGCGACTTCCACATTCGCCGTGCGCTTTTCGGTGGCGCGGGTCCGATCTACCGGTTGCCCCGCATGATCGGTATCCGCAAGACCAAGGAACTGATGTTGACAGGAAAGCTGCTGTCCGGCAAGCAAGCCGTGGACTTCGATCTGATCAACGCTTCCGCGCCCGCGGCCGAACTCGACGACCTGGTCGCCGAGTTCATCGCACCGATCGTCGACAAGAGCCCGTTCACCATGAAGCTCACGAAGATGACCATCGACCGCGGTCTGGATGCGGACATCCAATCGCTCATGGTGATGGAGCATCTCGCGGTGGGCAATGCCCTGCAGTCCGAGGACGCACGCGAGGGCGTGAACGCATTCCTCGAGAAGCGCGAACCGAAATGGGTCGGTCGCTGAACGACGCCGCTGGCGTACGACTCGAAGAGGAGATCGACATGGGCGAGCACGCAACGTCGGTGCTGGAAGGTAGCCGGTGCACGGTCTGTGACACGGTCGCATATCCGGCCACGACCATGTGCGCACGATGCGTCCAGCCGACGGCCATCGCAATGGAGTTGAGCACGCGGGGCGTGGTGTGGGCCTACACCGTGCAACGGTTCCCGCCGAAGTCACCACCGTATATCCCTCCTGCCGACGGCTTTTCCCCATTCGCGGTGGGCTATGTCGAACTTCCGGAAGGTATTCGCATTCAAGCAATCCTGGAATGCGAGGACTTCACCGAGTTGGACCGGGCACCGGTGCACCTCGTCGGTACCGCACCGGTGCCCCGGTTCGCGGTCGTTGCACAGCAAAGAGAAGCGCAGTGACACAAACAGTTTCGATCATCGGAGCCGGGCTGTCGAAGTTCGGCAGGCAGCCCGGCATCACCGGCCGTCAGATGGCGATCAGCGCGATCGCCGCCGCGCTCGACGATGCCGGGGTGACCTGGCCCGATATCGAGGTCGCCTTCGGCGGTAGCGACGGTTCGGGACTCGCCGACACCCTCGTCGCCGAACTCGGTTTCACCGGAATACCTTTCAGCAACGTGAAGAATGGCTGCGCCACCGGTGGTAGCGCACTGTTCTCGGCGGTCAATGCGGTCCGTTCCGGAACCGCCGAAATCGCGCTGGCGGTCGGATTCGATAAACACCCGCGCGGAGCCTTCGATCCGACACCCGCCGAATGGGGACTGCCCGAGGGATACGGTTCGGCCGGGCTCATGGTCACCACGCAGTTCTTCGGCGCCAAGATCGGCCGATATATGCGCGAATACGGGATTTCCGGCACGACCTTGGCGAAGATTGCCGAAAAGGCGTATCGAAACGGCAGCCTGAACCCGAATGCCTGGCGACGTGAAGCGATCTCGGCCGACGAGATCGCCGCCGCCGATATGGTGAACGACCCGTTGACGCGATACATGTTCTGCTCTCCGGGCGAGGGCGGGGCCGCCGTCATCGTCGCCACCGAGGCCGCCATCCGGCGACTCGGCGGTCGCCCGGTCCGGTTGCGCGCGATCAGCCACCGCACCCGCCGATTCGGCTCTTTCGAAGTATTCAGCCCGGCCGTCCAAGGCGGGGGTGAACCGACCAGTGTGAGCGCCGACGCGGCCGCGGCCGCCTTCGAACAGGCCGGCATCTCCCCCGCCGATGTCGACATCGCGCAATTGCAGGACACCGAGAGCGGTGCCGAGATCATGCATATGGCCGAATGCGGCTTCTGCGAGCACGGCGAACAGGAGTCGATGATCGCGGCAGGCGACACCGAGATCGGCGGGCGGCTGCCGGTCAATACCGACGGTGGCTGCATCGCCAACGGCGAACCCATCGGCGCATCCGGTCTGCGCCAGGTGCACGAGATAGTCACCCAGTTGCGTGGCGAAGCCGGGGATCGGCAGGTACCCGGAGCGCCGCAGGTCGGCTTCACGCACGTGTACGGGGCGCCCGGAATCAGCGCCTGCACCGTGCTTTCGGTGTGACATGACAACACTTTTCGAGGTGAATCAGTGACCACACAGACACTTCCCGACCTCGTCCGCTTCACCGATGAGGCCCTCGCCTGGTTGGGCGGTGTGGCAGCTCCCCGGGCGGAATCGGTCTGGGGTTCGGGTTCGGATTCGGTAGCCGTTTTCGAGAGTTGGAACGCCGAGGAGGAACGCGCGCATACCGACCGGATCCGCGAGTACGAGCGCGCCAAATTCGACGCGGGCTGGGGCGCACTGAACTGGCCCGAGACCTATGGCGGCCGCGGTCTGCCGCTGTCGTACGTCCTTGCTTTCCGGCGCGCCGAAGCGGATTTCGATGTGCCACGACGCACCGAGATGTTCTCGGTGACACAACAACTGGTCGCTCCCACTATCGAGCACTGGGGCACCGACGAACAGCGGTCACGCTATGTCCGGGCCATGCTGCGCACGGATATCATTGCCTGCCAATTGTTCTCGGAGACCGAGGCCGGTTCCGATCTGGCCGCGGTACGGACGCGCGCCGTCCGATCCACCGATGGCACGTGGACGCTCGACGGCCACAAGGTCTGGACCTCGGGCGCGCGGGTGTCCGATATCGGTGTCGCCGTGTGCCGAACCGATACCGCCGCAGCGAAACATGCCGGGCTCACGGTCTTCCTGGTGCCGATGACCACACCCGGGGTGACCGTTCGCCCGATCCGGCAGATGACCGGTGGCAGCTCGTTCAACGAGGTCTTCCTCGATGGCGTCCGACTCGACGACAGCTACCGGCTCGGACCGGTGGGCCAGGGCTGGCCGGTAGCGCTCACCGTATTGGCCGCCGAACGCCTCGACGGCGGCAACCTCGGTCTGGCGAACGCGGATCAGGCGGTGGCGCTGGCCCAGCATCTCGGACGGGAGCTGACCGAGATCGAACGCGATAAGGTCGCCGACCTCGTGATACGCAGCTATCTACAGCGAATCGGCAATATGCGGGTGGCGGGCGCCGTCGTCGCGGGCAAGGATCCGGGACCTGAGGCCTCGATCGGGAAACTACTGGCCACCGACACGATGGCTCGCACGTCCGAGGTGGTGCGCCTGCTACTCGGGCAAGACCTCACCGTGGACTCCGGTCGCTGGGGAACCTTCGCGTGGGCCGAGCACATTCTCGGCGCGCCCGGCTATCGGATCGCCGGGGGAACCGACGAGATTCAGCACAACATCATCGCCGAGCGAGTTCTCGGACTACCGAGGGAGCCACGCCCATGAGTTCAGGTAGCGATTCCGTAGGGGGTGGAGGTCGGGCGACGGGTGGGCACACCGTCGAACAACGCGTCCGCACCTGGCTGCACGCGAACCTCGACGCGACAGTCACTACATTCGAGCCGCTACTCGGCGGACATTCCGGCTTGACGTACCGGGTGCGAACGACCGACGGCGACTTCGTGGTCAAGGCCGTTCCCGAAGGACAGCAGGCCATCGGCCGCCACGACATGCTGCGGCAGGCCCGGATCATGCAGGCCTTGGCGCACACGCCTGTTCCCGTACCAGTCATCGTTGCGGTCGACGACGTCGAACCCGCCTGGTTCGCCATGGAATTCGTGGCCGGGCAGGCATTGGAACCGGTACTGGACGATCCGGCCGTCGAACCGGGCTTGGCCGCGGCCCGAATGCGGCGTGCCGCGGAAATTCTGCCGCGCCTACACGCGATAGATCCGAACACCGTGCCCGGTGTGCAAGCGCTACTCACGCCGGACGACGAGCTCGCCCGCTGGGCACGCACCCTCAGTGCGGTCCCGCCCGACCTCGTCGCCGGTGGCGACCGACTGCTCGAACTGCTCGGCCGGACCACCCCCGAACCGACCACACCGACACTGGTGCATGGGGATTACCGCCTCGGAAACATCATCTCCGACGGCGTCGAACCGGTCGCGTTGATCGATTGGGAGATCTGGAGCGCCGGCGACCCTCGGGTCGAATTGGGCTGGTTTCTCGTCTTCGCCGACGGCAGCAACTTTCCCGGCGTAGGTCGGGACGTGCCCGGGCTGCCTTCGGCGCAAGCGCTGATCGACCTGTACGTCGGCGACGGGCCCGCGCTCACCGAAATGACGTGGTTCGACGCGCTGGGGCGCCTGAAGATGGCGGCGATCATGGGCCACAACCTGCGCCGCCATCGCGAAGGTCGGCACTACGACCCCGACCAGGAAAAGCTGCCGGCCACCATCAACCGCCTGATCGAGACCGGAACCGCGCTACTCGCCGGTTGATATCGACCGCACCAGTTCAGGAGCCGCACCGTGGATTTCTCCTACTCCCCCCGCACGCAGGATCTGCTCGGCAAACTCGAATCCTTCATGGACGAGTACGTCTATCCGGCGGAGCAGGTGTTCGACGCCCAGATCGCGGCGAACGACAACCCCCATGAGCAGCCGCAGGTCATGCGAGATATGCAGGTCAAGGCCCGCGAATCAGGTCTGTGGAATCTGTTCATGACCCACGACGGGCTCGGCGCCGGACTCACCAATCTGGAGTACGCGCCATTGGCCGAGGTAGTCGGTCGATCCATCATCGGCAACGAAGCCATCAACTGCTCGGCTCCCGACACCGGCAATATGGAAATTCTGGCCATGTACGGGACCGAGAAACAGCGCCAGCTTTGGCTGAAACCATTGTTGGACTGCACTATTCGCTCCGCATTCGCGATGACCGAACCCGCGGTGGCCAGCTCCGACGCCACCAACATCACCTCTACCATCGTCCGTGACGGCGACGAGTACGTCCTCAACGGCCGCAAGTGGTACACCTCCGGCATTCTCGATCCGGACTGCAAACTCATCATCTTCATGGGCAAATCGGATCCGCAGGCACCCACATATCGCCAGCAGAGCATGATTCTGGTCCCCCGTGACACCCCCGGAATCGAAGTGCTGCGCGATCTTCCGATGTTCGGCTTCCATGACCGGCTCGGCCACGGCGAAGTCCAGTTCACCGATGTCCGCGTCCCCGCCGAGAATATGCTCGGCGCCGAAGGTGACGGATTCGCCATCGCCCAGGGCCGGTTGGGACCGGGCCGGATGCACTACGCGATGCGCGCCATCGGCATGGCCGAGCGGGCGCTCGACATGATGTGCCAACGCTCCCTGGAGCGCATCGCATTCGGCGGTCCACTGGCCGATCGCGGGGTCGTACGCGAGTGGATTGCCCGCAGCCGCATCGAGATCGACCAGATCCGCCTGCTCGTCCTGAAGTCGGCCTGGCTCATCGACAACTACGGCAACGCCGCCGCTCGATCGGAAGTCGCCGCCATCAAGGTTTCGGCGATGGAGGTGGCGCACACCGTCGTCGACCGCGCGGTGCAGACCTACGGTGCGGCCGGCGTCAGTGACGACACTGTCCTGGCCCGCCTGTACGCCATCACCCGGGCGCTGCAGATCGCCGACGGTCCCAACGAAGTACACCTGCGTACCATCGCCCGCCTCGAATTGAAGAAGCACAAATGAGCACAACGGAATTGACCGGAAAGGTCGCCTTGGTCACCGGCGCCAGCCGCGGCCTCGGACTGGCGATCGCGCGCGGACTGCGGGACGCGGGTTGCACGGTTATCGTGTCCAGCCGCAAACGCGACGCCTGCGAGCAGGCCGTTGCCGCGCTCGGCGACGGCGAAGGGCCGGGCAGCGCGCATCCGTTCGAATTGCATGTGGGCAAGTGGGATTCGATCGAACCGGCCGTGGATCGGATCATCGCCGATTTCGGCAGTCTCGATATCGTCGTGAACAACGCGGGTATCGCACCGCTGGCCGACAATCTGCTGTCGGTCTCGGAAGGGTTGTGGGACAAGACCATCGAGGTCAACCTGAAGGGCCCGTTTCGCCTGATGGCGGTTGCCGGTGCCCGGATGGCCGCCGCCGGTGGCGGGTCGATCATCAATATCTCGAGTATCGGGGCCGTCCGGCCGAGTCCGCCCGAGGCGATGTACGCGGCGGCCAAGAACGGGCTCAACGCATTGACCATGGCGTTCGCTCAGGAATACGCGCCCACTGTGCGCGTCAATTGCGTGATGCCGGGCGGATTCGCGACAGATATGGCCGAGAACTGGGATGAGGAATTCGTCGGGAAGATCATCGATCGCCTGCCCGTGGGCCGGCTGGGGCGGCCGGAGGAAATCGCCGGTCTGGTCACCCATTTGGCGAGTGCCGCCGCCGGTTACACCACCGGTGCGATCATCCCGGTCGATGGCGGCCGGACCGCGGTGTACTGACATGCGAAACGACATGAGTACCACCGGAACGACACTGGACGATCTGTTCGGGTTGTCCGGCCGGGTCGCCATCGTCACCGGCGCTTCGTCCGGCCTCGGAATGGGCTTCGCGAACGCTCTCGCCGGTGCCGGGGCCACCGTGTACGCGGCGGCCCGCAGGCTCGACCGGTTGGCCGCGCTGGCCGCGGATAACCCACGGGTCGTTCCGGTTCGTTGTGATGTTACATCCGAGGAGGACCGCCGGATGTTGGTCGACCGCTGCTATGAGCAGTCCGGACGGCTCGATGTGCTGGTCAACAACGCGGGCAAGCCCGGTCCCCCGCATGCCGAAGACGAAACGGTAGCCGGGTTCGCATCGATCCTCGAGGTCAACCTGGTCGCGGGATTTCACCTCGCCAGCTATGCCGCGACGCGACTGCCCGAGGGCGCACGCGCGTCGTATATCAATATTTCTTCGGTGATCGGGCTGGTTTCGACCGCACCGATCGGCGGCGCGAGCTACGCCGCATCCAAGGCCGGGATACTCGGACTCACCAGGGAACTCGCCGGGCAGTGGGGGCGCAAAGGGATCCGGGTGAACGCGGTAGTGCCGGGCTGGTTCGACACCGAGATGACCGATGGCCTGTTCGACAACGAGAAGTCGGCCGGGTGGGTGCGCCGCAACACCATGCTCGGCCGTGGTGGCAATGCCGGTGAAGTCGACGGCGCGGTCCTGTTTCTCGCCTCCGACGCGTCGTCCTATATGACCGGGCAGACGCTCATTGTCGACGGCGGCTGGACGGCTCGCTGATGCTGGCCGTCCAACTGACCGAATGGGGTACCGAACCACAGTTGCGTGAAGTTGCGGTTCCGGAGCCGCGTGGAGAAGAACTCCTGTTACAGGTCACCGCGGCGGGGCTGTGTCGCTCCGATCTGCACGTCATGGATGCCGCCGAATCGAGCTTCGACTATCCGCTGCCGCTCACTCTCGGCCATGAAGTCGCGGGCACGGTGATCGATGCCGGTCCCGGTGCGGACCGGTCCTGGCTCGGTGAAGCCGTTGTGGTCCATGGCATCTGGGGCTGTGGCCGCTGCCGCAATTGTGCGCGTGGACGGGAGAACTACTGTCTGACGCTGCGGCCTCGTCCGGACGGCAGACTGGCTGCGATCGGCAATGGCCTCGGCTATCACGGCGGTCTGGCACAGGCCATGGTTGTGCCCTCGGCCCGATTCCTTGTTCGCACAGGCGATCTCGAACCCGCCATCGCCGCTCCACTCGCGGATGCTGGGACGACCGCCTACCACGCCGTGCACCAGCACGCCGATGTCATCGACGAATCCGCGATCTGCATCGTGATCGGTGTCGGCGGGCTCGGTCACCTGGCGATTCAGATCCTTCGCCACTTCGGTGCCGGACGTGTCCTCGCCATCGACAACCGGCCGGAAACACTCCCCGCCGCATTGCGGCTGGGCAGCGATGCGGCGTTTGCCGATCTCGCCGCGGCGCTTCCGGCACTCGACGGCGGCGCCGACCTGATCCTCGATTTCGTCGGCGCCTCCGACACGATGGAGTCGGCCGCGCGAGCACTCGCGCCAGGGGGCCGACTCGCGGTCGTCGGCAGTGCGGGCGGCCGCCTGGCCGTGGGCAAACACATCGGCCTCGCCGCCGGGTGGCAGGTGGACGCACCGTTCTGGGGTGCCCGATCGGATCTGGAGGCGGTGGTCGATATGGCTATCGGCGGGACACTCCACGTCGAGTCCACGACATATCCCCTCACCGATGCGATCGACATCTACCGGCGCCTTCGGGCCGGAACCGTCACCGGACGCGGGGTACTCGTGCCGCCTCTATTGACGAGCCGAGCACCGAAGCGAGTCGAAGCGAGTAGACAGATATCGAGCGTCGCGAGAGAAGTAGGGCGATGAAGACACTTGCGCACGAAATGATCGAGCGGGCACAGCGCACGCCGGAGCAGACGGCAGTTGTGGACGAATTCGGTCGCCACACCCTCGGAAAGATCGTGGCAGCGGCCCGAGCGCTGGCCGAGCGGATCGAGTCCATCGATCCGGCCCCGCCCACCGTCCTCATCCAGGCCGATAACACCTGGCACACTGTGGCGGCGGCCGTGGCGGTCGGTCTGCGTGGTGGTGTCGTCGCGGTATTCGGCGCGCATGCCACCGAATCCGAGTTCGCACTGGCTGTCGAGGATATCGCCCCGGATCTGGTGGTCGCGGCACCTGACTCGCTGCTGCGCTGGGGTGTGCGGGACGATCGCTTCCCGATTCGGGATACCGCCTTCGATGCGCGCGTATTGCGCTCGCGAACGGGCCCGTTCGATTCGGTGGACAGATGGCACGGGGGCACCGCCATCGCGATGACCTCCGGCTCGACCGGGCGTCCCAAATGTGTTGTGCAATCCGAAGAAGCCATCCGCTATGCCTGTCAGTGCACCATCGATACCGTTCGACTGGAGCCGGATGAGGCGGTGGGAGCCTTCGTGCCACTGTCTTCGGTAGCCGCCTTCTGTTTCGGCATGTACCTGCCTGCCTATCTCGGCGGCACGATGGTGTCGATCGGCAAATGGGAACCCGCCGCCGCCCTGGCGGCCATGGCGGAACACCGCGTCGCATGGACGATGCTGGTTCCGACCATGGCCTTGCAGTTGTCGGTGGCCGAGGGCTCCGAAGGCGTGTTGGCCGCCCTGCGGGCGATGACCGTCGGCGGTGGTCCGATGAACGAACGCGCACTGCGTGCGGCCGAGGAAAAACTCGGTACCACGTTCCTGCGGGTTTTCGGTATGTCCGAATGTCTCGGACACACCACACCACAACTCGACGACCCGCCCGCCATCAGGCTCGGCCGGGACGGGCGACCGTTCCGCGGTACCGTCGTACGGGCGGTCGACACCACGGGGAATGTCGTGGCCGCCGGCGAGATCGGCGATGCGCAGGTACAGGGCCCGTCCCTGTTCGTCGGTTACGCCCGAGGCGGCGTCGCGATTCCGCCGACGCTCACCGCGGACGGTTTCCTCCCGACCGGCGATCTGGTCGAGGTCGCCATCGATGGCTCGATCCGGGTGACCGGGCGCCAGAAGCAGATCATTATCCGAGGCGGCCGCAATATCGATATCAACGAACTCGAATCCGCCATCGCGAACGTACCGGGAATCGTGCAGGTGTGCGTAGTCCCGGTACCCGATGCCATGCTCGGCGAACGAGCGGCAGCACTGGTGGTCACCGACGGCGAATCGCTGACATTGGCCACTGTCACCGATCTGCTTGCGGCGGCGGACTTTCCCAAGTCGAAGTGGCCCGAGTACCTGTTCACGGTGCAAGACCTGCCGCAGAACACCGTCGGCAAGTTGTCCCGGCCCGACGCGGCGCGGTTAGCGACACAGCTGGCCACCGCAGTTGACCCGAGTTCACCTCAGTTTTGGTAGAGTCATGTCGAATCCACACCATCGAATGCGGGGGTATAAGAGCTGATGACCGTCGACTCGGAGGTCCGCCGCGAAAGCGCACGCTCGAAGCGAAGCGGAATCCTCACCGCCGCCATCAAGCAATTCGGGAAAGTCGGTTACGAGCACACCAAATGGGCGTCGATCGCCGACGAGGTGGGTATAGGTCAGACCGCGCTGTACCACTATTTCGAGTCGAAGGCCCACTGCCTGCTGACGATCATGCGACTCGAACTGGCCGACTCGGCCGAAAGGTTCAACGCCGCGGTCGCTGATCAGGCCGACCCCGAGCAAGCATTGCGCGCCGCCATCGCCGCGGCGCTGACCGCCTCGCCGACCGATGCCCTTCAGCGCCGCATCCTGCAGAACCATATGGACTTGCTCGCCGCCCCGCGTCAGTCGGCCAAGGAAGAGGCCGAACGCCTGCGGTCGCGTGAACTCGTGCGACAGATCGAGCAGAATTGGACAGGGCTGATCTCGGACGGAATCGAGGCCGGCGTCTTCACGCCGGGCGATCCACGCATGCTCGGCCGAATGGTCCTCGGCCTGGTGATCAGCGTCTGGCGCTGGTACCGGCCGAAAGGCGACGTCACCCTCGCGCAGATCACCGAGTCGGTCACCGAAGCAGCAGTACGGATCGTGCGTAACTGAGATCCCAATTCCCACACAGTGGGATCTCTACGCTCACTGAAACTGAACAGAATTCAGTTAGGAGTCGCATGTACAACCTGATCGTCCTCGCATCGCGTCCCAGCGATTGGACCCATGAGCAGTTCATCGAATGGTGGCGGGGTGAACACGCGGAGGTGACCTACCCGCTGCCAGGCCTGCTGCGCTGGCAGCACACCGAACTCCTCGAATCCTTCGACGAGAAGTCGTCCGGTTGGGACGGTCTGTCGATTCTGAGTTTCGAATCCCGCGGGGCGCTCGACGCCGCATTGGCGAGCCCGGAATGGAAGGCCGCCGTCGAGAACGTGGGCACCATGCGGGGACGTCGCATGATCTGGTACGGCGAGGAGAAGACAATGGTGCCGCTCGCCCCGGCGGTCGAATGAGCGCCGAATGGGCCGAACCCGGGTGTTATCCGATAACCGAAGGGATCCACCGCATCCCGCTGCAGATGCCGCAGGACGGCCTGCGCGCGGTCAACGTCTACGTACTGGAAACCGACGCCGGCCTCGTGCTCATCGACGGCGGCTGGCACCGACCCGACACCTACCGGGAGCTCTCCGACGCATTGGCCCGAATCGGCCGGTCGGCAGCCGAAATTCACGATGTCTTCGTCACCCACATCCACCGCGACCACTACACCTTCGCCATCGAACTGCGCCGTCGGCACGGCTGTCGAGTTCATCTCGGCGTCGATGAAGCCGGCGGACTCAACGCCATCCACAAACTGAACAGCAACGTCCCTGACAGTTCGCTACGGGAACTGCGACGGGCGGGCGCGGACGATATCGCGCGACGAGCTCATGCGGCAGGCATCGCCGAACCGTTCGAACGCGACGACTGGGAACAGCCCGACCACTGGCTGCGACCGGGCGCGCTGGCCATCGCCGGGCTCGATCTGCATGCGGTTGCAACACCCGGACATACCAAGGGCCACATGATCTTTCAGGATCGCGAGAGGGGACTCGCCTTCACCGGCGATCACGTCCTTCCCACGATCACCCCATCGATCGGCTTCGAATTGGGCCCGTGGGAACTGCCATTGGACAACTTCCTCCGGTCATTGATGTTGCTGCAGCACGATGACGAGCAGAAGATGCTGCCCGCGCACGGCCCAACCGGAGGCAGCGTCGGGAAACGCGCTCGTGCACTACTCGCCCACCATGACCACCGATTCGAGCAAATCGTCACTGTCGTCGGCGATCTGGGCCCGTGCACCGGCGTGGCGGTGGCCCGAGCATTGACGTGGACACGGCGCGACCGCGCATTCAGCACGCTCGACGACTTCAACCAGATGGTTGCGACGTGCGAGACGATGGCGCATCTGGATGTCCTGGTCGCCCGAAATGTGTTGTCCGCGAAGGACGCGGACGGCGTTATGGCCTTCCGGGTGGCCGCATGATGCGCCTGAGCGCCCGCTGAGCATGGATGCAGCGCACATGACGAGCCGATCCCACACAGAAAGCCCGTACCTGTGATCTGATCGAGGTGCGGGCTTTCTATTGCGCAGGGATCGCCTCACGCTATCGACGCCAACAGCTTCGCCGGTCAGGCGCAGGTCCAGCCGCCGTCCACATAGAGTTCGGTGCCGGTAATGAAGGTCGAATCGTCGCCCGCCAGGAACGCGACGGCGGCGGCCACCTCTTCGGCGCGGCCCAGTCGTCCCATCGGCGTGTTCGCGACCATCGCTTGGTGTCGCTCGGTGCCCTCGTACCGTTCGAGCAGCTGTGGCGTTTCGATGAATCCAGGGTGGATCGAGTTGACTCGCACTCCCTTTGTCGCCCAATGCAATGCGGCGTTCTTCGTCATGCTGCGCACGGCCCCCTTTGCCGCCGCGTAGGCCACGCTGTTGCCAAGGCCGCCGACGGTGCCGAGGATCGAGCAGATATTGACGATCGATCCGCCGCCGGTCCGCTCGATCAGTGCGCCCGCATGCTTCATGCCGAGCCAGGTGCCGGTCTGACTCACCTCGATCACCCGGTTGTATCGATTCAGATCTTCGTCCACCACCGATGCCAGGCTGCCGATGGCACCGTTGTTGACGACGGCATCCAAACTCGAGAAGCGTTCGGACACCGCGGACATCGCCTGCTGCCACTGCGACTCCTGGGTGATGTCCAATCCGAGAACCTGATGCCGCGCACCGTGTTCCAGGCCGCCACTCAGCTTCTCGCACGCGTCGACGTCGACGTCGGTCACTACAACCGAGGCCCCCTCCTCGGCCAGGCGGTGCACGATTTCGACGCCGATCCCCCCTGTCGCACCGGTCACCAACACAACCTTGCCATCGAGCCTCGAAACACCGAGAGTCATTGCTGTGCAGTCCTTTCGCAGTCGGAGCTGGGCTCCGACTGTCAGAGCTTGCTGAGTACGTTGCGGCCGCCGACCAGCATGGCGAGTGCGACACCGATCGTGGTCACCGCGGTCATGAGCAATGCCATCGCCGCGACCAGCGGGTAGGAACCGTTCTGCCACATATCGAACAGCAGGGTCCCCATCACCTGAGTGGTCGACGCGCGCACCAGCAGCGAGGCCGCGAATTCGTGGGTGAGCAGGATGAACATCAAGGCGACCGCGCTGAGGATGGTGGGACGCATCAACGGCAGCATGATCCGCGCGTTCGTCACGAATGGTGATGCTCCGCTGGTTGCGGACGCCTCGGTATAGGTGTTGCCGAGGGAAAGCATCGCAGTCATCTGCATTCGCGTCGCGAAGGGCAACATCAGTACGACGTAGACGAGGATGATCACTGTTCGTGTCCCGTACAGGATCAGTGGCGGCTCGGTATAGGTGAGCAAGAAACCGACGCCGAAGATCACCGCCGGGATGCCGAGCGGCAATGCCGTGATGAAATCACCGATGAGCGCCAGTATTTTGTGGCGTCGGCCGCGTACCAACAGGTTGGCCATCACATAGCCGATGGGTACACAGATCGCCACCGCGCCCAGCGATGTCAGCACACTGGTGATCACCGATTCGACAATCGCTTCCGTACCGGCCAACTCTCGGAAATTATTGAGCGTGAACAGGTTCCACGACAGCGACCCCGACCAGTACCGCGTCGAGGACACGATGATCAACCCGATCAAAGGGATGACGAGGGCGAACAACGCGTAGCCGGTGATCGTCACTACGGCCCAGGTGGCGCGGCCGGTGGATGGCGCGAATGCCTTGCCGCCGTGCGTGACGAAGCGAGTCTGGTTGCCCAGCAAAGCCTTCTGGATCAGTACCAATACCAGCCCGAAGATCACCAGTGGCGAACCGGCCGCAGCGGCCGCGGCGAAGTCCGACGGTGATTCGGAGACTCGCCGATACATTTCGGTGGTGAGCACCTTGACGCCACTGTTCTGGCCTAGCAGCAGTGGACCGGTGAACTGGCCGAGGCCGAGTAGCAACGCGATTCCGCCGCCGTAGATCAACGACGGGCGCAGCAAAGGCAGCACCACCCGGAAGAACACTCCGAGCGTGGACGACCCGCTCACCTGTGCGGCCTCGAGATGTTCCGAGCTGATGTTCTGCATGCCCGCGCTGACGAAAAGGTAGACGAACGACGTCAGCCCGAAGGCGGTGAGAATGATGATCCACGGAACGGTGTAGACATCGATCGGTCCGGTATCCGATCCGCTCCACCACGGCAACTTCCTCAGCACCAGATTCAAATAGCCGGGCCCCGGCGACAGCAGAAAGGCCCAGCCGACGACGTTGGCGACCGCGGGCATGACGATCGGCAGGATCGGGATGATCCGCAGGAAGCCGAGTCGGTCCGGCAGTCGGCTCGCCGCGAACGCCAGCACCGTGCCGAGCACCATCGCGATAACGAGCGAGCCGAGCGCCAGCGCGATGGTGGTCCCGATCGTTTCCGCGATATCGAAGCGCCCGTACTGGTTTCGATAACCTTGCGCGCCGTTTTCGAACGCCAGCGATTGCAGCCGGATCATCGGCAATACGACCAGATAGGCGAGAACTGTCAGCAAGGCCAGATATCCGAGTCTGGCTCGCACTTGCGCGGGTATCGCAAGGGACCGGGTGGCCGCAGCGGTAATCGTGGCCATCACGACTGCCCTCCCGCCCCCGCCGCGGCCAGCACCGGCACATCGGCGCCTGCGACGTCGGGCTGCGCGAATACACGCAAACTCGCCGGCGAGAAACTGACGATCATGGGATCTGCTGGGCGGCTTCGGCGCAACATGGCGCCATGGGTGGCCGCATCGACTCGTACCGCGAGCTGTTCGCCACCCGTTCGGACGGTCACGTCGAAGTGGCGGCCGCCGTATTCGTATGTCACCAACTCGGCGTGCAATGCCACATCGCCCTGCGGCACTTCGTCGATCGACGAATGCACCACGACATCGTCGGGACGTAGCCGTGCGACCGCGGACGTACCTTCGTCGGCTCGTCCGCGCACCACCGCACGCGCCAGGTCGATATCGTCGCCAGCCGAGGTGATCCAGCCACCGGGACCGCGGCGCAGTTCCAGCCGGTTTGCCATACCGATGAACGCGGCCACGTACTCCGATACCGGATGCTCGAAAACCTGCTCGGGCGCATCGTACTGTTCGATCTTGCCCGCCTTCATAATGGCGACGCGGTCGCCGAGGGCGAATGCCTCGGCCTGGTCGTGAGTGACGAAAACCGCTGTGAATCCGAGGCTTCGATGCAGCTGATGGATTTGCGAGCGAACCTGATCCCGCAATCTGGCATCAAGGTTGCTCAATGGTTCGTCGAAGAGCACCAGATCGGGCCGGGCCACCAGGCCACGGGCCACCGCGACGCGCTGTTGCTGTCCACCGCTGAGCTGCGCTGGGTACCGGTCGAGCAGCTCCGTGCAATCGACCATGGCGGCGGCACTTTCGACGGCTCCGCCGGAGATCTCCTTCCGCAACTTGCGGACCTGCAGCGGATATCGGATGTTCTTGCGCACGGTCATATGTGGCCACAGTGCGTACGACTGGAACACCATTCCGATATTCCGTTGGTGGACAGGCACATTCAGCTTCGCCTCGGCGTCGAAGACGCGCCGGTCCTTGAAGGTGATCGAACCATCCTGGGGTGTCTCCAATCCGGCGAGACAGCGCAGGGTGGTTGTCTTGCCGCAACCACTCGGGCCGAGCAGTACGAGGAGTTCGCCTTCCTCGATCGCGAGGTCGAGCTGGTCGACGACGACATTCGATCCATAGGTCTTGGTGAGACCGGAAACTGTGAACTGCGAGCTCATCTCATGCCTTCTAGGTCTGCTTCTTGGGTGTGCGGACGCCGGCGGCGGTGCCGCCATCGACCAGCAAGTCGATCCCGGTGACATAGCTGCTGTCGTCACCGGCAAGGAACAAGATCGCCTTCGCGACCTCCATCGGGCTGCCACGTCGCTTCATGGGGATGCTCTGCACATAGGCTTCGACATCGTCTGCGGCGAAGTCGGGAACCGCGGTGATCTCGGTGTCGATGCTGCCCGGGCACACCGTGTTGACACGGATACCACGATCGGCCAGTTCGAGTGCCGCGACCTTGCTCAGGGCGCGAACACCGAATTTCGACGCGCCGTAGGCCCCGAGTTCGGCGGTCGCGAGCACACCCCGCAGCGACGAGATGTTGATGATCGAGCCACCTGCGACCATCGCCGCGGCGGCCGCCCGCAGTCCGAGGAATGTGCCGACCAGATTGAGGTCGATCATCCTGCGGAACTGCTGCAGCGTGGTTTGCGTCAGTGGCGCTTTCATCGCCGCTCCGGCGCTGTTCACCAGCACCTGGAGCGGGTGTCCCGCGCGATCCATATCGGAAGTGACTGCCCGCCAATCGGATTCGGCAGTCACATCGAGTCGACGGTAGTGCGCAGTCGGACCCAGTTCGTGTGCACGGCGCTCTCCCGCCGTGTCGTCGAGGTCGGTGAGGTACACCGTCGCGCCCTTGCTCGCGAACAGTTCGGCGGTCGCTCCGCCGATTCCGCCGGACGCTCCGGTGACCAATACGTTGACTCCGCGCATCAATGCAGTACTCCCGTCCACTGTCAGCTCTGGAAAAGTTGTGACCACTCTTGGGAGTACTTCTCGATCTTCTCGGGGGTCAGATCACTGGTGTCCGGTGCAGCGATGTCCTGCGCTCGGGCTACCGCGCCGGGGGTATCGGCCAACGCCGCCGCGTATCCCCCGTTGAGCGCTGTCTGCCCTTCGCGGGTGACCATGAAATCCGCCAGTACCTGAGCGGCATTGGGATGCGGCGCCACACTCGTCACCTGGCTGTACCAGGGGGTGCCCCACGGCGACGATGGCAGAGCCCAATTGACCGGGGCCCCTGCGGCCACTTCGGTCACCAAGGGCTGAACCGAAGGCGTCACGACAATTTCACCGGAGGTCAGTGCCTGGGCGACCCCCAGAGCGCTCGGGTAGATCCGTGGCTTCAGGGCGGCGAGTTGCTTCCAGTAGTCCTCGCCATAGGTGCGCGCGTAGTACCGGTACAGATCGACGTAGGAGGCGATGCCGGACGGATTGACGATTCCGATCTTGCCCCGATAGGCGGGATTCACTATGTCCTGGGGAGATTTCAGGCCGTTCGGGACCGCACCGGTGTTCCAGCCCAGCGCGAAAACCGCCGCGCTCGTCAGGAAGAACCGGTTGCTGAGCACACTCTTGTCCGGCTGATACTCAGGAGCCTTCAGATCCGGCCCGACCAACTCGGTGGAGTACGAGCCCGATTTCGCGGCATTGGTAATCCACGCCGCATCGGTCAGCATGTGCACATCGGCGGTGCCCTTCCCGGTCTTCTTCTCGGTCTCCACCCGCGGGTTGATGTCGGCGTCGGTCCCGCGCACGAAGTCCAGCTTGATCCGCGGATACTTGGCCTGGAACGCGGTCTTGAGGGCTTCGAGGTTGGCCGGCTTCTGGCTCGAGTAGAGCATCACGGCGCCCTCCCCGTTGGCCGCGGCGACCACGTCCTCCCAGCTCCCTGCGACGGGCTTCGAGGCGGACGAATTCCCGCCGCAGGCGGTCAGGCCGAATGTCGAGGCGACAATCGCGAGAGCTGCGACCGCCTTGGTCAGAGATTTCATGAGGGAATCTATTTCCTTACCTGATCGAGAAGAGCGGCCAGATCGTTCGGGATCGAGACCATCGGCATATGGCCCGATTCGAGAAATCGGGTGCTTCCACCGACGAGGTCGGCGGATCGCGATTGCAGATCCGGCGAGTAGCACGCATCTTTGGTGAGGCGAATGTAGGTTCGCGGAAGGTCGGCCGACAGGCCCGAGAGATCTACCGTTTCCTCGAGCAATGCCGCCGAATCATCGATGATCTGATCGGCAGTCCATTCCGTCTGCTCGGGTGACATGTCATTGCACAACATGGCAATCGCGGCAGCGCGGTCCTGGTGATAAACCCCGCCGACGATCGACTGCCGCACGGCGGCCTGGACAGCCGGATCGATCTGGTCGAGCACGCGTGTCCTGTGCGGCGGCACGACGGCGGACAGGAACACGACGTGCTGGATGCGATCGGCCAACTCCGGTAGCACCCGCGGAACCGATACTCCGGCGAACGAATGCGCGACCATCACGATGTCGGTGAGATCGGCCGCGTCCTCGACGATCGCCGCAGCACAGTCGTCCAGGGTTACTCCGCGGATGTCACGGTCGGACCGCTTTCCGCGGCCGGGCAGGTCCACGGCGACCGTCGGCCCGGTGAGCAACGGCAGCAAGCGATCCCAGCACGAGGCGGCCATACCCGCTCCGTGCACGAGTAGAAACGACATCGAACCTCCGAAACTGAACTGATCTCAGTTTGAGAATCTATCCGCAGCCACTTGTGGTGTCAATCACATGGAGACAAACTTATGAAGTGAATCCAGTTCAAGTAGATCTTGTATCCGCTGGCCAGGCATCCCGGCCGCTGCGGATCGGCGCAGTACAGCTGCGGAATCGTCTGGTCGCCACCGCGCACGGATCCGGGGTGGTCGGTGGCGGCCTGGCACAGCCCGGCGACGCGGAGTACTGGCAGCGCTGCGCCGCCGGGGGTGCGGCGATGGTGATCGCGGGCGGCACAGTGGTGAGTCCGGAATCGGCGAATCGAATCGGCAATATCACCGAGGCATGGCGGCCCGAAGCGATCAGCGGGCTGCGGGCGCGCGCGACCGCGATCAGTAGCGAAGGTGCCGTTCCGGTATGCCAGCTCGTGCACCTCGGACGCGAAACACTCGGCACCGAGATCTGGGAGCACCCGATCGCGCCGTCGGGCATCAGATCGCCGCGAGAGCCGGTGCGCGCCAGGACAATGACCGATGCCGACGTCGATCGAATGATCGCGAGTTTTGTCGCCAGTTCCCGCCATGCTGTCGAAGCGGGGTTCCCCGCGATCGAACTGCATGCGGCCCATGGCTATTTGCTGGCCCAGTTCCTTTCGCCCTCTTCCAACGTCCGGGCTGAGTCCGGCACGGTTGCGGGGCGGGTGCAGGTTCTGTACCGGCTGTACGCCGAGATCAAGGCGTCTTGTCCGGAAGTGGTGCTCGGGGTTCGCGTTTCGATCGATGGCGCGCAGGAGGCTGGTCTGGACCTGGACGGACTGTGCGAGCTGATGCCGTTGCTCGACAGGTTCGACTATGTGAATGTGACCGCAGGGGTGCGGACGACATATGTGCGCGATATGGCGACCTCCGAGCCGCCGCTGCTCACGCACGTGCGGAGGCTGCGCGCGGCATCGGCGCGGCCGTTGCTGGTGTCGCAGGCGTTTCGCTCCAGGGCGGACATCGAATCCGCGTTGGCGGCCGGAGCCGATATGATCGGGCTGGCCCGGCCGCTCATCGCCGACCCGCAACTGCCGCTGAAGTTATTGCGGGGCAATGACTCTCAGATCCGGCCGTGCGTATCCTGTAATGAGGACTGCCGCTCATTCACTCCGGTACTGCTGTGCTCGGTGAATCCGACCCTGGCCCCGCCTGGCCACGATGCCCGGCCGGCATCGCCGCTCCGGTTCGGACCGCCACCGGCAGCGTCGGGGCGAGTCGCGGTGGTGGGCGCCGGACCGGCAGGCCTGGAGGCCACGCTTCAACTCACCGCGACGCACGACGTGACGCTGTTCGAAGCGCGCGAGTGGATCGGTGGGCAGCTGGCCGTGGCGGCGCAGGCGCCGAACCGGGCGGGCTGGTCGAAGCTACTGCGGTTCTACACAGACAATCTCGGCAATGCCGATGTGCGACTCGGACGCCGCGTAACACCCCATGAACTGGGCGATTTCGATGAGATCATCATCGCGACCGGCGCCACCGAGCTACCAACGCCCGGTGCGCTGTCCTCGACAGGTCTCATCGCCGATCGGCACGCGATAACACCGGGAGATCGGGTGATCATCGCCGATGACGGCTTCGGCTCATGGCTTACCGTCGGCGCGCTGGAAGCCGCGCTGGCAGCAGGAGCCGCACAGGTGACGGTAGTGGTCCCGGGACCCGCATTCGCGGCCACCATCCCACCGGAAAGCCGGGTCCAACTGATGAAACGCCTTGCCGGGAGCCCGGTGGAGTTCACCGTCGGCGCGACCGTGACAGACATACGAACGAACAGCGCAGGCACCGTAGCGTACTGCCGACATCTCCTGTCGGGCAGGACATTCGAACTTGGGTGCGAACACGCTGTTGCCGTCGGAGAAAGAATCGCCTCAGACTGGCAGGACATAAAGCAGGCCCTTCCGCTGGCACGAGTGCAGGTAATCGGGGACGCAGTAGTGCCACGGCGCGTCTCGCACGCGGTTGCGGAGGGATACGCTGCGGCGCAGGCGATCACGGACACGGCTGTCCGATCGGGTTAGCCGTATACCTAGTTCCGCGAAGCGCACGCAGTGCAGGTCATAGACCCTCGTACCTTATCCCCCAGTACCGGGTCCTTCCTGGACGACGTTGGCGCTGACCCGACCGCCGGAACTGGTCGCTCCCATCGATGGGGTAGACAGCTGCCAGTCCTGGGAATGTATCTCGTGGGCGGTCGAGCGTCGCGATGTACCGTCTTCGTCGCCATGTCGGATGCCCTTGCTGTGCGGCGGAATCAGTCGCGTGTCGTTCACCTCTGCGCAATCGGTAGCAGCCGACGACCGTAGCGCAGCAACAATACAACTTTGGTCACATTGCCGTTGAAGCGAGGGAAATGATTGCGGTAAAAATACTTGCGTGGGGCTTGGTTGCGGGAGTTATCCACACGCTGGTGATGATGGTTGTGTACGGAAATCCGCGGGTGGCACGGATACATGCTGCTCAAGCCGTATCGAGCGTTGGCGATGGGACTCGACGACGGAGGCCGCACTATTTCACGCTCAATTTTTTGGGTACTCAAATCGAGGCGTATGTCATGACAATCGGATATGTCTGGCTACATCCTCTACTGCCATTGAACGGAATGGTCGGGGCGATGTTGCTGGCCGTGCTCTTTGCGGCCTTGCGGGTCTGCGCTCCGGTCTGGGCGCAATGGATGGAGGGTACCTACTCCAACAGCTACCTTATTGTAGAGATTTTCGCCGGGGTGCTCGGTAGCATCGTCATTGCGTTCGTGCTCTATCTCCTCACGTGAGGACTACCGCGGATCGATCTATGCCCCCGGCGGGTCGGCCGGGAATCCGCCCAATCGAGCATGCGAGCCGTTTGGTGCGATCACCGGCTAGGATTGGGCCGTCGCCGCAAGTCTGCGAGACCGCTGCGGCAACTATTCGACCCATCCGAACAGTGCCCGGCGTTGCCAGAACCGCTGTTCGACGGATTCGGCATACGCCACATGACTACCGAAACCGCCGATCAGACCGCCTGATTCGCCAGTTCCCACAGGTCAGATCAATGACCCTGGAATGGTGAATTGATCGTGGTGAAGTACTGGATCGCCGCACCGATCGCGACCGGCGCGGTCACAAAGATCTGACCGGCCAGGGTGCCCAGCGCACCGACAGCGACGATACCGCCCAGGCAGCCGATGGCGGCCGCCGGAATGAAGGGACCGAACAAGCCGACGATGGTAGCCGCGGCGACCGTCGCACCGGCGATGCCACCGAGTACGCAGCCTGCCGCACCGCCGGCCAGGCCACCGACCAGCGTGCCGATCGTGGCACCCGCGCTGATGGTACTGGTCAGGCGGTTCCAGGCGGCCTGCTCACGGTCATACGGAGTCTTCCACGGCGCCTGATCCTCATACGGCAACGCGACCGGCTTGTAGGTCGCGTGTGCCATATCGAGCTGCGGGACCAGGGTCGCGGTGCGGTCGTTGATCTCCGCGGCGATCGGGAATTCGAAGTCATCGACACGGAACCGCAATTCGGTGCCGGCCAGGGTGGCCCCATCGGCCGCCTTGATCTTGAATACACCATCCTCGACAACCATCGCTCCCGCGCTGGTCGTGATGATCGTGGACCGGTCGGTCGCCGAAGCGGTGAAATCGACGTCACCATGCCCGGAGGTGGGCGCGGCATGGACGGTCCCAGCGCTGATGCCGAGTCCGGTGGTCACCAGCGCAGCCGTTACCGCGAACTTCTTGAATTCCATTGCTTGAATCCTCATCGGTTCTTCATGTGTCGAAACAAGTTGGCACTACTCCTGATTCTGGAATCAGGCGGTAATGCCCGGACCGCGTCCGACTGGTACGCCGGACACGACTTCTTGGGGGAGGTCGAGGCTGGGATCGATGGAGATCGTCTTCTGCAGCAGGTATTCCTGCACCGCACCGACGCCGTGCTCGCGCCCGAGTCCGGACTCTTTGTAGCCACCGAAAGGAGAGCCGAGATCCGCGGCGAATGTGTTCACCGAGAAGGTTCCCGTTCGAATTCTCCGTGCGACCTCGAAACCGTGTGCGGAGTCGGCCGTGAAGACCGATCCGGCAAGACCGTAGCGACTCTGATTGGCGATCCGGACGGCATCTTCTTCACCGTTGTGCGCGATCAAAACTGCTACCGGACCGAATATCTCGTTCTGCGCGATATCCATATCGTTCGTGACGCCGGTGACCAACGTCGGTTCGATGTACCAGCCTTCCGACAGATGCGCCGGTCGTCGCCCACCGGTGCGTATCGTCGCTCCTTGCTCGACGGCCCTGGCCAGGTGCGCTTCGATGCGCTCGAGATGCGACTTGGTGATCACCGGTCCCACCACCGTGTCGGCGTCGCGCGGATCGCCCACCTTCAGCGTCTCGAACGCGCGCGTGAACGCATCGGCGTAGAACTCGTACTGTTGCGTAGGTACCAGGAATCGGGTCTGCGCGACGCAGCTCTGGCCGGAATTGGTGGCGACACTCGCGCCGACGAGAGTAGGGACGACGATCTCGGGATCGGCATCCGACAGGACGATCGCCGCCGATTTTCCGCCGAGTTCCAGGACCACCGGTCGAATCAGTTCGCCGCACGCCGCACCGATCTTCTTGCCGACCTCGGTGGATCCGGTGAAGCTCACCATATCGACACCGGGATGTCCGACGAGATACTCGGACTCACCTGCTCGCGCCGCCACGATGTTGATTACTCCGGCAGGGAAACCGATCTCCTGCAACAGATTCCCGAGCGTGAAGATCGCCAGCGGGTTCGGCTCCGTCGCCTTCACAACGACGGTGCACCCGGCGATCAGCGCGGGACCGATCTTTTGCGCCACGGCGGGAAGAGCGAAGTTATAAGCGGGGAATACCGCGACAACGCCCACCGGCTCCTTGACGACCAGGCTCTTGCCCGCCATCGGGATGACGCCGACCGCATCCCCTGATCCCGCGAACGGGGTCAGATCGCTGACGCGCAGCTCGCTGGTCTGCAGTGACTTCGCGACTTCGGCAACGTAATTCAGGCTCATCACCGGCGCTACGGCTTGATACACCTGGGAGAGCAGATGGGCACAGCCCAATTCGTCGGTGATGAGCTCGGCGAGTTCCTCCCCGTGTGCGGCGATCGCCGCGGCAAGGCGGACGAGGTACTCACCGCGCTGCGCGGGAGTGAGTTTCGGCCAGTCGGACCCGTCGAAAGCCTCCCGGGCGGCGGCAACGGCCGCGTCGATATCTGCTTCGGTGGCCGCGGGCACCGAACCGATCGGCTTGCCGCTGGCCGGCGAAATCACCTCGAATCGGTCATCGGAGGACGTCTTTCGCCAAGATCCCCCAATAAAGAATCCAGTGAATTCGCGATCGATCACGCGAAGCTCCTCTCGAAGACAAGGTTGCTATCGTCGGCGCGCTGTCGCCGACAGAACTGAGTTGAACTCGGTTCGGGTTTCACCGTACATGCACCGTGATTCACTTCACAAGCGAATCGGCACTTGAACTGACTTCAGTTTTAGAGTTAGGGTGACCAGCACGCTGGGCAGCACCGCGACGCGTGAGGAGCATCGAATGTCAGAGGTCCACACCGACGTACTTGTCATCGGCGGCGGGATGGCCGGACTCACCGCGGCAGCCCGAGCACTGCATCTTGGCAATTCGGTGATCGTCGTCGAAAAGGCGACCGCAGTAGGCGGATCCGCGCAATTCGCGGGATATGCCTGGACCGCTCCTTCCCACGCGATCATGGACGAGGTCAATCCTCGCGGCGATATCGAGCTGCGCCGCGCACTTGTCGACGGGTTCGGCCCTGGTATCGCTTGGATCCGGTCGCTCGGCGTCGAATGCGCGGATGCGGTGACCGTCCTGCGCTACGGTTCCGGCCATCAATTCGACACCAACCGGTACATCGACGAATGCCGCCGCCGGATCCGCGCCGAGGGTGAGTTGCTCACCGAGACCGACACTCGAGCCCTGCTCACCGAGGACGGTTGCGTCGTCGGCGCTCATGTGCGACTTCCGAATGGCATGGAACGCGAGATTCGCTCTGGCGCAACGATACTCGCGACCGGAGGGTTCCAGGCGAATCCGGAGCTGGTCGACAAGTACATCCAGCCCGTTGCGAGCGCGATGCAGTTGCGGTCCAACCCGACCAGCGTCGGCGACGGACTTCGGCTTGCCGAGTGCGTCGGGGCCGCGACGGGCACGGAACGCTCCGGTTTCTACGGTCACCTCATTCCCGCCGGGGTAGAGTTCCGCGATCCGTCCGACTTCGTCGCGCTGTCGTTGTACTACAGCGAGCATGCCCTGCTGTTCAACCTCGACAACCGCCGGTTTACCGATGAAACCGTCGGCGATCACCTGACCACCATGGAACTGCTGGACCAACCCGAGTCCCGAGGATTGCTCGTCGCCGACGAGCGGGTCTACCGAGACTGGATCACCGGAAGTTACGTCAAGGGCGCGCAGGCGCTCGACAAGTTCGATCTGGCGCAACGCCGCGGCGGCCGTTGTGGCATCGCCGAAAGCCTCGACGACTTCGTATATCTGCCCGCCGAATGGGGCTACGACGGCGTCGACATCGCCGCGCAGATCCGGGCTGTCAACGCGGCGGGCGCATCCGCGCAGCCCCCGCGCACCTACGACGCGCGAGCGCTCGACCACGGCCCGTATTACGTCATCGAGGTGTGTCCGGCCCTGACATTTCCATTTCACGGCATTCGCATCGACCGGTACGGCCGGGTCCTTGCCACCAGCGGGGGAACCATCGATGGACTCTTCGCGGCGGGCGCCGATATCGGCGGTCTCTACGACCGCGCGTATACCGGCGGAATCGCCGCCGCTCTTGTATTCGGACTTGCCGCGGCCGACCGGGCGGCAGCCGACCGTGCCGTCCCGGCCGGCTGACCGCCGTGGTTCACCTCCGACGTAGTGCCCGTAAGCCCGCGGCCATGAACTCCGGTGTCGCCTCGGCCGCAGCGGCCGCGCCGTTCCCGGCGTCGGCACCTTGCCGAGCCCGGTGGGTGATTCCCTCACCGATGACCGCGAGCTTGAAGTTGGCGAGGGCGAGATAGAAGTTCCACTCGCCCAAGTCTCTCCCGGATGCATCGGCGTACCGCTGTGCTAGTGCATCCGCAGGAGGAAACCGCGGGCTCGTCCACGCGGCTTCGGCTCCGAGGACATGATCGAATGCCGGAGACCGGTAAACACACATGAGCGCGACATCGGTGAGTGGATCGCCGATCGTCGAGAGCTCCCAGTCCACCACGGCGCGGACGATATCCGGTCCAGCCAGGTCGAGAATGGTGTTGTCGATCCTGAAGTCGCCGTGCACAATTGCGGCACTCGACGCCTTCGGGACACGCTCTGCGAGGGCCTGAAACAGAGTCATCGCGTCACCGAGTTCGCGCGTCTTCACCCGTTCCCATTGACTTGCCCACCCCATTGACTTGCCCACAACGTCACTTGACGGGTGAGGAATCCGTCGGGTCGACCGAACGATTCGAGTCCGACGGCGCGATAGTCGACAGCGTGGAGTTCGACCAGCGCCGCCACCAGCGCCGAGGTGCTCATCTCCACCTGTGCGTCGGTCAGGCCTGCGAGATCGTACCGATCCCGCACCACTTGGCCCGCAACGAATTCCACGACGGTCATGGGTACGCCGAGCGCGGTGCCCGCCGCATCGAACGCCACGGTTGCGGCGATCGGCACCCGGGTGCCTTGCAAGGCGTGCGCGACGGTGTACTCGCGGGCCATATCGTGTGCGGATGGTGTCAGCCCGCTGACCGGCGGGCGACGGACCACCCACGTCGACTCGTCGTCGCAAACCTTGTAAGTCAGGTTCGAGCGGCCGCCGCTGATCGGTTCGATCACCAGCTCGCCACGTACCTCGACCCCGCTGTCCAGCAAGAACCGGTGCAGCGCTTCGGCATCCATACCCGGCAGCGTCATGCGGAATCCACACGGATCGCGCGTTTGGCCGCACCGACGCTCCGTTTGGCGATAGCCCAGCGATGGACCTCGGAGGGACCGTCGTACACCCGAAACGGTCGCACCTCACGTGCCAGCCGCGCCAGCGGCAGATCCTCGGCCACGCCGAGGCCACCGCACATCTGCGCCGAGCGGTCGACGATTCGGAATATCGCCTCTGCGGCAAAGGTTTTCGCGATCGATGTTGCATTGGACGCGGCACCGCCGCGGTCGAGTTCCCAGCACGCCCGGACGAGCAGCGACCGGGTTGCCGCGATATCTATCTCGTTGTCGGCAACCATTTTCTGAATCATGCCGAGATCACCGAGTTTCGCACCGAATGCCTCGCGCCGCGCCACATGGTGTACGGCGATATCGTGGCCGCGGCGCGCGGCTCCGAGCCATCGCATGACGTGCGTCATCCGGGCCGGTCCGAGCCGAACTTGCGCATACTCGAAGCCTCTATCAACTGCACCGAGCACCGCGGAATCGGGCACCACCAGATCCTCGAAGGTGACCTCACAGTGACCACCGAGCATCGAGCGGTCCGCTGTCGGGATGTGCCGCCCGACGTGCAGCCCTGGTGTATCGGCCGCCGCCAGGAACATCGTTGCGCCGCCACGCTCCCCCGACTGACCCGACGTACGCGCCATGATGATGAAGAACCCGGCGCCGTCGGCCCCGGTGATGAACCATTTGCGTCCGTTGATGCGCCACCCGGCCGCTGTCCGCTCGGCCCGGGTCGTCAGCGCCGATGGATCCGAGCCCGCGCCCGGAGCGGGCTCGGTCATCGCGAACGCCGACCTGATCTCCCCACTCGCCAAGGGCGCAAGGTATTGCGACTTCTGCTCTGGGCTCGCGACATGCGCGAGCAGGTGGACATTTCCTTCGTCGGGCGCCGCGACGTTCAATGCCATGGGACCGAAGAGTGAATACCCGGCCTCCTCGAAGACCGGCGCCCGATCCGACATCGACAATCCCAGCCCGCCGTACTCGACCGGCGCATGCGGGGCGAACAAGCCTGCGAGCTTGGCGGCCGCCTGTAGATCCTTGCGCACGATATCGCCACCGGCGGCGGTGATATCGCCACCATGCCGGTCCTCGATCGGAACGACGACCTCGCGGGTGAACGCTCGGGTCCGTTCGACCAATGCCGCGATCTCAGCCGAGTACGCCAAGTCGATCGCCATATACCTACCTATCGCCTGATCAGTACGACACGAATTGCCTTGTCTACCTGGATATTTCTTTGATGAAGTCCGCGCACCTTTCGGCGATCATCATCGTGGTGGTGTTGGTCGGCACACCGACGATGGTCGGCATCACCGACGCGTCGGCGATGTACAGCGCATCGAGACCGTGCACCTTGCAGTCCTGTCCGACCACCGCCCACGGACTGCCCGCTTCGCCCATAGCCGCGGTGCCCACCGCATGCGCATACGTGTTCTTGGCTTCCAGGACCGCTTGGGTGAGTTGACCGGTCGTCACCGCCGACGGGCCGGGCCACAACTCTTCGCCGACGTATTTCGCGAGCGGTCCGGACTTCATCACCTGCCGCGTGAGTTCGATGCCGCGCACCAGGCGGCGCAGATCGTCGGGGTGATGCAGGAGATTCAGCAGGATGCGCGGGTCGGTGCCGGGATCAGCGGATCTGATCTCGGTCGAACCGATCGAGTACGGCCGAACAAGACCGACCGCGACCAGAACCGAACCGGGCTCGAGGGTGAACGGGATCATGTGCAGGTCGATCTCCGCAGAACCGTCCGGCCCGGCCGCGCTGGTCGTCAGCACGACCTGCAGCGGTGGCAGGAGTTCGCCGATGGCCTCCGCATCGCCGGTATAGGTCATGTACACCAGGGGATGATCGCGGAGATTGCGCCCAACGCCTTCCAGTGGCACTTCAACCGGGATGTCCAACTGCTCGAGCACGTCCGCGGGTCCGATTCCGGATCGCATCAGGATCGACGGCGTACCGATCGATCCCGCGCACAGCACTACCAGGTCCGCGTCGATGCGTTCGCCGTCGGCGAGCACGACCGCACGTGGTCGGCCGTCCACGATCTCGAGCCGGTCGACATCGGCGCCGCCACGCACCGTGAGGTTCTTGCGACCACGGGCGGCCGCGAGATAGGTCACCGCGGTGCTCTGTCTGATTCCGTCCTGCTGGTTCATCGGGACCGGGCCGACACCGAGCTGGCTTTCCCCATTGAGATCGTGGACGACCTGGTAGCCCAGGCTGGCGGCCGATTCGACGAAGGCCGCCATGAACGGCCGCAGACCGTCGCCTTCACTCCATCGTCTTATCGGGACAGGTCCTTCGGTGCCGTGCAGTGGACCGCCGACCGGATCGCGCTCGAGTCGCTTCAGATATGGCAGGACCTCGTCCCAGGACCATTTGTCCAAGCCGAGGCCTACCCACTGTTCGAAATCGCGCGGGGTCGGGCGCAGCGCGTTCGTGGCGTTGACCGAGGACGAGCCACCCATCACTTTGCCGCGCAGCACCGGAAGTACGCCCTGCTCGACAATGGCGAATGTCGGCGCATTGACGGAACCAGGGATGTGGTCCTCCGAGACATAGCCCCAGTCGTGTGAGGTGAACCCGAAGGTGAAGGCATCTTTCACATGCTCATGCAGGTCGTCGAGCGTCGGATAGTCCGGCCCAGCCTCGACGAGCACAACGTCATTGTCTTCGTCCTCGGACAGTCGGGCGGCCATGACACAACCGCCGGAGCCTCCGCCGACCACCACTATGCGTCTTGCCATTTTTAGGTCTCCTCGATGAGCGTGTGGGCATTCGGGTAGCGACAAGTCACTACGCGCCCAAGGTGATGGCCCCTTCGGGGCAGGTCCCGGCCGCGTCGGCCGCAGCCTCGGCCTGATCGTCGGGCACCTCGATCGGCTGATCCCGCATTGCGACAAAACCTTCGTCATCGCAGGTGAGCAAGTCCGGCGCCATCGAATAGCAGCGGCCGTGCCCGGTGCAGCTCGCGCCGTCGATCGTCATTCTCACGACTGCACCGCCCACGCCAGTGGAAGTCGGGTCAGCGTCATCATCGCGCCGCCGCCGCGCTCGGTCAGCTGTTCCTCGCCCGCGATATGGAAGTCCGGGATAACCCGCAGCCACTCCTCGACCGCGATACGCAGCTCGCGCCGCGCGAGATGGGAGCCGAGGCACCGGTGCGGGCCGTTCGCGAAGCCCATGTGCTGATTGCGCTGGCGATCGATGACGAACTCGTCGGCCTGGTCGTACGCCCGCGGATCTCGGTTCGCGCCGGAGACGAGCGCATAGACCATATCGCCCTGCTTCAGCTGAACACCGTGAAACTCGATGTCGCGAGTCACCTTTCGCCCGTCGCCGAAAACGATCGTGTACAAACGCAGCACCTCCTCCACCGCGGACGGGATCAGCTCCGGCTGTTCGATCAGCTGCCTGCGATGCTCGGGGTGCGTAGCGAGGTGGCGGAACAGGTAGCCGAGGGTGCCGCGGGTCGTGTCGAGCCCGGCCAGCACCAGCACCGTGAGCATGTCGAGCATCTCGGCGTCGGTGAGCGGACGATCGTCGAAGGTCGAATGCAGCAGGTGCGTGGCGAGATCGCCTTGACGAGGCACCGGATCGGCCCGTCGCTGCGCGAGGGCGGCCACCCAGTACTCGCGGATACCCTCGAGCGCCTTGCCCATCGGCTCCAAACCGGCGGGGTCGCCGCCGAACCCGCCGAAGAAGTCCTCGACCCACGGCACGAACAGGTCCGCGTCGGAAGGATCGATCCCGATCACGCTCAGGAACGCCTCGGTGGGAAAGCGCAGGGCGAACTCACCGACAAAGTTGGACCTACCCGTGGGGGCCACCTCCTCGACGAGTTTGCGGCACCGATCGCGCATCGTCTGTTCCGCCTCGTCGATCGCGTGCGGCGAGAACCACGCGTTGACGATCTTGCGGTACTTGATGTGGTCGGGCGCGTCGATCTGCGTCGGGACGAAGCGGTAGATCGGATCCGGCTCCCAAGGTGTGATCGACTCGCTCGAGAACACCTCCGGCAATTTGTAGATGTCGCGTACCGCGTCATGCCGGGTGAACACCCAGTAGCCCTGGGCGAAGGTATTGAAGAAGACCGGGCTCGTCTCGCGCAGTTCGTCCGCCAGCTCCCAATGTCGGCCGGCCGCCTGCGGGGATGCGAAGTCGCGATGCATGACTGGGCAGCCGCCCAGGTCTCGATCGGGCGCCTCGGAATGGTTTGTGGTCTGCGTCATGGCGACGTCTCCTCGGTCGGTTTCGACGCCAGCATACTGAACTGATTTCAATTTGACTAGCATACTGAAATGCCTGGATAGAGCCCTGTAGACGCGATCTTGTTGTCAACCCAGTCTCATCGAAGCATCAGCCGACAATGCCTAGAGGCTATTAATTGACGGCTCTCTAGTGGCCAATTGGGCAGCACGGCGACACAGACGGATAGTTCCATGATGAACCCCGCCAACGGCGCGATCCTGCTCGCACGAGAAGTGTTCCGCGCGTTGCGATCCGACTATTGAGCGACGGCGGCTTGACATCCATAGACGTCCTTGGCGAACTCGTTCAACGCCGCCTACTCCAGCTCCACCTCCGCGATCGGCGTCGGTGGTCTCGACGCCCTGATCCGAAGCGGCGCGCTGGCCACGTACGGCGCCATACCCGGTCGCGTCCTCGGCAGCGAGGTCGCGGGGACCGTGACCGAGGTCGGCGAGGGCGTCGACACCGCATGGGTCGGCCGACGCGTGTGGGCGCTCACCGGTGAGAGCGGCGGCTATGCCGAACAGGCCGTCGCATCGGCCGAGACGCTCGTCCCTCTCCCGGCGGACCTGTCGGCCATCGACGCAGTGACGCTCGGCGGCTCGGCAACGGTGGCCCACTTCGGCCTGCGCCATGCCCACTTCGCTCGCGGTGAGTCGGTGCTGGTGCGCGGTGCGGCCGGTGGTATCGGGGTCATGGCGGTCCAGCTCGCGGCTCGTGGCGGCGCCGGCGCGGTGGCGGTCACGACCTCGTCGGCCGAGCGTGGCGCTCGCCTGCGCAAGCTGGGCGCAACCCACGTGCTCGACCGCGCCGGCCGGGGTGCACAGGACGCTCCCGCGGGCTACGACCTCATCCTCGACATCGTCGCCGGTGCGGATCTGCCTTCATTCTTCGCCAGGCTCGCGCCGAACGGTCGCATGGTGGCCGTCGGCGCGATGGCAGGCATGCCACCGGCGGACTTCGGCGCTGCGATGGTCGCGGCGTTCCGGAAGTCGATGTCATTCGCGACCTTCAGTGCCGACACCGTGCCCGCACCCGAGCGATGGGCCGCGACCACCGAACTGTTCGCTGCCGCAGCTCGTGGCGAGCTGGAAGCAGTTGTGCACGAGGCGCTTTCCCTGGATCAGGCTGTTGTGGCCCACCAGAAAATGGAAGCTGGCGAGGTGTTCGGCAGAATCGTGCTCATACCATCGGCGCGATAGACGACACCGCCAGCCCACGGTCTGTATGCAAATCGTCGAGGTCGAGAACCCGTTCGGCTTCGGTGACCGCGAGCCGCGGACAGGCCACGGCATCGGCACCGCGGGCGGTCTGGGTCAGATCGGCTCGAACCGTTCCACCTTCGGCGATGGCCACGGACCACGCTGCGGATACCCGTCGCCGAGCCGAGCCAGCCGCCGCCGATAGGTGCGTTCGGGAATGCCGGCCAGCCGAGCGAACCTCGAAACCGGCAGTCCCTCTGCCGCTCTCAGGGCTACGAGGTCAGCGAAGGAACCTGATCCACCAAGGTGGCGCCGTGCTGCCACACCCGCAATTGCACCGTCGCTTCCGCCAGTGCCAGCTTCAGTTGCTCGTTCTCCATCCGCAATCGCCGCTGCTCCGGCGTCCCCTGCGCCCGGGCCGGGCCGCTGGGCAACTCGTCCAGCGCCTTGATGCCGACCTCCAGGAACGCCTGCTCCCACTTGCCCACCGATGCCGTGCTCACCCCACGCCGAGCAGCCTCCGCGGCGCTCATCTCACCGGCCAGCACCGACAACACCACCCGCACCGTGTCCTCGACCGGAATCTTCAACCGCTGTGACCGCGCCACAGACCGGCGCCTTCCTGGCTCGATGTGCCCGGAGGGTGAACCGAGCAACCCTGCCAGAAAGTTTGACGCGCGAGAGGGTCGTCTATGCGAACATATGTTCGTGTCCGAGTCTGCCCGCCTGAATTCGCCGCGTCCCCGAAGGCCGCGGATCGAGGCGCGGGCCGAGGCGTCGATTTTGCATGCGGATCTCGACTCGTTCTATGCCTCGGTGGAACAGCGCGATAATCCGCGGCTGCGGGGGCGCCCGGTGATCGTCGGTGGTGGGGTTGTGCTGGCAGCCAGTTATGAGGCGAAGGCGTTCGGGGTGCGCACACCGATGAATGGTGGTGCGGCGCTGCGGCTTTGCCCGCATGCGATGGTGGTGCCGCCGCGCATGTCGGCCTATGCCGAGGCGAGTAGGGCCGTCTTCGAGATCTTCCACAACACGACCCCGGTGGTCGAGGGCATTTCGATCGATGAGGCGTTTCTCGATGTGGGTGGGCTGCGGCGGATCGCAGGCGAACCCGTCGAGATCGGACGACGGTTGCGAGATGCGGTGCGCGAGCAGGTCGGGTTGCCGATTTCGGTCGGTATCGCGCGCACGAAATTCCTGGCCAAGGTGGCAAGCGCGGTCGCCAAACCTGACGGCTTGCGCCTGGTGCCGCCGGAACTCGAACTCGCTTTCCTGCACCCGCTGCCGGTCGAACGACTGTGGGGCGTCGGTGAGGTCACCTCCCGCACCCTGCACGAACACGGCATCACCCGCATCGGACAACTCGCCGACCTCGGCGAAGCACCGTTGCGTGCCATCCTCGGACCCGCCGCTGCCCGGCACCTGTACGCACTGTCGTGGGCACGCGATCCGCGTCGCGTCGAAACCGAGGTCCGCCGCCGCTCCATCGGCGCGCAACGCGCACTCGGTCGTCGGCACCGACCGCCCGACGAGATCGAGGCCTACCTGCACGGCCTCACCGACCGACTCGGCCGTCGGCTACGCGCTGCCAGCCGGGTGACCCGAACCGTGGTGCTGCGCATGCGTTTCGACGATTTCACCCGCGCCACCCGCTCGCACACCCTGAACGAGGCGACCGATCACACCGAAACCATCCTCTACGCCGCACGCACCTTGCTCAGCACCGCGATGCCCATGATCCAGGAGCGGGGGCTCACCCTGATCGGCCTGGCATTGACCAATCTCGAGAATGCCGACGCCGTCCAGCTCACGCTGCCGTTGGAACCCCGCGCCACCAACACCCTCGATGCCACCCTCGACGACCTGCGCCGCCGCTTCGGCTCATCGGCCGTCACCCGCGCCGCCCTGATCGGCCGCGGCGAAGGCGTCTCGGTCCCACTGCTGCCGGACTGATCGCTCGAATGCGGCGTGTACCCTCCATGCAGGCCGGTTCGGCGGGGGGTGACCATCGAGCTTTCGGAAACCACGGATGAGCAGGCCATTGCTATTGCCGTGCGCCCGAGGAGATTTCGATGCCATACGCAGTATTCGGTCTGATCACGTTGGCCCTGTGGGTCTACTGCCTGGTCGACATCGTCACCTGCCCCGACGCGGGCATCCGGAACCTGCCGAAGCTCGCGTGGCTCATCGTCGTCATCCTGGTGCCGACCGTGGGCGCGCTGCTGTGGCTGTTCGCGGGCCGCCCCCTGCACGAAGGTGCCCCGCGTTCCACCACCCGCTACGCCGAATACGACCGCCCCGGCCGCTACGTCCCGCAGAACCCGGACGATGACGAAGCCTTCCTGCGCGGTCTGCGCGAACGCGCCGAATCGCAGCGCCGCGAGGCCCGCCGCCAAGAGGAACAACGTCAACGCGACATGGATCGCCGCCGCGAACAGGGCGAGTTGTAAGTCTCAGCGCTTCCGCGCGATGTGGTCAAGGGTGGCTCGTATATCTGTTCGCGGCCGTGATCCCGCGACCGCTTTTCGGTTACTTGTGTTAATGAATCGACTTCGAGAGAAAACGAGGCATAACGGAATATCGGACAGTGCATGTTTTCGAGTAAACCGTATGCTGACCGGGAAACTCTTCGGTAGCTAGAATCCTCCGACGCCGAGGTTCGGGTCGAAGGCCCCTTGTTGATGGACGCGAATGCGCGGACGATGGTCGCATAGCACGAAATGTCCGAGGCGCTCGTTCTCGCGCTACTTGTCCCGCGCCTTTTCTGGCGCAGAAGTCCACACGAGAAGAGACGATCAGATGGTTACCAGAATTGCCGGTTCCGTCGGCGCAACCGCAATCGTACTGGCCCTCGGCGTCATCGGGGCATCCACCGCATCCGCCAGTGAGACTTCCGCATCGCCGGTCGACGGCTCGATCGGGCTGTGCTTCACCATTCCTATGCCAGGATCAGCGAACTTGGTCTGGTGCCTCTGAATTACTGGCGACCCGTTCGCTCCTATTTTCGCCAGAATCCGAAGCGACCACCGCAATCGCGGTGGTCGCTTCGAGTGTCTGTCGACCTGCGACGGTCGGTGAACCACCCCCGCAGAGCGCCGATCAACGAGAACGCTTGGGGCGCTTATCCATCAGCCGCAGAATCAGCGGGGTGAAGATGAGTTGCATGGCCAGTTCCATTTTGCCGCCCGGTACCACGATGCAGTTGGGGCGGGACATGAACGAGTCGTGCAGCATGGATAGCAGATAGGGGAAGTCGATGACCTTGGGGTCGGCGAAGCGGATGACGACGAAACTTTCGTCGGCGGTGGGAATGGTTCGGGCGATGAAGGGATTCGAGGTATCGACAGTGGGGACGCGTTGAAAGTTGACGTAGGTGTGGGAGAACTGGGGGCAGATGTATTTCACATAATCGGGCATGCGGCGCAGGATCGTATCGATCACGGCCTCACTGGAATAGCCGCGTTCGGTCTTATCCCGGATCACCTTCTGGGTCCATTCGAGGTTGACGATCGGCACCACGCCGACCAGCAGATCCGCGTATTGCGCGACATTCACCGAATCGGTGACGGCGGCGCCGTGTAATCCCTCGTAAAACAGCAGATCGCTGCCCGGTGTCAGATCCTCCCACGGTGTGAAGGTGCCTGCGGGTTGACCATAGGGTTTGGCCTCCAACTCGTCGTGCAGATATTTGCGCACCGAACCGACGCCGGTCTCACCGTAATCCCGGAACAGCGTCTCGAGCTCTTTCAGCAGATTCGCCTCCTCGCCGAAATGCGAGAAGGTGCGATTGTGGCTCTGCTCCGCCTCGGCCATCGCGAGCTTCATCTCGTTACGGTCGTAGCGATGGAAGGAATCCCCCTCTACGACCACCGCATTGATGCCTTCGCGGCGGAATATCTCCTGAAAGGTCCGCGTGACACTGGTCGTGCCCGCACCGGAGGATCCGGTAATGGCGACGACGGGATGTTTGACCGACATGACACCTCCTCGATTGCCGCACAACAGAACTCAGCGCCCGGCCGGACGGAACAACGATCGCGACCCGAACAGTGAACTGTCGAAGCTGGGCCCTTCCTCGGGCTCGCTGTGATAGCGCTCGATCCGCGCGACCTCATTGCGCGAACCGAAGATCAGCGGTACTTGCTGATGCACCTGTCCCGGCACTACCTCCAGCACCCGATCACCGCCCGTCGTCGCCCAGCCGCCAGCCTGTTCGACGATGTAGGCGATCGGATTCGCGCCGTACAGCAACGACACTCGCCCCGACCGCCGAGTGTCGTATGGATACAGGTAGACCCCGCCGCGGGTCAGGATGTGGAAGGTATCCGCGACCAACGACGCGACCCAGCGCATATTGAAATCCCGCCCCCGCGGCCCGTCCACACCGTCGAGACATTCGTGGACATACCGCCGCACCGGCCGTTCCCAGAACCGCTCATTGGCGGCATTGATCGCGAATCCGGAAGTATCTTCTGGGATTCGCATCCGCGGATGGGTCAACACGAATGCCCCGATCTCCCGGTCCAGGGTGAATCCGTCGACGCCACTACCGGTGGTGAGCACCAGCATCGTCGCCGGTCCGTACAGCGTGAATCCAGCGCAGACCTGCCGCACGCCCGGCTGCAGGAAGTCAGCGGTACGCGGCGCAGTGTCATCCGCTGCCCGCAGCACACTGAAAATCGTTCCGACCGGCAGGTTTACATCGATATTCGAGGATCCGTCCAATGGATCGAAGGCCAGCAGATATTTGCCGCGCCGGTGTACATCGGGCACCGGATGGATATCGGTCATCTGTTCCGATAACAGCGCCGACAGATGCCCCGTCCATTGGGTCTCGGCCACCATGATGTCATTGGCGATGGCGTCGAGTTTGCGGTGCACAGTCGGCGGCAGGTTATCGGGTTCGGAGGCGCCCAGTGAGCCGACAATGGCGCCTCTGGTCACCTGGTTGGCGATGATTTTCGTCGCGGTCGCGACGACATTCACCAGAGCGGAGAATTCGCCGGACGATCCGGGATGCCGGTGCTCCTCCTCGATCGTGTATCGGGTGAGGGTCTTCAATCCTTCTGGCATGAGTTCTCGATCTCGTCACGCGGGGGCCCTTGCGGTCGGCCCATCCGGCTGCTGTCCTGCTGTGTCCGATTGGCGGTGCTCCCGGGGCCCTGCGTGGTCACGCAAGCCGCCGCCTCCGGGCCCGTCGCTCATGCCGCGGAATACACTGCTGCCGTACACATCTCGGTCGAGCAGTGTGATCAGGTCGGTCTTGGTGAGCGGTCGCCGCAGCTCGACCAGCCGTTTGGCCTGCCGTAACCGGCAGCGGTCCAGGGCATTGCGGACGCTGCGCGCATTGGAGAATCGGGGTCGGGACATCCGCAGTGTGAGATACTCACCGAAGGCGGCGTATCCGGGATCGTCGAAGCGGAAATTGTCCCGTGCCACCATGAGTTCGGCGATGCGCACCAACTCGTCGTGGGTGTAGTCGCTGAATTCCAGATGATGAGCTACCCGCGAGGACAATCCCGGATTGGCGGAGAAGAATTTCTCCATCCGGTCCGGATAGCCCGCGAAGATCACCACCAGGCTGGTGCGCTCGCTCTCCATCTCCTGCAGCAGGATTTCGATGACTTCCTGTCCGTAATCGCGTTCGTTCTCCGGCCGGAACAAGTAGTAGGCCTCATCGATGAACAGCACTCCCCCGGCTGCCTTGGCCAGCGCCTCCTTGGTTTTGGGTGCGGTGTGACCGATGAACTGGCCGACCAGATCGTCACGAGTTACCGTGTGCACCTTCGGTTTACGGACATAGCCGAGCGCGTGCAACATCTCGGCCATCCGCAAGGCGACGGTCGTCTTGCCGGTGCCGGGGCCGCCGGTGAAGCTCATATGCATGGTCGGCCGGGATGCCTGCAGGCCGAAGCGCTGCCTGGCCCGATCGATCAGGAGCAGCGCCGCGATCTCGCGCACCCGCCGCTTCACATTCGCCAGACCGACGAGTTCGGCGTCGAGCCTGGTCAATACGTCCGCGACGTCATTGCCGGCGATATCGGCGGACAGATCCAGCACCGCGTCCTCGGCCAGCAATTCTTCCGGCGGTGCGTCCGCGGGCACCGCCCGCACCGGCCTGCCGTCGTCCGCACCGGGCCGGTGCAATCGGAAACCACTTGCCGCGCTCGATCTTTCAGCCGCCATATCGGCTACCGGGCCGTTCGTCGGTGGCATACGAGTGCAGACCGTAGGTCTGGCGCCGGTCCGGTCCCTCCGTGCGGGTCAGCACGAATCCGGGCTCGCCGACGGGACGCTGCACCAGGAAGCTCAGTGCGGTGGTCTGCCTGCCGTAGCGGGCATCGTAGGCGAGGACCCGAATGTAGTGTCGCGGAAAGGTATTGCGGCATGCGTCGATCTCGGCGAGCACGCCGTCGGGCTCGTCGAGATCGAACAGCGGCAGCCCCCACATCTCCCAGTAGGCGTTGCGAGGGTGCGGATCATCGGTGTATTCGATGGACACCGGCCAGTTGTTGAGCAAGGCGTAACGCACTTGGGCCGCGATTTCGACGTCGGTGAGTTCGGGCAGATACGAGAAGGTTCCGTGGCGCAGATACATGTGCGGGGTCCTGTCGTTCAGCGGCTGGCCGTCGGCACGGCATCCGGCGCGTCGGTGGAGGTGTAGTCGAAGGTGACATCGCCCCAGGTCGAGAGCGCGACATCGAGCGGGCGGCACATCTCGGCGGCCTTGCGCAGTACATCCGGACCTTCTTTGAGCAGATCGCGACCCTCGTTGCGGGCCTTGACGACCACCTCCAGAGCCACCCGATTCGCCTCCGCCCCCGCGGCGATGCCGAGCGGATGGCCAATGGTGCCGCCGCCGAACTGCAAGACCACGTCATCGCCGAAAAGATCGAGCAACTGGTGCATCTGGCCCGCATGAATGCCGCCGGAGGCCACCGGCATGACACCGCCGAGGCTGGCCCAATGCTGGTCGAAGAAGATGCCGTTGCCCGGATTGGTGGGAATATGGTTCTCCCGCAACGTGTCGTAGAAGCCCCTGGTGGTCGCCGGATCGCCCTCGAGTTTGCCGACGACGGTGCCCGCGTGCAGATGATCGACGCCGATCAGCCGACACCACTTGGCCAGTACCCGGAAGCTCACGCCGTGGGTCTTCTGCCGCGTGTAGGTGGAGTGCCCGGCCCGATGCAGGTGCAGCAGAACGCCATTGCGCCGCGCCCAATGCGACATCGACTGCATGGCAGTGAATCCCACCGTCAGATCCATCATGATCACGACGCTGCCCAACTGCTTGGCGAACTCGGCGCGCTCGTACATCTCCTCCATGGTCGCCGCTGTGACATTGAGGTAATGCCCCTTGATCTCACCGGTTTCGGCCACAGCGCGGTTGACACCTTCCATGGCGAACAGATACCGGTCGCGCCAACGCATGAACGGCTGGGAGTTGATGTTCTCGTCGTCTTTGGTGAAATCCAGGCCACCCTTGCATGCCTCGTAGATCACCCGACCGTAATTCCGCGCGGACAGACCGAGTTTCGGCTTCACCGTCGCACCGAGCAGCGGCCGACCGTATTTGTTCAGGTACTCGCGCTCCATGACGGTGCCGTGCGGCGGGCCCTGGAAGGTTTTGACGTAGGCCACCGGAATCCGCATATCCTCCAGGCGCAGTGCCAGTAGCGGTTTGAAGCCGAAGACATTGCCGATGATCGAGGAGGTGAGGTTGGTGATCGAACCCTCTTCGAAGAGATCGAGATCGTAGGAGATATAGGCGAAGTACTCGCCGGGGCGGCCGGGAACCTCATCGATGTGGTAGCACTTGGCCTGGTAGCGGTCGTGTGCGGTGAGACGGTCGGTCCATACGACAGTCCATGTGGCGGTGGATGATTCCCCCGCGACGGCGGCCGCGGCCTCGATCGGATCCACGCCCTTCTGCGGGGTTACACGGAAGACGGCGAGTACATCGGTATCTTTGGGGACATAGTCCGGGGCGTAGTAGCCCATCGAAGCGTAGGAGTGGACACCCGGATCCCAGCGATTGGGTTCGGTTTCGTCGGTCATCATTGCTCCGCTCGTTTTGCGGTCATCCGCGCTCGGGACGTGTTGCGCGAGGCACCCGCGCCCGGATATCGAGCAGGACACCTCGGTTCGGGTGTTGTGCGGGATGCTGCGCCTGAGACGTGGGGTGAACGCCTACTGAGTTCAAGGATGACGGCGTTGTCGACGACAAACAATTTGATTGTTCCTCGGAATACTCAACGGATTCATTGAGTTTGATACCGTCGAATTGTGGGTATGGTGAGTGCGGCAAGGATGGAAACATTCCTGGCCGTGGCTCGGCAGGGCAGCATTCGCCGCGCCGCCACCCAGCTGCACATCACCGAGGCCGCCGTGTCAGCGGCCGTCGCGCACATCGAAAAGCAGCTCGGGGCAAAGCTCATCGCGAAGGCCGGGCGCGGTATCGCGCTCACCGAGGCCGGACGCATCTACTCCGAATACTGCCGCACCATCCTCGGCCTCATGAAAGAGGCCAATGCCGCGGTGCGCCGGGCCGAGACCGGCAAGCTGCGGATCGGTGTAGTCGCAACGGCGGGTGAGTATGTGCTGCTCGGGCCGCTGGCGTCATTCCGGAATCGCTATCCGGATATCGAACTGAGCCTGTCGGTGCACCCACGCGATGTGCTGTTCCTCGAATTGCACCACCACGAAACCGATCTCGTCATCGCGGGCCGCCCGCCACGTGACACCGGGCTGGTCATCCGCGCCCGACGGGACAGTCAGCTTGTCGTCGTCGGCGCGCCCGGCTGCCCCGATCCACTGCACAGCACCTGGCTGCTGCGCGGTCGCGGTTCCGGCACCCGCGACGCCACCCTCAGCCTCATCGATCGCCTGGAGATCTCCCCGCCCACCCTCACCCTCGGCAGCCACGGCGCTGTCCTGGCCGCCGCTCGTGAAGGCTTGGGCGTGACCCTCATTCACAGCGACGCATTGGCCCAAGACCTGGAGACCGGTCTGCTGCAAGTACTTCCGGTCGACGGCACCCCCATGGACCGGCCATGGCATGCCGTAACGACACGCACCCCCACCCCGACTGCCCGCCTCTTTCTCGCCCATATCCTCGACCCAGCCGAAGTGGGCGCGCACGCCTTCCACCCCGGCTAGAGTGCCGCGTCCAGATGGCTTGTGCCGTTCGAACCTTGGTTCCGAGGTTCCGTCGAACGCAGTCGAATGGTGGTCGCCCACGCCGCATCGACCGCCATATGCCTGCGCTCGGCGAGCCGCCGGCGCGGGCGGCGCGGCAAGCTATCTGGACGCGCTACCAACCCCCCGGGCGGTGGAGTCCGGGGGCACGGCACCCGGACTCCACCCGACTGGCGATCGAAATGATCGCGCAGGTTCTCGGCGGTGAATTCGCCATTGAGATGATTGTGAACCGAATACCGGCTCAGCAGCATGTTTCGCTGTTACGAGCCGGTGAATATCATGTTCCGCGCGGTCCGATTTCCCGGCCGAAATTCTATCGGATGGCCAGCGGGGACCCTGGCTCGGTGGAGGGGCGCCGCTGTGCCAGACTGGCGCGCATGGCTGGTGGGGAAACGTTGATTTCGAATGTGTCCGATACCGCGCGTTGGGTGGCCGCCTATCGCGCGCTGGAGACCGCCCGCGAGGATGCGCTGTTCCGCGATCCGCTCGCCGAAGGCCTGGCCGGTGAGCGCGGATACGCCATGGTGGCGGCCGCGTCGCGGATGATGCGCAACGGCTGGCCGGTGGTCACCCGAACCAAACTCATCGACGACCTGATCGCGACCGCCGTCGCCGAGGGCTGCGACCGCGTGCTCAATCTCGCCGCCGGGCTCGACACCCGCCCCTACCGCCTGGACCTGTCCGCCGATTTCGTCTGGGTGGAGGCCGATCTGCCCGCGCTCACCGCGGAAAAGGAAGCGGCCCTCGCGGATGAGCAGCCGCACTGTGCGCTGATCCGCCGTGGTGTCGACCTGGCCGATCCGGTCGCGCTGGCGACGTTCCTGGACTGGGCACTCGGTCCGCTCGGCCCCGAAAATTTGCCCGCCACAAAAGCTTTGGTGCTGACCGAAGGTCTGCTGATGTATCTGGAGGAGGAGACGGTCCGCACCATCGCCGCCGCGCTGTCGCGGCCGGAGATCCGCTGGTGGGTCATGGACGTCACCGTGGGAATGCACCGCATGCGCTCGAATTCGATGTTCGAGAACGCACCTCTCGATTTCGAACCCGGCAACGGCATCGCCTACTTCGAAGATCTCGGCTGGCTCCCCCGCGAAATCGAACATCTCCTCGTGCACGCCCGCAAACTCCACCGTGCACCCTGGTACCTGCGCCCGTTCACCTATCTCCCCCAGCCCAACCCGCGTAAACCGGGCCGCAACCCCTGGTCCGGCATCGTCCGCTTCGAACGCGACTAGAGTTTCCGTCACGATCAGTCCGAGACGGACTCGTCGGCGGGAGTTGTCTGGTCGGTTTCCGACCGTGCCGCGTCCCGACGGAACCGCGATCGTGAAAAGTCCTCCCCGCTGACTGCGCGGGCGTTCTGGCGAGCCACCGCGAACCTAGCGGCAGGCGCGTCCGGCACAGGTCGTCAATTCAGTGAGACGATGGTCGAGTTCGGTGATGGTGGCGGCGTGCTCGGCTCGGCCGGTCGGAGTTTTGATCAGGTTGGTCAGTTGGTACGGATCTGCGGCGAGGTCATATAGCTCGTATTCGCGGTCAGCGAGCGGGCGTTCACGGTCGTACCAGCGCACATACAGATACCGCTCGGTGCGCACCGCGACCCAGGACGGCATGTCGAAGGCATACATCGCCGGTGTCTCGGTGCCCGGGATCTGTTCCTGGACAATGCCGTTGCGGCCGTCCACGCCCGGGCCGCCGTATTCGGCGGCGAAGTCGGTGCGCCAGCCGCTGGTGTCACCGTGCAGCACCGGTGCGAGCGAACGACCGTCCATCCGGTCGGGGATGGCGAGAGCAGCCCAATCGAGGATGGTGGGTGCGAGGTCGATCGACAGACCCATCGCATCGGTGGCGCCGTGGCTGATACCGGGACCGGCGACAGCGAGGGGTACTCGCATGGATTCCTCGTAGGGCGCCATCTTCTGCGTGAGCCGGTGCGCGCCGAGGCTGTAGCCGTTGTCAGAGGTGAAGATCAGATAGGTGTTGTCGAGCTGGCCGGTGCGCTCGAGGGTATCGACGATCGCGGCGACCATCTCGTCCAACGATTTCAGTGCGCCGAGCCGGTTGGTGTAGTCGATGTCGTTGGTCGCCGCGATCGTCGCCGCGCGGACGTCCGCGGTGTCGATAAGCCAACTGGGTTTGTCGGAAACATCGGGCTCCTGGAAGTTCGCCGACTGTGGTGCCGCGGTCGGCGTGGTCTCGGCCAGATGCCGTGGCGCGGGCGGGATCGGGAAGTGCGGCGCTGTGGAGGCGGCATACCAGAAGAACGGCTGCCCGGTGGCGGCGGCGTCGGTGATGAACCGAACGGATTTTTCGCCGATGACGTCGGTTTCGTAATCCTTCGGCACGACACCGTATTTCACGTGAGTGCCGTTCTCGTTGAGAGTGTAGTTGTAACCGGCGTAGAGAAAGTTGTCGATGCCCGCGTTCCAGTCATCCCAGCCGGGCGGAATGTGGTCGGGGTCGTGTTCGAGGCCGTTGAGATATTTACCGGCCATCCCGGTGCGATAACCGGCGTCATGCAGATATGTCGCGATGGTATGGGATTCGTTGCCGTTGGCGCGGAAGGCTTCGAAGCCGCCGACTTCACCACCGTTGGTGAGAACGCCGGTGTTGTGCCCGTATGCTCCGGTCAAAATCGACGACCGGGCAGCGCAGCAGATCGGCATCGGCGCGAAACCGTTGGTGAAATCGACACCGCGGTCACGAATCAGCGTGGCGGTGCGCGGCATCGCCTGCCAAACCGGCGTTGTCATCGCATCGAGGTCATCGGCGAGGATCATCACGATGTTGGGGCGACGAGCATCGCCGTGAACGGGGGTCGCCGCCGCTACCGACAAGCACGTCGCGACCGACAGCACCGACACGGCAGCCATGGTCAACCAACGCAACGAACCACGCGAATCCATCGAGAACTCCCTACCTGGAATATCGAACTCGGACACACCACATATCGACGCGACGCGCGGTATCGACAGTATTTCGACGCACGTGGCAGCGTTCGGCGACGCGCCTCACCATTTCACGAATTCAGAACTGGCTGTGTTGGGAGTCGAAGCTGAGGATGCGGCCGCCGAGCAGGATCTGGGCACCGGCTGCCAAGGTGGTCAGCTGATTCGGCATGGCGCGCAGCCACTCATGGTGGCCGGGCATGCGGATGTAGGTGCCGTTGGCCGAGCCCTGGTCGATCACGGCGACATCCCATTCGACCAGCCGAACCTCCACATGTGCCCGCGACATCGCGCCGGAGCTGTCCGGCAACCGGATCGGTCGCGCGCCACGTCGCACCGCCTCGGCGTGTTCGGGTTCTCGCCCGAGGACGATGTCGTTATCGAGTACGAACGATGTCCCGTCATCGAGCATCAGCAACCCCAGCGGCGGTCGCACCCCCTCGGTCAACACACAGGTCAGCTGATCCATCCGAATCCCACACACCGCGCAGAACGACACGCGGGGATCGTTCAAATGCTGCCGCGAGCACATGAACCCCCGAACAACCGCCCTACCGCTCCCGGCGACCCCATTCGGCGACGCCTCCGGTACCCCGATCTCGGACTGCGCACCCTTCTGCAGCCCGACTCGCCGCCGCTCCCCGACGCTCGATACCGCATTCCTCGGCGGCAGGTTTCCCATGCCCATCGCGGACGCGCGCTCCCACGGTGCCGCCTTTCCCGCCGAGCCACCCCCGATCGGCGGCCGCACCGCACCGCCTTCCGGCTGTGGCTCGACCTCGCCTCCCGATCTCATCGCCACCGGACCGATCACTTCGACAACTTGCCTCGGAAACTCGCGCCGGTCCGCTTCCACGACCTGCGGCACCGCTTCCAAGCCTTCCGCCGATGCCACGGCCTGAAGCACTCCATCTCGCACCGACTCGACCTCAGGAGACCTCCGCACCGCCGGTGCACGACCCGACACAGGCACCCCGAACCACATCACCGCACCGGCACCGGGCACCGTTCCATCACCGAGTCCGGCGATGCCGCGGCCCGGTAGCGTCGACTCGGTCATTCCGTCCTCGTCCACGAACAGCCCGATCCCGATCTCTGGTGCCGGGATCACCACGCGGTCGACCGTGAAGCCGGCGTCCCTGCCGCGCAATATTTCGGTGCGATCCGAGCTCTCCAGCACCGCGGTCACCCCGCCGTGCAGGAATAACGCAACGCCGGTCGCGCTCGGGGTGATCACGCCGAATTCCACGTGGTCCTCGTCGTCCAGGCTCATCAACCAGGTGGTGGCGAGCCGTGCAAACATGCGTCCGCTGCGCGGTATCTCCGAGGCACCGGCCTCGCGCACCAGCTCGAGCAATGCCGTCATCGTCTGCGCCGTGCGCGATTCGGCATCGGCCGCAATTTCCGAACGGTGCGCGACGACCAGCACAACGCCACCACTGTTCGCGATCAGGTGCGCAGCTCCTGGCAGCACCTCGAGCTGCGGACTCACCGAAATCGCCCACCCTGGAACCGCCACCGATGGAACACCACCCGCATCGGCCCGTTCACGATGAGCCAGAACACGATCCACGTCACGATGAACTGGATGAGGAATGCCGTCAGCGACGGGTGCAACGCACGCGGCAGCACAATGGTTGTGTGGTGCACGAGGACCCACATCAGCGCCGCCTCGTTGGTCACCGTCCAGAAGCCGAACAGCGTGGGCCAGTCCTTCTCCCACCGGAATTGCTGCAGAAAATGGTAAAGCAATTCCCACAGTACGCCGACGAGCACGGTCGCCAGCAACACCGACAGCGTCACCCGATAGGCATTGCCCAGTGACAGCGATCCGGTCGGCAGAACCGGTGTAATGATCACCGCGACCAGCAATCCGATAATGCCGAGCGCGAGTATGCGGGTCTGGATCCGCCCGTTCAAGGTAAGCAGCATCGATCAGATCTTCTTGTTGGTCGCCCACAACCACCATTGCCGAGTCGACCGCAGCGGTCCCATCCGCTCGCAGAAACCCAGTGCCGCAAGGTCGTCCGCGATCTCCTGCGCCGCGATCTGCAACCCGAGGAAGGTATCCACTCCCGGAAACGGTCCACCCAGCGTCGCACTACCTGATGCGTAGATGCGTCCGCTGCCACTTCGGGTACCGATCAACTCGAAGGTGGTCGCCACATCCATGCGCCCCACTGGGTTACGCCCGGCCCCGGCGTGATCCAGCAGATCCGCCAACAACCGATGTTCGCGCACATCGGCCTCCAAACCGGTGCAGTCGATTATGTAATCGGCCGAAATGTCGAACGGCCGGGTCGGCGGCGGAAACGGCAGTGCGGCCGTGGGATCCGGCACGATCGTGGTGATCACCCCGCCCTGCCCTCGCCCGGGCCGCAGCTCGCGCGCACTGCCCGCCATCACCTGATACCACCCCTCCTTACGTCCGCGCCGCAGTTGCTCCTGCCAATTCGAGCGCACCGGGGTGTTCGTCCCGCCCATCTCGTGGTAGGCCTGCGCGCGCTGCTCTCCTTGCAGCGTGCGCATTTTCGCTTTGAGCTGCCCGCCCCATACCGACTTCGGATAGTTGAATCCCTGATAGGACCACCCGTCGCCGCCCTTGCGTCGACTGAAAATACTCGGTCCGTGCGCGGCCGCCACGTAGTGCCGAAAAAGATGCAGGATCTCGGTATTCAGCCGCAGTTTGTCCCGGTCATCGATAAGCCGCTGCAACACCCGACTGGCCACGATCCCGCTACCGCGGATCATCACCTTCCCCGGCCTGCGCTGCAATGCCTGATACACGTGCTCATGCGGTTCATACGCATTCACTACCCGCGTCGGATCCCGGTACTTCTCCCGATACTCCTGCAGATCCGGCAACAACTTCAGCCCCGGATAACCCACGCCCACATGTACATACGCACTGCGAAACGCGATCCGCTTGGTCGGCGCCGCACCCGCCGGCGGGGTGAGGACGCTGAAATACCCGCCGTCATAGCGCTTGCGCACCATGCGCACATGCCCTTTGTGCAACGAACCCGCGTATCCGATCCGACGGAACTCTCGTTCCATCGCGACGAACGCCTGCCCCGCCCGCGGCGTGTAGTAATTACTGAGGATCGGCTCGGTGCACACATTCCACAGCGGCCGGATCGTTTTCTCCGCGAACGCCTCGCGCACCGCAAATGACGGAAAACCCCAGATATTGTCCGGCGTCGAGGCCGAGTCGCTGCGCAATCGCTCGCCGCGCGGAATCTGCGATACCCGCGTCAGATACTCATACGACGACCACGGCACCTCCTGCGGCCCGAGTACTGCCATCGCTGCCGCCGGAACACCGTAGATCCGCAAGGTGTCATAGGTGACGAAGGATCCGATCCCGCTGCCGATGGTCACGAACGGCACATCCACCACCGGGATGCCCGCCCGGCCCACCATCTCGTCGGTCCACACGTCGGTTTCGACGAGTTCGCGCGTGATATCTCCCCGCATTTTCGGGATGCTACCGGCCGAAACTGAGCTCACCCACCCCGTTGGCTGCCATACCCAGGCAACCGCTTTCGATTACCTTGCCCGCGCGCGCATTCCACGCCGCCACCCGACGACAGTGCGACGCGTCCCGAGCAATCTGTGCCAACCTGCCACGCCGCACCCCCACCCCGACGTACCATCCCTGCGTGGCCGATGCGATTCGTTCCACCCCACTGCGGGTCTTGGTTTACAGCAACGACGCCGACACCCGGCGCCAAGTAATGCTGGCACTGGGCAGACACCCGCATCCCGAGCTGCCCGCCTTCGAATACCTCGAGGTGGCGACCGCACCCGTGGTCATCGAGCAGATGGATGCGGGCGGTATCGACCTGGCCATCCTGGACGGGGAATCCGCCCCGGTGGGCGGGCTCGGCATCGCCAAGCAACTCAAGGACGAGATCGCCCAGTGCCCACCGGTTCTGGTGCTCACCGGCCGGCCCGACGATGCCTGGCTCGCGAACTGGTCGCGCGCCGAGGCCGCCGTATCCCATCCGATCGATCCGATCCGGCTCACCGAGGCCGTCGTCGCGGTATTGCACAACCGCTCGGCAGCCTGAACCGATCGCCGCACCCGTGCCCGCGTCCTGGGGACGCGGGCATTTTGACGTCACGTGACGGCGCTATCACTTAGCGGATCCGACGGGGCGGATTACCCCTGATTCAGTCATAAATAGCAGTCCCGTTTTCGATCAAAGACCCCAATCGAATAAACGGTCGAACCCGCGCGACAGTTGTAGGCTGTGCCGTAGCTCACATGAGCGCGGGCCTCGATATGACAGACCCGCGCGGTGCGAGCAGGCCATGAGGCGAGTCTGACCGAGGCGGACAACGAAGTCAGCCCGCCTCGGAAGCTGCCCGTAGCGACTGCTTGCCGGTCGCTCGAAAGGGTCAGCCATGATTCCGACGCCGGCCATCTCGGCGCCGTCGGGGGACATGACGCCCAACCGCCAGCTACAGCTCGCAAGGAGGGGAAGTGCAGTCGTGAATATCGAGATGCCCACCCTGGTCCTCGGCGCGGTCGCCGCCGCGTTCGCGGTGTTCTCCGTCATCCTCTCGGCCCTCATCGGCCCCAAGCGCCACAACCGGGCCAAACAGGAGGCCTACGAGTGCGGCATCGAACCGACACCGCACGCTGTCGCGGGTGGGCCGGGAAGCGTTACCGGACAACGCTTTCCGGTGAAGTACTACCTCACCGCCATGCTTTTCATCATCTTCGATATCGAGATCGTGTTCCTCTACCCGTGGGCTGTCCACTTCGATGCGCTCGGTCTCTTCGGTCTCGCCGCGATGGCGCTGTTCATCTTCAATGTCTCGGTGGCCTACGCCTACGAATGGCGCCGCGGCGGTCTCAGCTGGGACTGATTTGCCCATACGCACTGGCCCACAAGGCATTACGCCGCGTCGGACGGTACGCACAGTGGAAGTGAGAGTTAGTCGAACATGGGTCTCGAGGAAAAACTGCCCAGTGGCTTTCTGCTGAGCACGGTCGAAGATTTCGCCGGATATCTGCGCAAGGGTTCGCTGTGGCCGGCCACTTTCGGACTGGCCTGCTGCGCCATCGAGATGATGGCCACCGGCGCAGGACGTTTCGATATCGCCCGCTTCGGAATGGAGGCGTTTCGCGCCTCACCGCGGCAGGCCGATCTGATGATCGTCGCGGGCCGGGTCAGCCAGAAGATGGCGCCGGTGCTGCGTCAGGTCTATGACCAGATGACCGAACCGAAATGGGTGCTGGCCATGGGCGTTTGCGCGTCCTCGGGCGGCATGTTCAACAACTACGCCATCGTGCAGGGCGTGGACCATGTGGTGCCGGTCGATATCTATCTGCCCGGCTGCCCGCCGCGGCCGGAGATGCTGTTGAACGCGATCTTGGCACTGCACGCGAAGATCCAGCAGATGCCACTCGGCGTCAACCGCGAGGAGGCCATCCGTGCCGCCGAAGCGGCGGCGCTGGCGTCCACACCGACCATCCGGATGGAGGGTCTGCTGCGATGACCTTCGACTCCCCCGACAATACCGAAACCAGGACACCACAGGAGTTCGTCGACGCCGCGGCCACCGCGGGCCCGGAAGGCACACCGCCGGAGGCGGATTCGCCAGCGGCGGAAGTGATCGGCGTGCGCCGCGGCATGTTCGGTGTCACCGGCACCGGCGACACCTCCGGTTACGGCCGCCTGGTCCGTCCGGTGACGCTGCCCGGCAGCACCCCGGCACCCTACGGCGGCTACTTCGACGAGCTCGTCACCGAATTGCATGCCGCGCTCGGTGCGGTCGGCACCAGCTGGGAGACCGTCATCGAGAAGGTGATCGTCTTCCGCGGCGAACTCACCCTGCACGTGCGGCGCGAACATTTGGTGACGGTGGCCAAGGCGTTACGCGACTATGCCGCACTGCGTTTCGAGCTCTGCCTCGGCGTGAACGGCGTGCACTACCCGGACGACGCGGGCCGCGAATTGCACGCGGTCTATCACCTCATGTCGATCACCCACAATCGGCGCCTGCGCGTCGAGGTCTCCGCACCGGACGCCGACCCGCATATTCCGTCGCTGTTCAGCGTGTATCCGACCACCGACTGGCATGAGCGGGAAACCTACGACTTCTTCGGCATCCTCTTCGACGGCCACCCCTCGCTGACGCGCATCACCATGCCCGACGACTGGCGTGGCCACCCCCAGCGCAAGGACTACCCGCTCGGCGGGATCCCGGTCGAGTACAAGGGCGCGCGCATTCCGCCGCCCGACGAGCGGAGGGCGTACAAGTAATGAACGACATCGACACCCGGCCCGGCGTCCACAACGACACCGGGCCCGAACCCGCTGTGGTCACGGTGGCGGGCCAAGACTGGGACGCGGTCACCGAGACCCTCGACGGCGCGGGTGAGGAACGCATCGTCGTCAATATGGGTCCGCAGCATCCGTCCACACACGGCGTACTGCGGCTCATCCTGGAAATCGAGGGCGAGACGGTCACCGAGGCCCGCTGCGGCATCGGCTATCTACACACCGGCATCGAGAAGAATCTGGAATTCCGGAACTGGGCGCAGGGCACCACCTTCGTGACCCGGATGGATTATCTGTCCCCGTTCTTCAACGAAACGGCGTACTGCCTCGGCGTCGAGCGTCTGCTCGATATCGAGGACCAGATTCCCGAGCGCGCCACCATCGTTCGCGTCATGCTCATGGAGCTGAACAGGATCTCCTCGCATCTGGTCGCGCTGGCGACCGGTGGTATGGAGTTGGGCGCGCTCACCCCGATGCTGTTCGGTTTCCGGGAACGCGAACTGATCCTGGATGTCTTCGAGAACATCACCGGCCTTCGCATGAATCACGCCTACATCCGGCCCGGCGGTCTCGCCCAGGATCTGCCCGACGATGGCGTCACCAAGGTCCGTGAGCTGCTGAAGCTCTTACCGAAGCGGCTGCGCGATATGGATCATCTGCTCACCCAGAATCCGATCTGGAAGGCACGCACCCAGAACATCGGCTACCTGGACCTCACCGGCTGCATGGCACTCGGCATCACCGGTCCGGTATTGCGCTCGACCGGTCTGCCACACGATCTGCGCAAGGCCGCACCGTATTGCGGTTACGAGAACTACGAATTCGAGGTGCCCACCACCACAGGCTGTGACTGCTACGGCCGCTATTGGATTCGGGTTGCGGAGATGAAGGAGTCACTCAAGATCGTCGAACAGTGCCTGGACAAACTGCGCCCAGGTCCGGTGATGGTGGACGACAAGAAAGTCGCCTGGCCCGCGGACCTGCAGCTGGGCCCGGACGGCCTCGGCAACTCCCCCAAGCACATCAGCCGCATCATGGGCACGTCCATGGAGGGACTCATCCACCACTTCAAACTGGTCACCGAGGGAATCCGGGTCCCGGCGGGACAGGTGTATGTGGCGGTGGAGTCGCCGCGCGGCGAACTCGGGGTGCATATGGTCAGCGATGGCGGCACCCGCCCGTATCGGGTGCACTATCGCGACCCCTCGTTCACGAATCTGCAAGCGGTGGCGGCGATGTGCGAGGGCGGGATGGTCGCCGACGTCATCGCCTCCGTCGCCAGCATCGACCCGGTGATGGGTGGAGTTGACCGATGACCGAGATCCTGTTGAAGCTGTCCACCCGGCCGCAGCCGTTCGCGGCTTTCGTGCGCGAGCGATTGGAGGTTGATGCCAAGGAGATCATCGCCCGCTATCCGGAGCCGCGCTCGGCGCTGCTGCCGCTGCTGCATCTGGTGCAGGCCGAGGAGGGCTGCGTCACCGGCACCGGTATCGAGTTCTGCGCCGAACAGCTGGGCTTGACCGGTGCGGAGGTCACTGCGGTGGCGACCTTCTATTCGATGTACCGTCGCACGCCCACCGGCGACTATCACGTCGGAGTCTGCACCAACACGCTGTGCGCGGTGATGGGTGGGGATGCCATTCTCGAGACTCTGCAGCGTCGACTGGGCATCAGGCACGGCGAGACCACGGCGGACGGGTCGATCACCCTCGAGCACATCGAATGCAATGCGGCCTGCGATTTCGCGCCGGTCGTGATGGTCAATTGGGAGTTCTTCGATAACCAGACCCCGGAATCGACTGCCGCACTGGTGGATTCGATGCGCCGCGGCGAACAAGTGACACCGACGCGCGGTGCGCCGCTGTGCACGTTCAAGCAGACCTCTCGCATTCTCGCGGGTTTCCCGGACGAGCGCCCGGGCGTGCTCGACGGTGCGGCGGGCGAGGCGACGCTGGCCGGACTGCGGGTCGCGCAGGAACAGAATATGCAAGCGCCAGAACCGAAGCCGGGCGAGGAATGATGATGGCACTGACCCCCGTACTCACCCGATATTGGGACGACCCGCAGTCGTGGACCATCGAGCACTACCGCAGCCACGACGGCTATCAGGCGTTGCGCAAGGCCTTGCGGATGGAGCCTGATCAGGTCATCCAGACCATCAAGGACGCCGGTCTGCGCGGCCGTGGCGGCGCGGGCTTCCCGACCGGTATGAAATGGAGCTTCATCCCGCAGGGGACGGGACCGGACGGTGTCACGAAGCCCCACTATCTCGTGGTCAATGCCGACGAGTCGGAACCCGGCACCTGCAAGGACATCCCGCTCATGCTGGCCACCCCGCACACCCTCATCGAGGGGGTCATCATCGCGGCGTATGCGATTCGGGCGGCGCACGCGTTCATCTATGTGCGCGGTGAGGTCGTGCCGGTGCTGCGGCGGCTGCAGGCCGCGGTCGCGCAGGCGTATGCGGCCGGATTCCTCGGGAAGAACATTCTGGGCTCGGGCTACGACCTGGAACTCATCGTGCACGCCGGTGCCGGTGCATACATCTGCGGCGAGGAAACCGCGCTGCTGGATTCGCTGGAGGGGCGGCGCGGCCAGCCGCGATTGCGGCCGCCGTTCCCGGCTGTGGCGGGTCTGTATGCCTGCCCGACGGTGGTCAACAATGTGGAATCCATTGCGAGCGTGCCGCCGATCATCCTGAACGGCACCGCCTGGTTCCGGTCCATGGGCAGTGAAAAGTCCCCGGGCTTCACGCTGTACTCGCTGTCGGGACATGTCGCCCGGCCGGGGCAATACGAAGCGCCACTGGGCATTACATTGCGCGAACTGCTCGGCTACGCCGGTGGCGTGCGCGCCGGACATCAGGTGAAGTTCTGGACGCCCGGCGGTTCGTCGACACCGCTGTTCACCGATCAACACCTCGACGTGCCGCTCGACTACGAGGGTGTCGCCGGAGCAGGATCCATGTTGGGCACCAAGGCATTACAGATCTTCGACGACACCACCTGTGTCGTGCGCGCGGTGCTGCGCTGGACCGAGTTCTATGCCCACGAATCCTGCGGTAAGTGCACGCCCTGCCGCGAAGGCACCTACTGGCTCGTCCAGTTGCTCGAGCGGATCGAAGCCGGCCGGGGTACCGAATCGGATCTGGACAAGCTCCTCGATATCAGCGACACCATCAACGGCAAATCGTTCTGCGCACTCGGCGACGGTGCGGCCAGCCCGATCATCTCCTCGCTGAAGTACTTCCGCGAGGAATACGTCGACCATCTGCGGCTCGACGGCTGCCCGTTCGATCCCGCGCGATCCACCGCCTGGGCCGAAGGAGTGAAATGAGCACAGCATCGCGCAGCGATTCGATCGGGGGTGGCGGCCGGGTTACGGGTGGGCCTGCCACCGTGAATTCCAATGCAAGCGGACTCGTGCCCGCCGACCTGGTCACCGTCACCATCGATGACAACGAGGTCAGTGTTCCGGCGGGCACCCTGCTGATCCGGGCCGCCGAACTCATCGGCATCCAGATCCCGCGCTTCTGTGACCACCCGCTGCTGGACCCGGTCGGCGCATGCCGCCAGTGTCTGGTCGAAGTGGAGGGGCAGCGCAAGCCGGTCGCCTCCTGCACCATGACCGTCACCGAGGGCATGATCGTGCGCACTCAGCTGACTTCACCGCCGACCGCCAAGGCCCAGGAGGGGGTGATGGAGCTGCTGCTCATCAACCACCCCCTCGACTGTCCGGTCTGCGATAAGGGCGGTGAATGCCCGCTGCAGAACCAGGCAATGTCCAGCGGACGGCCCGAAACCCGATTCGACGGCGTCAAACGCACCTACCCCAAGCCGATCCCGCTGTCCACGGCGGTGCTGCTGGACCGGGAACGCTGCGTGCTGTGCGCCCGCTGCACCCGCTTCTCCCAACAGGTCGCCGGGGATCCATTCATCGAACTCATGGATCGCGGTGCGCTCGAACAGGTCGGCACCGCACAGGCCGAACCGTTCGACTCCTACTTCTCCGGCAATACCGTCCAGATCTGCCCTGTGGGCGCACTCACCGGAACCAGTTACCGGTTCCGTGCCCGCCCGTTCGACCTGGTCTCCAGCCCGAGCGTCTGCGAGCACTGCGCATCGGGCTGCGCACAGCGCACCGACCATCGGCGCGGGAAAGTGTTGCGCCGCTTGGCAGGTGACGATCCGCAAGTCAATGAGGAGTGGAACTGCGATAAGGGCCGGTGGGCGTTCACCTACGCGACCGAACGCGACCGGCTCACCACACCCCTGGTGCGCGGCTGGGACGGCAATCTCGCCCCCGCGTCCTGGTCCGAGGCCCTGGCCGCCGCCGCCGAGGGTCTGGCATCTGCCTTCGGCAGCGCGGGTGTGCTGGTCGGTGGTCGCGTCACCGAGGAAGACGCCTACGCCTACGCCAAATTCGCCCGAGTTGCCCTGGGCACCAATGACATCGACTTCCGGGCCCGGGTGCATTCGGCCGAAGAGGCGGACTTCCTCGCCGCCCGTATCGCCGGACAGGGTGTGACCGTCGACTACGACGCCCTGGAGAACGCGCCAGTCGTGCTGCTCGCCGGACTGGAGCCGGAAGAGGAGTCGCCGATCATCTACCTGCGGCTGCGCAAGGCGGCACGTAAGCGCGGTATGCCGATCTTCTCACTCGCCGCCTACTCTTCGCGCGGGCTGGATCGGATGTCGGGCACGCTGTTGCAAGCCGTGCCCGGGGCCGAACCCCATCTGCTCGATGCACTGCGCACCGGCGAGACGGACTCCGCCGCTGCGGCGACAGCCGCACAGCTGTTGCGGCAGCCGGGTGCGGTGGTGCTGGTCGGTGAACGGATGGCCGGAATTCCGGGCGCACTGTCCGCAGCCGTCCGGCTCGCCGATGAAACCGGTGCCGCCTTGGCCTGGGTGCCGCGGCGTGCGGGTGAGCGCGGTGCAGTCGAGGCTGGAGCATTGCCCGGCCTGCTGCCCGGTGGTCGACCGGTGGTGGATCCCCGTGCGCGCCAACAGGTTCGCACGATTTGGAATGTCGCGGAACTGCCGGTCACCGCCGGTCGGGATACCGCATCCATCCTGGAGGCCGCGCCGAGCTTGGGCGCGCTGGTCATCGGCGGTGTCGATGTCGCCGACCTGCCGGACCCCAAGGCGGCACTGGAGGCCATCGACGCCGCCCGCTTCGTGGTCAGCCTGGAGCTGCGGCACAGCGCGGTCACCGAACGTGCCGATGTCGTCTTCCCGGTGGCCTCGGCAATGCAGAAATCCGGCACCTTCCGCACCTGGGAGGGCCGACCGCGGCAATTCGATACGGCACTCGGCGATTCGATGGTGCGCCGCGAACCCGCACCGCTGTCGGATCAGCGGGTGCTGCAGGCCATCGCGGGCGAGATGCAGGTCGCACTCGGGCTCCCCGATACCGAATCCGCGCGCGCCGAACTCGCAGAACTCGGCGCCTGGGACGGTCCGGCGGTGCCCGCGCCCGCGCATCGCCCGCATCCGGTGACCCAGCCCAATCCCGGCGCGGCCATCCTGTCCAGCTGGCGGATGCTGCTGGACCAGGGCCGGATGCAAGACGGAGAGCCGAATCTGGCGGGTGTCGCGCGGCCGCCGGTGGTGCGGCTGTCTCCCGCCACCGCTTTGGAAATCGGTGCCGCCGATGACGATCCGATCATCGTCGCCACCGATCGCGGCGCCGTCACGCTGCCGCTGCTGATCACCGATCTGCCCGATCGAGTGGTGTGGCTGCCGCTGAACTCGCCGGGCTGCTCGGTCAACGAACAGCTCGCCACCCAGCCGGGCGGTGTGGTGCAGCTGCATCGCGCCGACGAGAGGATGAAGGAACACCGCCATGAGTGATCTCTCTCTTTTCGGCCACGACCCGCTGTGGCTCGTCATCGGGAAATCGCTGGCGATCTTCGCCTTCCTGCTGCTCACGCCGATGATGGCGGTGTATCTGGAGCGCAAGATCGTGGCCTGGATGCAGATGCGCATCGGACCGAACCGCGTCGGCCCCAAGGGCACGCTGCAGGCCGTAGCCGACGGCGTGAAGATGGCGCTGAAGGAAGATATCGTCCCGGCCATCGTCGACAAGCCGATTTTCATTATGGCGCCGGTCATCTCGGTGGTGCCCGCATTCATGGCGTTCGCGGTCATCCCGATCGGGCCGGAGGTGTCGATCCTCGGCCACCGGACCGCGCTACAGCTCACCGATCTGCCGGTGGCGGTGCTCTACATCCTGGCCATCACCTCGATCGGCGTGTACGGCATCGTGCTGGCAGGCTGGTCATCGGGTTCGACGTATCCGCTGCTGGGCGGGCTGCGCTCGACCGCACAGGTGATCTCCTACGAGATCGCCATGGCACTGTGCTTCGCGACGGTGTTCCTACTCGGCGGCACCATGGCCACCTCCGGGATCGTGAAGGCACAGGAGGGCACCTGGTATGTCTTCCTGCTGCTGCCGTCTTTCCTGATCTACTGCGTGTCGATGGTCGGCGAGACCAACCGTGCGCCGTTCGATCTGCCCGAGGCCGAGGGCGAGCTGGTCGGCGGTTTCCACACCGAATACTCCTCGCTCAAATTCGCCATGTTCATGATGGCCGAATACATCAATATGGCAACGGTTTCCGCGCTCGCCACCACCCTGTTCCTCGGTGGCTGGCACGCACCGTTCCCGATCAACCTGTGGGACGGTGCGAATTCCGGCTGGTGGCCCGCGCTGTGGTTCATCGCCAAGATGTGGACGTTCCTGTTCGTATTCATCTGGTTGCGCGGCACGCTGCCGCGCCTGCGCTACGACCAGTTCATGAATCTCGGCTGGAAGCTGCTGATTCCGACCTCGCTGCTGTGGGTAATGCTGGTCGCGACCGCCCGCGTGCTGCAGAACGAGGGCTACGAGATCCAGACGCCGCTGCTGGTGATCAGCGGAATCATCATCTCCGGACTGATCGTGCTGATGTTCCTGCGGGCCGGTCGCAAACAAGGTGCGCCGCCGGTCGAGGAACCCGCCCCCGGGGAATCGGGCACCGCGGAATCGAGCCCCTGGGAATCGGGCACCGGGGAATCGGGCACCGCGGTCTTCCTCGGCTTCCCGACGCCACCGCTGCCGGATCCATCGACGCGGCGTCCGGAACCCAAGCCCGGACTGCTGGAACCATTGACCGGCTTCGCGGTCACCTTCCTGACCATGTTCAAAAAGCCCAATACCGAGTCCTATCCGGAACAGAAGGTGCCGACCGCGCCCCGCTATCACGGCCGCCATCAGCTCAATCGGTATTCGGATGGTCTGGAGAAATGCATCGGCTGCGAGCTGTGCGCGTGGGCCTGCCCTGCGGATGCGATCTATGTCGAGGGCGCGGATAACACCGAGACCGAACGCTTTTCGCCCGGCGAGCGCTACGGGCAGGTCTATCAGATCAACTATCTGCGCTGTATCGGCTGCGGATTGTGCATCGAGGCGTGCCCGACCAGGGCGCTGACCATGACCAACGAGTACGAGATGGTCGATGACAACCGCGCCGATCTGATCTACGAGAAGGACCGGCTACTGGCCCCGCTGCAGCAAGGTATGACCGCACCACCGCACGCCATGTATCCCGGTGCGACGGAAGGCGATTACTACCGCGGCAATGTTCCCGGCGGTGACAGCGGTTCCGATCCCAGGGAGCCCGCCGCGGCGGGCGCGGAAGGAGGCGCGCGGTGAGTCAATTCATCCTGACCGCCCAAACATTAGCCGGAGAGCCACTGACCCACACCTCCACCGGCGAGACCGTCCAATTCTGGATCCTCGGCCCGCTCGCCGTCATCGCCGCGTTCGGCATGGTATTCGCGCGTAAGGCCGTACATTCGGCGATCTGCCTGGCCGCCACCATGATCGTGCTCGCCACCTTCTACATGGCCCAGGATGCACTGTTCCTCGGCGTCGTGCAGATCGTCGTCTACACCGGCGCGGTCATGATGCTGTTCCTGTTCGTGCTCATGCTGGTCGGCGTCGACTCCCCCGAATCGCTCGGGGAAACCCTACGCGGGCAGCGGCTCTCGGCTGCCGCGGTCGGACTCGGCTTCGGGCTGCTGCTGATCAGCGGTATCGCCAACGGCATCCGCAACTCCGGAATCACCTATCCGGCAAAGGGCTTCGCCTATAAAGACGCGATCGGCCAACTCGCCGAACTGATCTTCGTCCGATATGTGTGGGCCTTCGAACTCACCGGCGCACTGCTCATCACAGCCACGATCGGCGCGATGATCCTGGCGCACCGGGAGAGTTTCGGGCCGCGCCTGGATCAGCGGGAACTCTCGCGTCGCCGCTTCCGCAGCGCCTACGATCCGGCCCGTCCCTCCGAGCGCGCCACCCCGCTGCCGACACCCGGTGTGTACGCCAGGCACAACGCCGTCGATATTCCGGCACGGCTGCCGGATGGATCCTTCGAGGAGCTGTCGGTCAGCACCATCCTGCGGCACCGCCGCACCAGGGCGCTCACCGAAGCGGCGGTCATCTCGGTCGGTACGACCCCGACCTTCGCCGCCGAGGCCAACGAGCCCGAAACCCCCGCCCGCGAGGCAGACGAGGAAGGCAAGCGGTGAATCCTGAGAACTACCTGTTTCTGTCCGCCCTGCTGTTCACCATCGGCGCGGCCGGTGTGCTGCTGCGGCGCAACGCCATTGTGGTGTTCATGTGCATCGAGCTGATGCTCAATGCGGTGAATCTCGCCTTCGTCACCTTCGCCAGGCTGCATTCGAATCTGGACGGTCAGGTGTTCGCATTCTTCACCATGGTGGTCGCCGCGGCCGAAGTCGTCGTCGGACTCGCCATCATCATGACCATCTTCCGCACCCGCCGTTCGACCTCGGTCGACGACGCCAACCTGCTGAAGTTCTGACGTGGATACCGCAACGCTCTGGGTGCTGCCCGCACTGCCGCTGGCCGGTGCTGTCGTCTTGCTGCTGGTCGGACGCTTCAGCGACAGGTGGGGGCATCTGCTCGGCTGTGCCACCGCGCTGGCCTCGTTCGGCTTCGCCGTCGTCGCCTTCTTCCACATGCTCGACCGTGATGATGCCGCCCGCGCAGTCCACAAGGACTTTTTCAGCTGGGTGCCGGTCGACGGGTTGCAGGTGGACTTCAGCCTCCAATTGGACCAGCTGTCGGTGTGTTTCGCGCTGCTGATCACCGGCGTGGGATCGCTGATCCACATCTATTCCGTCGGCTATATGAACCACGATCCAGGACGGCGACGGTTCTTCGCCTACCTGAATCTGTTCCTGGCGGCCATGCTGCTGCTGGTGCTGGCGGACAACTACCTGGTGCTGTATCTCGGCTGGGAGGGTGTGGGTCTGGCCTCCTATCTGCTGATCGGGTTCTGGTACCACAAGCCGACCGCGGCGACGGCGGCCAAGAAGGCATTCGTGGTCAACCGGGTCGGCGATATGGGGCTGGCGATCGCGATGTTCACCATGTTCGCGACCTTCGGTTCGATTGACTTCGGCTCGGTTTTCGCGACCGCGCCGCAGGCTGGGGAGGGCACGCTCACCGCAATCGGGTTGTTGTTGCTGCTGGCCGCGTGCGGTAAGTCCGCGCAGGTGCCGCTGCAGTCCTGGCTCGGGGACGCGATGGAGGGTCCGACACCGGTCTCCGCGCTCATCCACGCGGCCACCATGGTGACGGCGGGTGTGTATCTGATCGCGCGCTCCGGACCGATTTTCGATCTCGCGCCCAATGCGCGACTCGGGGTTGTACTGGTAGGGGCGGTGACACTGCTGTTCGGTGCGATCGTCGGTTGCGCGAAGGACGACATCAAGAAGGCGCTGGCGGCATCCACCATGAGCCAGATCGGGTACATGGTGTTGGCCGCAGGCCTCGGCCCGGCCGGATACGCGATCGCCATCATGCATCTGCTCACCCACGGCTTCTTCAAGGCCGGGCTGTTCCTCGGTGCCGGTTCGGTCATGCACGCGATGGACGACGAGACCGATATGCGCCGCTACGGCGGACTACGCAAACTGCTGCCGGTCACTTACATCACCTTCGGGCTCGGCTATTTGGCGATCATCGGCGTGCCGCCGTTCGCCGGATTCTTCTCCAAGGATCGGATCATCGAGGCGGCGTTCAACCAAGGCGGCGCAAGCGGTTTGGCATTGGGCGCGGTGACGCTGCTGGGTGCCGGGCTGACCGCGTTCTACATGACGCGCGTGATGATGATGACGTTCTTCGGCGAGCGTCGCTGGAAACCAGATACCCATCCGCACGAGGCACCCGCGGTGATGACCGGGCCGATGATTCTGCTCGCGATCGGTTCGGTGGCCGCGGGTGGGCTGTTCGTTCTCGGGTCGTCGCTGCAGAACTGGCTCGAACCCGTTGTCGGGGCGCATCACGGCGAGGAGGTCGTGCCCGCGGGCGTGGTGACCGTCCTGGCGCTGCTCGTGGTCGCCGTCGGAATCGGCTTCGCCTACAACCAGTTCGCGCAGCGTGAGATTCCCGAGACCGCGCCGGAGGCGGCATCCGCGTTGACGGTCGCGGCCCGCAAGGACCTCTACGGAGATGCGTTCAATGAGGGCGTATTCATGCGTCCCGGTGCGTATCTGACTCGGTCGCTGGTCTTCCTCGACAATCGCGGCATCGACGGCATCGTCAACGGGACCGCCGCACTGATCGGCGGACTGTCCGGTCGCATCCGGAAGGTGCAGTCCGGGTTCGTGCGGTCCTATGCCCTGTCCATGTTCACCGGCGCGGCACTGGTGGCCGCCGCCCTGCTGGCAGTGAGGCTCTGGTGAGTGACTATCCCTGGTTGACCACGCTGTGGTTATTGCCCGTCGCCGGCGCGGTGGTGGTGCTGCTGTTGCCCGCGTCGCGGCGCACCCTGGCGCGCGGGCTGGCATTCGGTGTCGCATTGGCGGTGCTGGTGCTCGGCATCGTTTTGGCCGTGCGCTTCGAACCCGGTGGGGCGCAGTATCAGTTCGTCGAATCGCACGAGTGGATTCCAGCCTTCGGCGCGGGTTACACACTCGGGTTGGACGGGATCGCGCTGGTGTTGGTGCTGCTCACCGCGGCGCTGGTGCCGCTGCTGATCCTGGCCGGGTGGAACGATGAGCGTGAGGTCGGCAGCGGGCGGCGGGTGTCGCACACCTATGTCGCGTTGACGCTGCTCGTCGAGGCGATGGTGCTGATTTCCTTTGTCTCGCTGGACATTCTGCTGTTCTACGTGTTCTTCGAGGCGATGCTCGTCCCGATGTACTTCCTCATCGGCGGATTCGGGCCGCGCAGTGCCGATCTCGCGCATCGCCAGCAGCGCTCACGGGCGGCGGTGAAATTCCTGCTGTACAACCTGTTCGGCGGTCTGATCATGTTGGCCGCGGTGATCGGGTTGTATGTGCTCACCGCGCGGCAGGGACTCGGATCCGGATCCTCGGGCACCTTCGATTTCCGCACCGTGGTGATTGCGGCCAATGCCGGACAGCTCGGCGCCGGCCCGGCCGTGTTGAATGCCCTCTTCCTCGGCTTCATGTTCGCCTTCGCGGTGAAGGCACCGCTGTGGCCGTTGCACACCTGGCTGCCGGATGCGGCGGTGGCGGCGACGCCGTCGAGTGCGGTGCTGATGATGGCGGTGGTCGACAAGGTCGGCACCTTCGGCATGTTGCGCTACTGCCTGCTGCTGTTCCCGGATGCCTCGGGAACCTATGCGCCCCTGGTGATTACGCTCGCGGTGGTCGGCATCATCTACGGCGCGCTGCTGGCCATCGGACAGACCGATGTGATGCGGCTGATCGCCTATACGTCTATCTCGCACTTCGGATTCATCATTCTGGGCATCTTCGCGATGACCAGTCAGGGGCAGACCGGGGCCACCCTCTACATGGTCAATCACGGCATCTCGACAGCGGCATTGTTCCTGATCGCGGGATTCCTGGTGTCGCGCAGGGGTACTCGGGCCATCGCCGCCTACGGCGGGGTGCAGAAGGTGGCGCCGGTGCTGGCGGGCACCTTCTTGATCGCCGGTCTCGCCACCCTGTCGCTGCCGGGACTTGCGCCGTTCATCAGCGAATTCCTCGTGCTACTCGGCACATTCACGCGCTACGGATTCGCCGCGGTGATCGCGACCGGGGCGTTGGTGTTGGCGGCGCTTTATGTGCTGTGGATGTACCAGCGGATGATGACCGGTCCGGTCAAGGAGGGCAACGAGCGGCTCTATGATCTGGTGCCGCGCGAGGTGGCGGTGGTGGTGCCGTTGATCGCGGCACTGCTGTTCCTCGGTATCTATCCGAAACCGGTGCTGGAGTTCATCAATCCCGCAGTGGGTCAGACGCTCACCACCATCGGCGTCCACGATCCCGCGCCGAAGACGCCCGCGATCCCCGCAGCGGGGGCCGATCACGGAGGTGGCCACAAATGAGCAGTCTGCTCGCGGCAAGTATGCCCGCGCCGAGTATCGAATACGCAAAGTTGTCGCCGATGCTGATCGTGTTCGGGGTGGCGGTGGTCGGGGTGCTCGTCGAGGCGTTCGCGCCGCGCCACCACCGGTATGCCATCCAGGTGCCGCTCGGGCTGGCCGGGTTGGTCGCGGCACTGGTGGCGGTGCTGCGGTTGTCCGGGACCAAGGCGACCGTGATGGTGGGTGCGGTGGCGATCGACGGTGTGACACTGTTTCTTCAGGGCACGATTCTGGTGGTGTCGATTCTGGCGCTGCTGTTCATGGCCGAGCGCGGTGCGCAGCCGCGGCCGCAGGTACGTTCCGGTCCTGGGACGTGGAGTGTGGCCGCGGCCGCCGTCGGCGGTGGGGTGGACGCGTTCACCCCACAGGCCTCCGCGGTGCCCGGTAGTGCGGGGGAAATCGCCGCGGTCCGTGCGGGTATCGCGACCACCGAGGTGTTCCCGCTGGCCATGCTCGCAATCGGTGGACTGATGCTGTTTCCCGCGTCCAATGATCTGCTGACCATGTTCGTGGCGTTGGAAGTTTTGTCGCTGCCGCTGTATCTGCTGTGCGGGCTGGCGCGGCGCAAGCGACTGCTCTCGCAGGAAGCGTCGCTGAAATACTTTCTGCTCGGGGCGTTTTCGTCCGCGTTCTTCCTCTACGGCGTTGCGCTGCTTTACGGGCAGGCGGGGACGGTCAAGCTCGGTGGGATCGCCGATGCGATAACCCAGCATCCGCAGAACAGCACCTTGGCATTGCTCGGGGTGGGGCTGCTGGCCGTGGGGTTGCTGTTCAAGATCGGTGCGGTGCCGTTCCAGTCCTGGGTGCCGGATGTGTATCAGGGCGCGCCGAGTTCGGTGACCGGCTTCATGGCCGCGGCGACGAAGATCGCGGCAGTCGGTGCGCTGTTGCGGGTGCTGCAGATCGCGGTGCCCGGTCTGCGTGACGACTGGCGTCCGGTGCTCGCCGCCATTGCCATCGCGACCATGGTGATCGGCGCGATCATGGCGATTACCCAGACCGACGTCAAGCGCATGCTCGCCTACTCCTCCGTCGCGCATGCCGGATTCATCCTGACCGGTCTCGCCGCGGCGAATGCGGCCGGTACCTCGGCCATCCTGTTCTATTTGTTGGCCTACGGCCTCGGCACGCTCGGCGCGTTCGCGGTCGTCAGCCTGGTCCGGGATGCCGAAGGTGACGAAGCTACCGCCATGTCCCAGTGGGCGGGCCTCGGCCGCCGCTCCCCCTGGCTGGCAACAATTTTCGCCCTCTTCCTGCTCTCGTTCGCGGGCCTGCCCCTCACCGGTGGCTTCGTCGCGAAGTTCGCGGTCTTCCAGGCCGCCGCTTCCGGCGATGCTGCCTATCTGGTCATCGTCGGTGTCATCTCCAGCGCCATCGCCGCCTTCTTCTACATCCGCGTCATCGTCTTGATGTTCTTCACCGACCCACCCGCCGACGCCCCGACCGTCGCCTCCCCGTTCCTCACCACCACGGTCGTCGCATTCACCGCGGGCGCGACCGTCCTGCTCGGTATCGTCCCGCAAATGCTGCTCGACTTGTCCGACCGCGCATCAACTTTCGTTCGCTGACCTCCGACTACACGGGTAAGGGCAGTGCATTGCTGCGCCGCCCTCCACTCAGGTCACGACGGGATGGCTTCGTGTTGGACACCGCCGCAGGAGAAGAAGGGCCTCCGCGACATGCTCGCCACCTGCCTGAAGGCGGCGCGCTAGCCGTACGAGCGGCTCACGAAACCGTCAGGTCGAACCAGCACCGTCCCGTACGGCCAGCCGTCCACCAGGTGCACCGGAATGTCGGCCTCCACGTCGGGATCGGCCGTGAGTACGCACCACTGCGATCCGACGAGATCCAGCGTGGACACCCCGTCGGTCACCCACATGTGCGGCAGGCGGGATCCCGGGGACCCGTCGAGGTCGAGGGCGACGTCCTCGGTGGAGGGGAGCTCCGCACCGCCATACCGGTAGCCCATGTGCACCACCGGCGCGTTTATCGCCCCCGCTGCCTTGCGCGCCTGTGCCATGTCCTTTCCCCAGTGCAGGGACGGATCGTTGAACCGCAGGCGCGCCTGCTCCATCGTCATGAGGGCCACTGGATGGCGTTCGGCGTGATAAGTCTCCAGCAGCTCGGGTCCGGCCTCGCCGCGCAGCACGTGCGCGAGCTTCCACGCCAGGTTGTGCGCGTCGGCGACGCCGGCGTTCAGCCCGAACGCGCCCAGTGGGGGGATGGCGTGCGCCGCGTCGCCCACCAGGAAGACCCGCCCGACGGAGAGCCGGTCGGCCACCTGGCCGCGCCCCCGGAACCTCAGCACACTGCGGATCTCCACCTCGATCGACGGGTCGCCGACCGCGGTGCGGATGAGGTCGGGAGTCGGCTCGGTGTCGAGGCGGGTGAGGAACACCCACTCGCGTTCGCCGTCGACGGTCACCAGCAGGCCGGTCGCGTCCGGATGCTCGATATTGCACATTGCGAACGGCTTGCGCGGCCGCAGATCAGCGCGGAACAGGACGCTCGTCGTCTCCTGACCGATCGCACCGGGACCGGTGAGGCCGATGCCGAGGATCTGCCGGACCCGGCTCCGCACCCCGTCGGCCGCCACCAGATAGCGCGCCCGCACGACACGCCCGTCGGACAGGGTCGCCGTGACGCCGTTGGAGTCCTGCTCGAAGGAGTCGAGCGCCAGCCCGAACTTCACGTCGCCAGCCTTGGTGATCAGCACGCGGTCGAGCCGGTTCTGTGCGCAGGTGCCGCGGATCCGAGCTGGTGTGTAGATGAGCTCGGCCGCGATTTTCGTCTTCCACTCCGCGCCTTCGGTGAAGTCGGCCTCTGCGAGCGTGCGCCCTCTGATCTTCCCCGCCCGCAAGTCGACCGCGGCCTCGTTGACCGCGTGCTCCAGGCCGACCTCGCGCAGGATCTCCAACGTCCGCGACCCGATGCCGGTGGCCCTGGGGTGGGGCGAGAGCTCCGGCTTCTCCTCGACGACGAGGGGCTTGACGCCGTGGTGGCGCAGCAGCACCGCGAGCATCAGCCCGACGGATCCGCCGCCCGCGATCAAAACATCCGTGGATGCAGTCTGCCCATTCATGAGTCGCCCTTCGATACAGTGAATTATCAAATACACTGTATCGAACTGTCCGATGTATTGTCAGCGGCATGTTGGTGTGGGAGAGGCCGGAGCCACCGAATCGACCAGTGCCGGCCCCGCTGAGCCGGGAGCGAATCATACGAGCGGCGATCCAGCTGGCCGACGCGGACGGAGGACTACCGGCGGTGTCGCTACGTAAGGTTGCCGCCGCACTGGACGTCGGGCCGATGCGGCTGTACGGCTACATCGCCACCAAGGAGGAATTGCTCGACCTGATGGTCGATTCGGTCTACGCCGAGATCCGGCCGGCCGGCGACGGTTGGCGAGAGGTGTTGCGCTCCCTCGCCGAAACCACCCGACAGGCCGCTCATCAACACGAATGGTTCGCCGACCTGATCGGTGGGCGACCCCAGCTCGGGCCGAACGCGCTAGCCAGAGGAGAGGCTGTGGTGGCCGCGATGGACGGCATCGACGTGGACATCGTCATGCCGGTGGTCGACGCGGTCAATGCGTACGTGGTCGGGGCGGTGCGTCGGGAGATCGCCGAGCGGCGCGCCGAGCGGGCCACCGGGATGAACGAGAAGCAGTGGCAGGCCGCCTTCGGGCCTTATCTCGAGCGAACCTTCGCCACCGGCCGATTCCCCGCGCTGTCCACGGTCATACGCGACGCCGCCCACCTGGACGCCGACCAAACCTTCCGCACCGGCCTCGACTTCCTCCTCGACGGCATCCAAGCCCACATCGCGAGCTGACACGCAGCCGAGGGACCAGACGCGCGCCGACCGTGGCACCAACACGGCGTTGACGCGCAGAGACGACGCGACCTCCAACTCCCGAAGCCATGGGCAAGCCATTGTCGTTGTTTTCCGCGCGGTTACTACCGGGACCTCTGCAACTCTGGTCTGCCGCCGCTGCGCATTCTCGGCCCCGCCCGGGTGATCGACACAAAGGCGATGCTGCGCTACCGGCTCGCCGGTCTAAGCAGCACCTGCGAGTACCGCACGCAACCGGACCGCGAATCCGGCTGGGTCCTCGACGAATCCGGTGTGTCCGCCGGGGAATACGGTCGGAGTCACTCCGATGGCCTGACTGAGCGCCCGCGATGTGCGGTCGCAGTGTTGGCCGGTCGATTCGGAGCCGATGCCGATTAGGATGCGGGCCGGAGTCGATTGCAGCACAGCGATATTCGGCTCCCACGTGGTGGTGCCGCGCAGTTCGTGATCGAACCAGTAGCGCTCGCTGGCCAGCTGGCGCGGGTCGCGCTCGCCGCCGAACACCTGCTGTAGCACCGGTTCCGGCATCACCATGTTGGCGTTGACCATGAACTTGCGCCATGCACCGAGCACATCGCCGCTGCGGTAGGTGGCGATGACGTCCTCGGTTCCGGCGCGCACCTGGTCGCGGTCCTCGAGCAGTTCACCCAGCGGCGGTTCGTGGGCGATCACGGTGGTGACCAGGTCCGGCTGGGATTGGGCCAGGGCCAATGCGCTCACAGCGCCGCCGCTGGAGCCGAATACCACCGCAGGGCCGATGCCGAGGTGAGTGATGAGGCAGGCCAGGTCGTCGGCGCGCAGCTGCGGTGTCGAGTCCTGTTCCGCGTCATGGAGCACGCTGCCCTGATGGCCGCGCGGGTCGGTGGTGAGCACGGTGCGGTCGGTGGCGAGCAGTTCCGCCAGCGGCGCGAAGGCCGCCGCATCCATCGGGGCGCCGACCAACACGACCAGCGGCCCGCTACCGCGCACCTCGTAGTGCAGTCGAGCCCCGGGCACGTCGAGGGTGTGCGTGGTGGCGGTCGAAGTCGGGGTCATCAAGATCTCCTCGGACAAAGTAGTCATGGTCTGCCGAGAATGTTGACCGGCATGGGCACGCGAATTAATCGGTCGGGCCCGGCCAAATGTCGTCGAGTTCTCGGAGCGTCTCGGCCGCCGGCCCGCTCGGAACATGGCTGAGGCCGGCGATCCCTGACCGGCCTACGTGAACGCGACGCGCTGTTCGGACTCAGCAACTCGATCTACGACTGGCACGACCGTTCGACAAGCTGTTCCTGCCAACCCTCGCCATGGTCGCCGAATTCGAAGCGAACCTGAATCATCTGCGCATCCACCGCATCATCAGCGGAACCGCACCATGGGCATAGCCCTCGCGCGATTGCCGTTCAGGCAACTTCTTCTTCCGGCGAGTCCACGAATCACCTTCTACCAGGCGACATCTCGAACTTCCTCGGATTTTCGGCGATTACTACCGGGACCCCCAGATGCGGTGTGCGTCTGCGCGTGAAACTTGCGAAACCTAGGGCTATTAGGTTATAAACTAGGCCCCATAGTTTCAGGAGATGTGATGTCACCACGCGCCGGATTGACTACCGAGCGGATCACGCTGGCGGCGGCGGAGCTCGCCGATGAAGTCGGTTTCGACAACATCACCATCGCCGCGCTGGCCAGGAAGTTCGGAGTCAAGGACGCGAGCCTGTACTCGCACATCAAGAACCTCGAAGATCTGCGTAACCGGGTGGCCATGCTGGCAAGCGACGAGAAGACCGACCGCATTGCCGCGGCGGTGGCCGGGCGCGCCGGACGGGCTGCGCTCGCGGCATTTGCCGCCGAGTGGCGCCGCTATGCCCTGGAACATCCCGGCCGCTATGCCGCCACCCAAATGCCGATGGACCCCGCCGTCGCCGCGGATTGGACCGGCGGATTGCGTGCCATCGACCTGACCTATGGGATGCTGCGCGCCTACGGGCTCGACGAACCCGATATCACCGATGCGGTTCGCCTGTTGCGCAGCACTTTTCACGGTTATGCCAACCTGGAGGCGAGCGGCGGCTTCGGCCACGCCCGCTCCACCGCCACATCCTGGCACCGCGTGATCGACGCCCTGCACATCACCCTCACCCATTGGCCGACCGACGAGAAAGCGAAATCGCAGTGAGATCCGAAACCCTCGAAGTTCCCGGCGCCACCTTGTATTTCGAGGTGCGCGGCCACGGCCCGGTGCTGCTCCTCCTGCCGGGCAGTGGCGGCGACGCCGGCATCTTCGACCCGATCGCCGATGCGCTCGCCGAGCACTTCACGGTCGTCGCCGCCGATCCGCGTGGCTACTCGCGCAGCGTGCTGGACGCTCCCGAACCCGTGGACCAGCGGATGGAAGTTTTCAGCGACGACGCATACCGTCTGCTCGAACACCTTACGCCCGCAGGTGAATTCGCATATGTCGCCGGTGTCAGCGGTGGCGCGGTCGTCGCGCTCGACCTGCTCGCCCGTCATCCGGAACGGCTGCGCCTGGTCGTCGCCCACGAGCCGCCGTGCTTCGCGGTCCTGCCCGATGCGCCCGCGCACCGGGCCATGGTCGAGGAGGTGGTCGAACTCGCCCGTGACCAGGGACCCGCCGTCGCGGGCGGGCGTTTCATGCAGGCGGTGGGCGTCACCTCGAAGCCGCTGCCCAATGCCGCCGAGGTCCCGGCGCGCACCGCCGAAATGCTCGGGCGGCTCATGGGTAACGCGCCGGTGATGTTCGCTCATGAACTGCGCGCGGTCACCGATTACCGGCCCGATACGGCCGCACTCGCCGCCGTCGTGGACCGCCTTGTGCTCGCCGCAGGTCGGGAAACCCGTGGCCAACTCCCCTATCGGACCGCCGAAACCCTTGCGACCGAGTTGGACCGACCGCTGGTCGAGTTCCCAGGTGGGCACAGCGGTGTGCGGGAAACCCCAACCGAATTCGCTCGTGCTCTCCTGGAAGCGCTGACGGTCCCCGCTGATCGCTGACCCACGCGGCTCCCGGTTTCCCTCAGGGGAAGCCGGACCGTGCGGGGCGGAAACGATGCTGAGCGTGCACGTTTCGTCGAGATGGGCAGATGTCGCCAGTTCCGACGGACCAGTGCGCGCTCAGCATCGTCAAGCCAATCGATCCCTCTGCACTGGAACGTATTCCGGCCGCCGCCATGCCGGAACCAAACCATATGTCGCAGCGCGCAGCACCCACTCCACCGGCCCATACGCGTGGCCGCGCAACCACCAGTGACTGAAGGCGAGCTGCGCGCCATAGGTCACCAACGCGATCCCGATGACGCCCGCCGGTGGCACATCATCTGCTAGGGCGAATCCGTAGCCGGTGTAGATCACCATCAACACCACCGACTGCATGATGTAGTTGGAGGCCGCCATCCGACCGGCCGGGGCGAGCAGCGCCATATACTGTGCGGTGCGGGCTGCTCGAGTCAGCATGATGATCCCCGCGATGTATGCGAATGTCATGAGTGGGTTGATCATTTCTTGGATCCCGTTCCAGTACGACGGCGGTTCCAGCCAACCCATCCCGTAGGAGAATGTCACCGCCGAGACCGGCAGTCCGACCGCGAGCCCGCCGATGAACACCCGAGGTGCCCAGCGGCGCAATGTCTCCTGTTCCGTGAACAGCTCGCGCCTACCGGCAGCCATCCCGATCAGGAACATCCCGAGCGCCGGAACTCCCTGGGTGATCCAGATCAGGATGATCCACAGCGGCGCCTCCGACAGCTGCATCGTGAAGGTATCACCGAAGCTGCCGGTGTAGCCCTCGTGCAATGCCAACACATCGAGCAGCTCCGCTACCTCGGTAATTCCACCGGCACCCGGCAGGAACGCCCATATCGACCACGCGAGATACAACACCGTCCCGCCGATGACCGCCACCCGCAGCTCCAACCACCGCAGCAGGATCAGAAACAGGCTCAGAAACGCGTACAGCGTCAGGATGTCGCCGATCCACAGCAGGAAAACATGTGCCAACCCGATCGCCATCAGCGCGACACAGCGTCGCAGCAGCCGCGGATTCGCCGACATCCCGGCCCGCTGTGCCGCCGCGATCTGCAGCGTGAACGAATAGCCGAACAGAAATGCGAACAACAGATAGAACCGGCCGCTGAACAGCGCCTCTACCACCGCGTTCACGAAATGGTCGAACGGGCCGTCGAAGCCGAGGCGCGGATCGTCGATGGTGCCGCCGAATGACCACAGCAGCGTGGCGACCACGACATTCACGATGAGGATCCCGAAGAGTGCGAATCCGCGGAGTATGTCGACTTCGGCTATCCGCCGCGATTCGGTTGCGTGCAGGACCGATTCGGACATGATCCGAAGGTAATGGCGCCCCCCGCGAGCTGTCGTCCTCCCCCTGACCGATTCGCGCCCTGACCGGATCCGCCACGAACAGCTACCTCCGGCGTATTGACATCACACCAGGTCGGCGACCTCCAGGTAGAGCTGCCGCTCGATGGCAATGTCGACGAGGAAGCCCTGCTGCCCGCCGACGGTATCGGTCGTATGGAAGGCCGCCACCGCGATCTCGCCGACCCGTAACCGCTGGCCCGCGAAATCTCGCTGTCCCAGGATGATCGGCTGCGCCTGATCGAATACCAACTCTGTGACATCGACCGACAGCGGGGCGCCGAGCAGGTCGGTGACGGTGCCGGGGATGAGCCGGGCCGAAACGATTTGATCGAAGCTGGGCCGCCGCCCGATCCGGTGCGCCACATACATCTTGCCGGCCCGGCCGAAGCACAGGTGAGTCAACAATTCCGCGGTGCGCAGGGGATGCGGATCGAGCTGTGTGAAGGATACGACGTGGCGCACGGTGGCTACGACGTCGCGTGCGATCACGATGCCGCGCCGGTCCAGATGGCCGCGAATCAGGTTGCCCCGGAATGTGGTTCGCGGATGATCCGCGCGCGGATCGAGGTCGACGAGCGCGAGGTCCGCTGGATCGAAGGCGTGTCCGCCGCGGAATCCGGTGCGCCGGTCGGCGCCGAGTGCCCGACTGCCGCGCTCGTCCAATTCGATGTCGAGCAGCACCTGGAAGTCGAACGGTGAGAAGAACATCGGCCGATGCGATAGGTAACAGTCGGTGCCGGTCCCGAAGACCACCATCCCGTGTGTGCCGACCGTCGGGGCCGACCGATATGGAGCCGCATATCTGGCCGTCCTGGTGAACATCCCGCTCATGGGACGCTCCTTTCTTCATCCCCGCCCATAGCCTGGCCCGAATACACCCCCTTGCCACGAGTGTCCCGCTACTCGAATCCCCCGACCCCCGCTACTCGACCTCCCGATCCGATATGTCCCGTTCAGGCTCTACGATCCTCCGATCGCGCCGCCTCAGCAATCGGTCATGACCTGGACATATGGGTCGCCGGTACATGCCCCTGGCAAAAGGCAGCGCACGGCTCGGCACCGAGATGCGCCGGCTTGGTGGGCGCAGTGGCCTGCTGACTCGGATGCGACCTCAGTTGTAAGACTTGGTGACGCTGTCGATGAGGTGTTCGAGGGTGTCGATGGTGGGCGTGTCGATCACATCGATCACGTCGCCCGGTACCGAGACGTGGTTGTCGGCGGTGACCTTGGCGAATTGGCTGGGGTCACTGGTGCGGAAACCGTGTGCGGCGGCCAGACGCTGCAGGTCCGGATCGGCGGCCAGCAGTCGTCCGATGCGATCACCGGACGCGGTGAGTGGCACCAGAGTGTGCTGGGAGACCACGGTCGGGGACGGGTAGGTCAGCACCATGCCGGGTTTGATCTGGCCGCGCACGGCCGCCTCGACGAACTGGGCCTCGTAGATCCAGACCATCGGTGTCGGGCCCACACCCGCCGCGAGGTACTCGCGGAACGGGCCGTCGGTGGAGTTCTCGGTGTAGCCCTGGCGCACGAACAGCCGCGACACCGTGGGCAGCACGGCCTGCTCGGCGGCCGGACCCTGCACGATGGTGTTGTCATTAGCGACGTGGCTGGCGATGGCCAGGTACATAGCGGCGGAGTTGGAGGTCCGCGGGTCGGTCGTGGAGACCAGGATGTTCTTGTGCACCGGGTAGACGGTGTTGTCGCGAAGTTTGTCCCATTCCACATCGTTGCGCACGAGTTCGAGGTACCGAGCCATGTCGAAGGTCGGGACCGGCCCCGGACGCACCACGCCTACCGCGGTCAGCAGGTCGGCGATGGGCTGGAAGGTCGCGATCGCCATGGGTGAAGAGAACGGCGTGTACTTGGTGCTGATATTGCGCGCCCGCTGAATCCGTTCCGCCGCAGGCGCACTCGACGGAAAGGCGAAGTCGTACTTCCCGAGATCAATGGAGGTCGCGATCTGTCGCGATCCGGCCGGATCGACCTGCGCCTTGACGCCCTTGCGGGCCAAGGCATCCACGACGCGCGGGTCTTCGAAGAAGGCCATCTTCTCCGAGCCGACCACGCCGTGCACGGTGGTCAGCGCTGCTGTCGCGCTGGCCGGAGCGGGCTGGTCGGGCTGGCGCGCCGCGACGGCGATGACCAACGCGAGAACAACGACCAGAGCCGCCGCCGCGAGTCCCATGAGCCGCTTGTCCGCGGCGAATTCGCGGCCAGCCGTGCGGATTCGGCCGATCCCCCGCGCCGGGTCGGGCTGTTGGATCGGATCCGGTTGCGCTGCAACCTTTTCCGCCTCGGCCTGTTTTGTCGAGACCTCGAGTTCCCTGCGCGCGATTCGCTCGATCAGAATCGGAACGAATTCCCGCACCGGATGGCCCGCGAACCGCTGCCGCGCTGTACCCACTACGCTTTCGACCTGATCGGCCGGGTAGTCGTCGACCAGGCGGTCGGTCAACCGCTGAATTGCCTGCTCTTCGCGGACAGTAACGACACCCACCACAGTCTCCTCGGCGTCACATCGATCTTCGGTCGCGACGGCACCCACCCCGTCCGCGCCGCCGAACCCTACCGAAATTTTCGACCGGGATGACACTGGCGAAACCCCCATCCTTGGCGGGTGAATCCCACTTCGACTGTGGCCGTAGACTTCCGCCACTCACCGCTACATGCCGCCCCTGCCCAGGTCAGGGCGGAAATCGCAGCCCGGCTGCCGGGTCGTCGATGGTCGGCCTCACCCCGAAACGTCGCCGAATTCGCGCCGAAAGTTCAACGGGCCATTCACCTTTCGACACTAAACGTTGTCCACAAGTTTCCAGCTTCGCCCGCGCGTCGCGCCCGACACAAGCCGTTCCTCTTTCCGCCCATGCCTGGGCATGCCAGGCATCGATATAGGACGGTAGGTGGCGAGCGTGAGGTTTTGGGCTGCAAGCCATTCCAGGAATGCCGTCGCCTCCGCTGATTTACGGTGCGATCATCGCCTGGATGTCGGGCAGGTTGCCGATCCGCTGGGTCGTCGGTCGGCCGGGGGCGTCGAGTTGGGGTGAACCGGTCGCGCGCAGTCGCGCCCGTACCTCGGATGGTGTTTTGCGCCCGGCGGCTGCGGCGGCCAAGCCTTGGTAGCTGGCGATGGAGCCGACGATGATCGGGGATGCGCTGGAGGTTCCGCTGAAAGTGTCGGTGTACCAGTAGTCTTCGTCGGCGCCGCCCTGCAGATCGCCGTATCCGGTGGTGGTGACTTCGAGGCCCCAGCCTTGTGCGTCGACACGGGATCCGTAGTTGGAGAAGGCAAGTCGCGAACGTGCGGGTCCATGGTCGCGGCCGTGGAATCCGGGTGGTGGTGCGCCGGCGCCGACCAGGATGGCGCCGGAGTCGGCGGCGCCGCCACGGAACGGGTTGCGCCACGAGGTCGGAAAGTCGGTGGGGCGGGTGTCGTACAAGGCGCTGTCGAGGTCTTCCGAACCGTTGCCTGCCGCGCCCACCACGATGACGCCGCGTCCGATCGCGTAGCGGATGGCCGCCCAGTCGTCGGGCCACCATTCGATCGCGATGTATCCAGCCTGGTCCTCGCGGTTCTGGAAGTTGTGGCGCGGTCCGGGCCGGTGCAGTTCGAGCAGGATGATGTCGCCTGCGCTCAGTGCGTCGGCAGCAGTGCGGATGGCTGCCGCGGACCCCGCGTCGAATACCGAGACCGCGCGGATGGCGGCATCGGCGGCGATCCCGGTGATACCGAAGGTGTTCAGATCACCGCTGATCTCCCCGGCCACCGCTGTGCCGTGATTGCGCCAGCCCGCATCCGTCGACGGCGCACCGCCGATCACTCCCCCCTGATTCGCCAGCAGGTCTTCGTGGGTGAATCGCCACGCGCCCTCCACGTCCACGATGCGCACGCCCGCGCCGCGACCACCGGGTTGGGTCCAGGCCCAGCGCGCGTTCACACCTTGCGGCGCGGCATCCAGATAACCTTGCCGGGCTTCGAAATTCGGCGTCACGGGCGGCGCGTCCGCCAGGCGACGGGCCGCGATATCGGCCAGTACGACCGGTGGCGCGATCGGCGGTTCCGCGGGCGGTTTGATATAGGCCGCCTCGACCGCGTCATCGGCACGCAGTCGGTCCGCGAGCGCCTCGAGTTCATCCCTGACTCCGCGCACGGCGAAGTAGCGCAGATATTCCGCGCCCACTTCCTCCTGAGCGGTACCCGCGATCCGCCGCGGCAATCGATTGGGCGGCCCGAAGATGCGTACCGGCGCACCGCCTTCCGGCAGTAGTTCGACCAGCCGCGATTGCGCCGCGAGACTCTCGCGCACCGCATTCGGATCGATACCCGCCCGGGCACCGTGGGTGACGACGATCAGTTCCGAACCACTATCGGTACGCACCATGACGACAGTTAACCCGTCCCATGACCATCGCGCCAGCGCGATCGAACGCCAACTCGGGTGTGCGCCAGTTCAGTTCGGCGCCGCCGGAATGTGCGCGGACCGCGTAACCGGGTGGACCTCGCCGCGTCCGCGCGCGACCGTGAGAATTTCCAGCATGCCGATCACGATCGCGCAGCCACCCGCAGCCATGCCGAGTACGTCCAGCGAATCGAACGGCAGGGCGATCATGATGAATCCCACCATCATGGTCAGCAGCCCGAACATCTCTTGCCAGCCACCCTCAGGCAACCCCTCGGCCCAGACCGCCACCGTTGCCTGCACGATCCCGCGCACGGCCCAGCCGAGACCGATCCACACCGCGAGCAGCAGGATCGAATTCGCACTGTGGAACGCCATCACGGCCAATGCGATCGAGACGGCGCCGCTGAATAATACGAACGTCCGCAGCGCCGCGCCGAACCGGGCGTCTATCGCGATGATCAGCTGTATCGCACTACTCAATAGTAGATAGAGCCCGAACAACAACTCCGCCATCGGCTCGGTCTTGTCCGGCCACACGGCGATCAGCACTCCGAGAACCACCGAGCCGATACCCGCGACAAATACAGCCAGCCGCACTCCGTCGGCAAGCGAACCCCCACGACCCGCACTCTCGTTTTCGGGCATAGCTCCATAGTATGGCCAGAGGATGCGGATAACCGAATGTTTGCTTTCGGGTCGCGATATTTCTACGCCGGCTGAGCGTGTCGCGGTGCATTGCGCATGTGCACGAGTGTCCCGACACCGCAGGCGATGACCGTCCCGACCACAAGCGTCAGCGGCATGTGTCGGGCAAGCAGCTTCTCGCGCAACGGGTCACGCATCAGCCGCGAGCCCGCGACAATCATCAACCACCCCTCGCAGAGCGCCGAGACGAGCGCAGCCTCGACCATCGGTCGCCACGCTCCACGGTTCCGCTCGACCAGCCAACCGCCGATGCCGAGCAGCGCACAGCCGAACCCGATGAGCGACGCGCTGATCGCAGTGCCGAACGCCACCGTCCGCGCGTCGACGGCACCAATGGCGGTGGCCGCGAACGCGACCAGCCCGAATCCGAGGAGTAGCCGAGGACGAAAGGCCTTCCAGGACCACCACCGCTACTCCGGTGCGGTCACGCGTCGATCGCGAGAACCGTGCCGCGGACGGTGGAACCGGTGACGATCTGCCATGGCACGGTTACTCGGGCGGTATCCGTCGGACCGGAAGCCGGTGTGGCCGGCTCGGGACGTAGGGCCCGCTCGACCCGAACGCTTCGACCACTACCGACGGCGATATCGGTGTGCGTCGGCGTATCGAGGACCGAGCGGAGTTTCGTTGCGGCGGAGGAGAACTCGCCCGATGTGACGGCAACGGAGGGGTCCGGGGTGTCGCTTGTGCGCTGCGCTTGCGGCTGCGCCTGCCCGGCCAACAGCGCGACAATCTGAGCGACCGCCACCGGATCTCGGGTCGCGTCGTAGATCCAGCGTTGTCCGAGCACACCGTGTATCGAGGTGCCGACGAGAGCGTCATCGGCACCGTCGAGTGGTGCGCCGCGGTAGGTGAGCGGCATGTGATAGGTGATCGGTTCCGGTCCAACGCCATCGTTCACCAGCACGAATTCGATGCCGACCGCACCCGCCGGATCGTCGAGCCGGAAGCCACCGGCCTTGCTCAGCTCCGGCGCACGCCCGCCGTCTCGATACCACGGCCGGGTCGGCAACCAGGCGGTCAGCAGTTCGAGCTTGCTGGGCGACATGGTCGTATGATGAATGACAGCCATGGGCCACCCTAACCTTCAACGGCGAGCGGAGGTTTCACGCGGCCTGGAGTCCGTGAGTGCGCGATGCCCCCGGAGCTGAACCACGATCCACTGCCGACCGTCACCAGCGGACCCCAGCCGATGCGCACCGCATGCGGCAGCGAGAAATGCGGCAGCGGCAGCACGATCGCGAAGGCCAGCGAAACTACGCTCCACCGCCGCAATGGCTCCGACCGCCAAATGGCAACGGCGACAAGGATCGTGGCGGCAATCTATCTTCTCAGAGGCACATGGCGCGTCCGATGGCGGCTTCGGCGTGTGCGCGCGGGTTCTCGTTCGGCGCCTGGGGCGCCACCAGGCAGAAGCAGATTCTAGATCTCAGCACGGCTTGGGCTGTCGAGAATGCGCCACCAGCTCCATCCCAGGGACACTCGCGGCCACGACTGGACGCGCGACAAAGTCTGAGGACCATAATCGAACGAGTTTCGAAGTCCGCCAGAAATTTCGCCGTGGGATGTCGAGAATCAACCGGCGGCTTCGTCCCCGAAATGAACACGGCCAGAATGGGCCGTACCGTACCGAGGAGAACACGATGGCCAAATACCTGCTGCTCAAGCATTACCGAGGCGCGCCGGCCTCGGCCAACGATGTGCCGATGGACCAGTGGACACCGGAGGAGCTTTCGGCCCACGTGCAGTACATGCAGGACTTCGCCGCGCGGCTCGAGGGCACCGGCGAGTTCGTCGACAGTCAGGCGCTGTCCCCGGAGGGCACGTTCATCCGCTCCGACGGCGAGGGGCGGCCGCCGATCACCGATGGCCCGTTCGCGGAGACCAAGGACCTGATCGCCGGCTGGGTGGTGATCGATGTCGACACCCACGAGCGGGCGCTCGAGCTGGCCGGCGAGTTGTCCGCGGCTCCGGGGGCGGGTGGCAAACCAGTCCAGGAGTGGCTCGAGGTGCGACCGTTCCTGACCGCGCCCCCGACCATCACGGAGTAACGCACGGTGGACAAGGCCCTGGTGCGGACCCTCACCCCCACGGTGATCGGGATCCTCGTCCGTCGCGGAGCCGAGTTCGCGGCGGCCGAGGATGCCGTGCAGGACGCCCTGGTCGAAGCGGTGCGCGCGTGGCAGGATGATCCGCCGCGAGATCCCAAGGGCTGGTTGGTCACTGTGGCTTGGCGCAAGTTTCTCGACGCTGCCCGCTCCGATACCTCCCGGCAGCGGCGCGAGGTGCTCGTCGAAATCGAGCCCAGGCCCGACCCGGGCGAGGCGGTGGACGACACGCTGCAGCTGTACTTCCTCTGCGCGCACCCGTCTCTGACACCGGCTTCGGCCGTCGCGCTCACGCTGCGCGCGGTCGGGGGCCTGACCACGCGTCAAATCGCGCAGGCCTACCTCGTGCCCGAGGCGACCATGGCCCAGCGGATCAGCAGGGCCAAGCGGACCGTCTCGAACGTCCGGTTCAACCAGCCCGGTGACGTCGCCACGGTGCTGCGGGTGCTCTACCTGGTCTTCAACGAGGGCTACTCCGGCGACGTCGACCTCGCCGGCGAGGCGATCCGGCTCACTCGCCAGCTGGCGACCAAGACCCACGATGAGGAGGTCGCGGGCCTGCTGGCGCTCATGCTGCTGCACCATGCGCGGCGCCCGGCACGGACCGGCACCGACGGCAGGCTCGTGCCGCTTGCCGAGCAGGACCGCAGCCTGTGGAATACCCGTCTGATCGCCGAGGGCGTCGACGTGCTGCAGGCCGCCCTCGCGCGCGACCGCCTAGGTGAGTTCCAGGTCCAAGCCGCCATCGCCGCGCTCCACGCCGACGCCCGGACGGTCGAGGAGACCGACTGGGTGCAGATCGTCGAATGGTACGACGAACTGGTGCGCCTCACCGACAGCCCGGTGGCCCGCCTCAACCGGGCGGTCGCGGTCGGCGAGGCCGACGGCCCGCGGGCCGGCCTGGCCGCCCTGGCCGAGCTCGACTCCGCCCTACCCCGCCACACCGCCGTCGCGGCATACCTGCGCGAGCGTGACGGTGACCCGGTAACCGCGGCACGGCTCTACGCCGAAGCCGCCCGCTCGGCGACCAGCCTCCCCGAACGCGACCACCTCACGCGCCAGGCGGCACGACTCAACGCGCAGCTGCGCAGTTGAGCGCGGGCCCGGTCTCGACGAGTCCGGTTGATAGCTCTAACCAGGTGCGCCGTCGGATACCACGTGCTACCGACTCAGCTCCGGCGGAGCTACATCGCGGGAAGCTGCGTCCCCTGCACCACCGCGATGTCCAGGTCGATCTTGACAGTGGTACCGATGGCGGCCACTCCCGCGCGAACCATGGCGTTGTAATCGATCGCAAAATCATTGCGGTGCAACAGGGTTTCGGCGTGGAACGCGGCGCGCACACCGCCCCACGGGTCGGCTCCGCAGCCGCCGTAGGTCAGCTCGAGATCGATCGAGCGACGCTGCCCGTGCAAGGTCAGCTCACCGGACATCACCCAGGTCGCGCCGCCGGTGCGGCGCAGTCCGCTGCCGGTGTAGGTGATCACCGGATAACTGTCGACATCCAAGAACTCGGGCGAACGCAGGTGGTTGTCACGCATCGAGATACCGGAATCGATGCTCGCCGCTTTGATCTCGGCGTGCCCGCAAGATCGCTCGAACGGCTCGGCGACATCGAGGCTCCCACTCACTTCGGCGAATCGGGCCTTGATACTCGCGATGCCCAGGTGGCGTGCGGTGACGATCACCGTGGAGTGCGCCGGGTCGATTGTCCACGGTCCAGCCGGCGGCGGCGCTATCGCGTCTGCCGCTGGCGCCAGTACGATCGCGCCGAGCAAGCCCGTTCCCGCCGAAGAGATCTGGACGGTTCGTGCAACTGGCTGGTATCCGGCGCCGGTGACGACCACGGTATGAACGCCCGGGGGCAGTAGCTCGGTGACCACTGTCCCGGTCTCATCGGCGACCGCGCGGGCGATCTGGCGTCCGCTCATATCCGTCGCGGTCAGCACCGCATTCGCCACCGGCCAGCCTTCGGCGGTCCGGATGCGGACGGTCAACCCGCTCATGAGCCGTCCTCCGACCTGTAGCCGAGCCGCACGTCGTGGGTGGTTTCGCCGCCGGAAACGGTGATCTGACTGGTCACCGGTGGATAGCCGCGAGCGACGACGGTGTACCGGCCTGCGGGCAGATCGGGCACGATATAGCGGCCGTTTTCGTCGGTGCGTGCCGTTGCGGTCAGCTCGCCCGACTCGTCGAGCACCCGGATGTGGATATCCGGCGCGGCTCGGCTATCGGCCCACGCCGATCCAGCGAGTACTGCCAGCGGAGCCAGTTCGATGTCGTGGCGCGAGAGCCCGCCGTCCGGCACTGTCAGCGCGGTCGCGCTGGGGCGCATGCGCTCGGCAACCGCGACCACGGTGTAGATACCCGAGACCAGGCCATGGCATACGTAGGCGCCGTCATCGGCTGTTGTGGCCGTTGCGAGGACCTCGCCACACAGGTCGGTCAGCGTGATGGTCGCACCGGGCAGCGGCTCACCGTGTCCGGCCGTGCGGACCACGCCCGACAGCTCGCAGGAACCCATAAGGGTGAGGTCCAACTGCTGCCGGCGCCGACCGACGGCCACGTTGACGGCTGCGGGCTGGTGCCCTGTCGCCGATACGATCAGCACATAGCTTCCTGCCTCCGGTGCGCTCAACGCATAGCTGCCGTCGCCAGCTCCGGTCGCCCGCGCGACTTGATGGCCACGCGGGTCGATCAGCGTCAATGCGGCACTCGGCACCGGGCGGCCGTCGTCGCGGTGGATGCGACCACAGAGCAGCCCACCGTCGAACTCGGCCTGGGAGGATTCCGCGATTTGCGACGAGGCATCGAGAGGACCGACGCCTCGACCATTCTGTTCGACCGACTCGACCGACTCGACCGGCACCGGTTCGGTCCCGGACAAGACCGGCGCTGTCGCCTTCCCCATCGGGATGCAGGCCGCCAGCACGACTGCCACCACTGCCCCCGCCATGCAGGTGAAGAACGTGGTGTGGAACCCATCGCGAGACGGTAATACGTGCGGGCCGAGCGATATTGTCATGTGCGCCAGCACCACACCGATCACCGCGGCGGAGACCGATGTGCCGATCGCCCGCATGAGCGAGTTCAGACCGTTGGCCGCGGCGGTCTCGGTTATCGGCACTGCGCCCATGATCAGTGCGGGCATCGCCGCGTAAGCCAGACCGACGCCGCCCGCGACGATCACCCCCGCGATCACAATCCCCCATACGCTGTTCATCAGCAGCACTGCGCACAGGTAGCCGATGGCGATGACCGCGGAGCCGAGCGCCAGGGTGAGCTTCGGCCCGCGGCTCGCTGACAGCCGCGCCGACACCGGCGAGAGCAGCATCATCACCAATCCGGTTGGTGCGAGCGCCAATCCGGCGTTGATCATGGTCAGCCCGAAGCCGTAGCCGGTCTGCTCCGGCGCCATCAGCAACTGTGGGAAGGTAAGCGACATACCGTAGAGCGCGAATCCGACCGCGATGGACGCGAGATTGGTGAACAGCACCCTGGGCCGCGCCGAGACCCGCACATCGACCAGCGGCGCGCGCTGCCGCAGTTCGTAAGCGCCCCAGCCGAGTAACACCACCAGCGCCACCGCGGCGAGAACCAGAATGCGCGCACTGTCCCAGCCCCAGTCCGCGCCCTTGGTGATCGCGATGAGCAGCGCGACCAGCGCCACCACCAGCCCTACCGCACCGCCGAAGTCGAACCGCGCGGGCGTGCGCACCGGCGACTCCGGCACGAATACGAAAACCAGTGCGGCACAGATGACACCGAGGCCGGCCGATGTCCAGAACAGCACATGCCAGTCCGCGTTCTGGGCGATGGCCGCCGCGACCGGCAGGCCGATCGCACCGCCCACACCGAGTGTCGCGCTCATGATCGCGATCGCCGAACCTACCCGCTCGGTCGGCAGCTCGTCGCGCATGATGCTGATACCCAGCGGGATCGCGCCGACCGCCGCACCCTGCAACGTGCGGCCGACGATTTCTGGCACCAGTGTGGAGAAGGAGGCGCAGACCGCCGAGCCGACAATCACCATAAGCAGATTCGCGAACAGGATCCGCCGCTTGCCGAACATGTCACCGAGACGGCCACTGATCGGAGTCGACACCGCACCGGCCAGCAGCGTAGCCGTCACGACCCAGGACGCGTTGGACGCCGAGGTGTTCAGCAGCGTGGGCAACAACGGAATGATCGGAATTACCAGCGTCTGCATGAGTGCGACGACGACACCGGCCCCACCTAGTGTCGCGATGAGCACGCCCGGTGCGGGAGAACGCCGGTCGTCGGAACCAGAAACGGTCGAGGACGCGTCGACAGCAACAGTCACATATGTACGATACATACCGCGTGTAACATACACAATTACGCAGCTGGGCAGGCTCGCGCGGGTTCAAAGAGTCGGTCGAGCGGATCGAGGACCGCGGCCTCGTCCGACCGTCGCTCGCTAACCGAGGGTGCCGTCGGACGCCAATGCGGCTGGGCCCCGGCGGGATTCGGCGACCATTTGGTCGAGTTGGCGTTCAGCACGTTCGGCGCGGGCCAAGGTTTGGGCGCGGGCGTCGTCTAGTGCGGCGAGGCGTTCGGCGGCTTCACGCCGCGCCTGTTCGAGTGCGGTCGCTGATTCGGCTCGCACTGTCGCGACCTCCGCACTTGACGCGCGGCGCACCTCGACGAGTTCGCCGCGCGTGCGATCCAGTTCCTCGCGCAGTCGGTTCAATTCCTCGCGCCCCTCCGCGACGGCCTGATTGCGTTCGACCACAGCCTGTTCGGCGCGTTCGATGGCGCGTTCAGCATCGGCCGCGCGCTGTACCGCCAGATCGCGTTCGGCACCGGCCGCGGTGATCTGCTGGGCGGACTCACGGCGGATCTGTTCGATTTCCGTCGCCGCCTTGCGCCGCGCCAGTTCCACATCCTCGGTGGCCTGCTGCCGGGCGCGTTCCACATCGTCGGCGGCCTCGCGACGGATGGTACGGATCTCGGCATCGGCCTCACTGCGCGCCGCGAAGACATCGTCGGCGGCCTGTTTGGTCACCCGCTCGACCTCACGCAGTGCATCCAAGCGCGCCATATCCGCCTCGGCGACCAGCGATTCCGCATGTTCGGCCGCACTCGCCGCATCGTCGGCGGCCGATTCCGCGGCCGCGCGCGCCTCCTCCGCTTCGCGCCGCGCCTGGTCCGCAGCCACCGTGGCGACCTCGGCCTCTGCGATGCGTCGTGCCGCATCCGCCTGCACGGCCTGCACTTGTGCCTCGGCGATCGCCGGATCGGCCAGCGTGGACAATTCGGCCACCGCCGCATTCAGCGTGTTCCCCAGTTGATCGGCCAGTCCACGGAATTGCGTGAGCAACTCATCCGCGCGCAGCCGAGCCACTGTCACCGGCCCCTGTTGCGTCACAGTGACAGCAGCCGCCGGTGCCTGCGACTCCTGTTGCTGCCGTTGCCGTTCCCGCCAAGCGCGCCACCGGGTGTGCTCCGGATGGTCACAGTATTCCGAGGGTCGCCCCGGCCCGCCTCCGCGCGTAATCGGTCGAGCACATCCGGGGTAATTACAAACGTTGGACACCACGGAATCGTAGCGTTGGTTTCGTCGAATCCAACGTATTTCCACGAAACGAAATACAGGTCGCCCCAACATGTTCGGCCGGAGAACCCACCGAGTCTGACCTCCGATAAGTGAACATTATCGGAGGTCAGACTTCCCCGGGCCCCCGCAATCCGCCTGCACGAGTTCCGTTTACGTTTGGTTTGCGCATACGCAACGAAACACCAACGGAACCAGCGAAAACTGGGTACCCCCGACCCTGATTCCAAAGAGTCGTTGCCCGGCAAACGAATCCCGCGCGGACAACGGCGCGTGAGAATGTGACCGCTATGTGGCGTGGTTCTGACGGCGCTCCATGGCGCGGGGGTGCGAGACAGCGGTCACATTCACATGTGGCAGGCTGCCGCCGGCCCCTCACCCCGAGGCGGGGAACATCCGCATCGGGGACTTCTAGTTTCCCCGTCCTCCTGCGCTTCCCACTCTCGCCCCTCCACTCGCCCGTGCAACCCCGCTCCGCAGGGTCGGCTGCGACCGATAAGTTCCCACCGCGGTCCCGGGCTCGCACCAGGGGGCGGCACCTGAGCACAGGGGCCAAGTGCCCTATGCGATCAACCCGGGCACACAACGATTGGGAAGAAACCCACGAACGCGACCGCAAAACCTTTTAACCGAGACCCCGTGCCGCGCAGAGCATTCGGCGCGCAGCTCAGATCCCGGACTAATTCCGAATCCCGGCACCCAGCCACGTTCACCGATTAGCGGCCAGCACTGCCGCGAGGCCTTCTTGCAGGTCCTTGACGAAATACTCGGGAACCTCCAGCGACGGGAAATGTCCCCCGGTTTCGGGCGACTTCCATCGGACGATCTGTCGGTACCGCTCCTGCGCCCAGGGGCGCGGACACTTCTCGACGTCGCGGGGATACATAGTGAGTGCCGACGGGACGTCGACCCGAAGTTCGGGGTCGAGCGAGTTGTGGCTTTCGTAGTAGATGCGGGCCGCCGACGCGCCGGTCCGCGTCAGCCAGTACAGGGTGACGTCGTCAAGAACACGGTCTCTGGAAATCGTCTCGAACGGGCTGTCTTCGGTATCTGTCCACTCGGCGAACTTGTCGAGGATCCAGGCAAGAAGCCCGATCGGTGAGTCGACGAGCGAGTAGCCGATGGTCTGCGGTCGGGTCGCCTGCTGCTTCGCGTATGCCGCGCGGTGGCGCCAGAAATCGCGGGTTTCCTCGGTCCACTTGCGCTCGGCCGCCGTCAGCCTGTCCGTTGTCAATCCGGGCGGCGGCTCCGCGAACGTTGTATGAATGCCGAGAATGTGCGCCGGGAACCTGCCGCCGAGAACCGTAGTGATATTGCCTCCCCAGTCGCCGCCGTGGGCTGCAAACTTGCTGTAGCCGAGCCTTCCCATCAGTTCCACCCATGCGGCCGCGATCTTTTCGGTTCCCCACCCGGTGGTGGCCGGCTTGTCGCTGTAACCAAAGCCTGGCAGCGATGGAACCACGACGTGGAACGCCGGCGCGTCTGCATCTTTCGGATCTGCCAGCTCGTCTACTACATCGATGAACCGAGCAATGCTGTCTGGCCACCCGTGCGTCAAGATCAGAGGAGTGGCATCTGCGCGCCCGGATCGGCGGTGCAGGAAGTGGATTCCCAGATCATCAATGGTCGTGCGGAATTGGCCGATCCGGTTGAGGCGCTCTTCGAACGATCGCCAGTTGTACCCGGTGCGCCAGTAGTTCACGACATCGACGAGGTCGGCGAGAGGAACGCCCTGTTCCCATCGGCGAGGGTCGGGCGCGGCGCGATAGACCGTCTCAGCTTCCGGTAGCCGCGCCGCGGCCAGTCGCGCGCGCAGATCGTCGAGGTCAGCGTCAGTTGCGTGGGCTTCGAATGCTTGCACCTCGCTGGTTGGACAATGTGTGGGCATGAGACCTCCTGGTCATCGTGGAACCGGCTTAGACTTATCTCGAACCGGCTAAGACGGTTCTAACATGACCGATGTCAGCGTGCAACCTGCTAAGGTGGTTCCATGCGCGCTCGGTTCCCTGACTTTCGTCTCGGCAACGTGCTAGCGACCAGCTTCACGGGGACTCTGTCGGAGCGGTGTGGCGACGCTGTGGAACGCATTCCCACGCCGCAGCGACTCGTCGACTGGCTGGCAGTGAACGGCCTAGCCGTGGAGTCCTGCACCACCGCCCAGCTCGAACTCGCTCGGGAACTGAGGGAATCAATTCACGCCGCCGCGACAGCGGCCGCGATCCAAGACCCTCTCCCCGCGCCTGCAATCCAAATCATCAATGACTGCAGCATTCAGGGTCGGGCCGCGGCTATCCTGACGCCCGAGGGCAATCGTCAATGGCGGCTTAGCTCGGCTTCCTGCGTAGAAGATGCCCTGAGCGTGATCGCCGCCGACGCAATCAGCATCATCGCAGGCGAACGAGACGGAAAATTGGCCTTGTGCGCATCGCCAACCTGCCAAGCCGCGTTCTTCGATACCAGTCAAAGTCGCACCCGCAAATGGTGTGACATGAACACGTGCGGGAATCGCCAGAAGAAGGCGCGCTTCAATGCCAACCAGCGCAAGAACGGGACTGCCGCACGGACGGGTGTCATCTGATCTGGCTTGCCCGGGAGGGCGGCCCTGGAAGGAGGGAGTCGGCCGGACAGTCGGTCGCCTACCCTAGGTTTCGGTCAGCATCGGCCACAGTGCCTGCTCCCGACTGGACCTGAACCAAGGCCCGTAGGCCGAGCAGCAAAGAAGGACGCGCAGGTAACTGCTGGGCGGGCTTACGGTTTCGACACGCGCGTCAGGAGTTGGTCGCCCGAGGTCGACCAGCGGTTCTGGCGGGTCGAGATGCCTGGGCATGGTGCTGAACGCTGTGCTGTCCGGGTGGGTCAGTTGTGGTGTTCGCGGCGGACTTGTCGACCCATGTGGCTCGTCGTTCAGTCGGGTGTCTCGGCCGAATCGGCTGGCTCGGAGTCATTGGCCGGCGCGGAGCGCTCGACGTCGTCGTTGGTCGCAGCCCAGCTGGCCAGCAGGTTCAGGGCGTCCTGCGAGGGTGACGCGGGCTCGGCGGTGTAGGTGAGGAGGAACTGGCGGGGGCCGTCGCCGAGTGGGAAGGTTTCGAAGGGCAGGTCGAGGTCGCCGACGACCGGGTGGTGGAGGAGCTTCACGCCGGTGGTGTGCATCCGGACGTTGTGGGCCGCCCAGCGGCGACGGAAGTCCTCGCTGCGGGTGGACAGCTCCCCGATCAGATCCGTCAGCCGCCGGTCGTAGAGATCGCGGCCGGCCTCGGCGCGCAGCATGGCAACCGTGTCCCCTGCGACCTCGTCCCAGTGGCGGAAAAACTCGGTCGCGTGTGGGCTGAGAAAGACGAACCTGGCGTTGTTGGGCGGCCGCGCGGGGTCGGTGTAGACCGGCGAGAACAGTGCGCGCCCGAGATGGTTGGCGGCCAGGATGTCCCCGCGCCCGCTGAGGATGAACGCGGGTGTGCCGCTCATTGAGTCGAGAACGCGCTGCACCGCAGGTCGCACCCGCTGCTGGGTGGGCCGGCGGCGTGGTGGACGGGTTGTGCCGGCGCCGCGCAGGAGGTCGAGCAGGTGGATTCGTTCGGCCTCGTCGAGCTGGAGTGCTCGCGCGATGCCATCGATGACGCTTTCGGAGACGCCGGTGGCGTTGCCACGCTCCAGCCGTGTGTAGTACTCGCTGGAGATTCCCGAGAGCAGGGCGACCTCCTCGCGGCGCAGCCCGGTGACCCGTCTGCGGTCTCCGCCGTATAGGGGCAGTCCGGCCTGCTCGGGGGTGACCCTGGCTCGTCGCGTGCCCAGGAATTCCCGGATCTCCGCGCGGAAATCAGCACGGATGTCACGGTTGGTTCCTGCCATGGGCTCCACCCTACGAGCGCTTCCGCCGGGTTGGGGGTCCCTGTCAGTGACCCCCTCATCAGGGACTCCCACACTCCCGTGACAACTGGTTTTGTTGGTGATGCACCTGCCACGGCAGTGCGAATGGCCCGGATACGGCGGCTGGCTTGCGCGGCTGGTCTCCAGCCTCTCTGCGGCGCTGTCGGAGAAGCACGGTCCGCCAGCTGGTGCAGCAGCACCGACCATGACTACCGACCGGGCCTGACGGCCGTCACGACAAGGAGAACCTGATGAAGCACGTATCCCTGGGTGGGCTCGATGTCTCCCGCATCGGCCTGGGAGCCATGACCATGGCCGGCACCTACACCACGGGAGGGGGGCTCGACGACGCCGAGTCGATCCGCACCATCCACCGGGCCCTGGACCTCGGGGTCACCCACATCGACACCGCCGAGATCTACGGCCCCTTCCACAGCGAGAAAATCGTCGGCAAGGCCATCAAGGGCCGGCGCGACGACGTTGTGGTAGCGACGAAGTTCGGTCTCGTCTCCCACGCCGGCGGCGGCCCCGGCGTCATCGACAGTAGCGCCGGCAACGTGAAGGCCGCGGTCGAAGGATCGCTGCTGCGGCTGGGCACCGACCACATCGACCTCTACTACCAGCACCGCGTCGACCCGAAAACGCCCATCGAGGAGACTGTCGGCGCGCTGGCCGAGCTGGTCGCCGAAGGCAAGGTGCGCCACATCGGACTCTCGGAGGCCGGCCCCGAGACGATCCGCCGCGCGCATGCCGTACATCCGGTGGCCGCACTGCAGACCGAATACTCTCTGTGGACCCGCGACATCGAGGCCGAAATCCTCCCGCTGCTGCGGGAGCTCGGTATCGGGTTCGTGCCCTACTCGCCTCTCGGCCATGGCCTGCTGACCGGGCAGATCCGCACCGTCGACGACTTCGCCGACGACGACTGGCGCAAGACCAACCCGCGCTTCACCGGCGAGAACTTCCAGCGCAACCTGCGCATCGTCGATGAAGTACAGGCCATCGGCGCCGAGGTCGGCGCCACCCCGGCGCAGACCGCACTGGCGTGGCTGCTGACCCGCGGCGACGACATCGCCCCCATCCCCGGAACCCGGCGGGTCTCGCGCGTTGAAGAAAACACCGCCGCCGACGCCATCGAACTCAGCACCGCTCAGCTCGACCGCCTGAACAACCTCACCCCGGCCGCAGGTGAGCGCCACGACGAGGCGAACATGGCCACCATCGACCGCTGACCGTCGGCGTCGCTGCGCCCGGGTCAGCCCGCGATCCCGGAGTTCGCGCAGGAGAAGGACTGACTCACTGGCGGATCATCGCAGGTGACCGGATCAAACGCCGCTGGGCCGTCCGCAATCCGACAAATTCGCCCGTGGGCGAGCGGCAATATCGGCTGAGGAACGGCCGGGCGTGGCGACTCACGACACCGGGTGCCGTTGCTTCCACCGGTTTCGACCCGAACCTAGATTCCTAGCTTCTGAATACTGTTGAGAGCCAATGGGATCCGCGGTCGATGGTGCAAACTGACGGGTAGTTGTGTTCGTGGCCGCCGGTGCGGTTGAGCGACGAGTCAGGTAGCGCAGGGGCTACCCGTACTCGTCGACAAGTTGATGAGTCAGCAGATGACCTACCGAGGGAAGCGAGTACCAGAGTGAGTCTCGAACCTGAAATCCGCACGGCTGCCGGAGTTGTGCGTGGCAGGTGGGAGAGCGACGTCGCGGTCTTTCGGGGCATCCCCTATGCCGAGCCACCGGTCGGCGCACGTCGATTCGGCGCTCCTGTTCCGGCGCAGCGGTGGGATGGCGTCCGTGACGCGCTGGAGTTCGGTCCACCGGTTCCTCAAGTGGCCCATACGGGTTCGGTGATGTCGTCGGTGTCCGGCAGTGTCGAGGACGGTTCCGCCGACTGTTTGACGCTCAATGTCTGGTCACCCGACCTCGGCGCCGTGAGGCTGCCGGTGATGGTGTGGATCCAGGGAGGCACATACCTGGAGAACAATTCCGCGAATCCGCACCAGAACGGTGCGACTCTCGCTCGGTCCGGTGTGGTGGTGGTCAGCATGAACTATCGCGTCGGTGCGGACGGCTTCGCCCACATCACCGGAGCCCCGCACAACCGCGGCATTCTCGACCAGATCGCCGCGCTGCGATGGGTTCAGGACAATATCGCCCGGTTCGGTGGCGATCCAGCCAATGTCACCGTTTTCGGCGAGTCCGCTGGCGGAGCGTGCATTGCCGCGCTGCTTGTCATGCCGACGGCAGCCGGGCTATTTCGACGGGCGATCAGTCAGAGCATGCCGGGTACCTACTTCTCCGAACGGCTCGCCGCCGCGATCTCCACCACCATCGCCGTGCAACTCGGGGCCAAGGCCACCGTCCGCGACTTGGCCCGTTTCCCGCCGCGCGCACTGACCGACGCGACGGACGCGGTGATCCGGAAGATGCCGGAATTCGTTGATATCTGGGGTCCTATGGCGCTCACGCCGACACCGTTCTCCCCCGTCGTCGACACCGAGGTTCTGCCGCGAGCACCGTGGCGTGCGCTCGTGGACGGCGCCGCACGCGACATCGACCTGCTCATCGGCCACACCCGTGACGAATACCGGCTCTACACGTCTCGGCCCGGCGGCGAGCCAACCGATGCGCGCATAACCGCAGCATTCGACCACCTCACACCCGGCACAGATGGCAGCGGGCGCTATCGCACCGCCTACCCGGACGCCACACCAGGGCAACGATTCGAGGTTCTCAACTCCGACTGGCTGTTTCGGATGCCGAGTCTGCACCTCGCCGACGCCGCGCACGCCGGTGGCGGACCCGTATGGTTCTACGAACTGGCCTGGAGCTTCAACTCCGAACAGGGCGCCTCGCACGCCCTGGACTTCCTGCTCATCTTCGGCACCCTCAGCCCCGACGAGGTGCGCGCCCACCCCTGCGCCCATCCGAACGCCGCGAACGAAATCACCCCCGTCGCTCACCACATTCGCACCGACTGGGTGCGCTTCGCGACGACTGGCAAACCCGGCTGGGCACCCTACGATCCACAGACACGAACCACCCGCGTCTACGACGCCGAACCAACCACCCAGCCCTACCCCGAGGAGACCTCGCGCCGCATCTGGTCCGCCCACCAGTTCGACACCCTGGACCTCACGAGCTGAAACAACCAGCGGGAGAAGGGTTCCCAGTCCGGCCGTCCGGCTCGATCGAGGCCGGGAAAACTCCCCCCGGCTCCGGCGCGGGCGATGAGTTCGAGGAAACTGGCGTAGGCCTGGGTGCGGCGGGGCTTCCAGGGGTTTCGCGGTGCGGAAGGTCATGGTCAGCACGTCGGCGAAACCGCGGCCTGCATCGCGCGGACGGCTTGGATGTAGCCCCCGAACCGGCCGGACCCTGGAGATTCGCGCGACCGCGACGATCGAACCCGACCTCGCGCTGTTCGAACGCTGCGTCCGCCACTACGGACAGGATCCCGACGCCTTCCCCGCTCCCGCGACAACCGCCTCCGTCTTGCGGCCCACCCCGACCCGAGTGGTCGCCCAGGGCTGAAACGGGTATTCACTCCTCGCCCCTTTCAACATATAGCGCACCCGGGGTCTTGCGGCAAGACCCGGGTCGTGCTGCAGAATCTCCTGCCGAAGCCAGTACCTGCGGAAATGAGTACTGGTCTCGCGGGGATGTCGAACCGCCGGTGGGAAATGCAACTTGGTCGAGTGAGGGGTTTTGATGATCGATGTGATTGTGGTCGGCGGCGGACCGACCGGCGTGATGTTGGCCAGTGAGCTGCGCATGCGCGGCGTGCACGCGCTCGTAGTAGAGAAGGATGCGGAGCCCACCAAGGTTGTGCGCGCGCTCGGCATGCATGCGCGCAGCGTCGAATTGATGGATCAGCGCGGCCTGTTGGACAAGGTCCTCGCGCTCGGGAAGCAGTACCCGCTCGGCGGTTTCTTCGCGGGCATCGTGAAACCCCAACCGGAAGGGTTGGACACCACGTATCCGTTCGTGCTGTCCATTCCGCAGACCGTTACCGAGCGCCTGCTGATCGAGCGCGCCACCGAACTCGGCGTCGAAATCCGCCGCAACTGCGAAGTGGTCGGGCTGAGTCAGGACGATGACGGGGTGAGCGTCGAACTTGCCGACGGCACGCAATTGTGCTCGCGGTACCTCGTCGGCTGCGACGGCGGCCGCAGCACGGTGCGCAAACAGCTGGCCGTCGACTTCCCCGGCGAGCCAACCCGGATCGAGACGCTACTGGGCGAGGTGGAGCTGACCGCGCCGCCGGAGGAGATAGCCGCAGTCGTGGCCGAAGTCCGCAAGACCCAGCTGCGGTTCGGTGCCGCGCCCCTCGGAGACGGGGTGTACCGTCTCGTCGCGCCCGCCGCGGGTGTGGCCGAGAACCCCCGGGTCCCACCGACTCTGGAGGAGCTCAAACAGCAGTTCCGAGAGCTCGCCGGCACCGACTTCGGCGCACATTCGGCGCGCTGGCTCTCGCGCTTCGGTGACGCCACCCGCTTGGCCGAGCAATACCGCGTCGGCCGGGTGCTGCTGGCCGGCGACGCGGCGCACATCCATCCGCCGATGGGCGGGCAAGGCCTCAACGTCGGCATCCAGGACGCATTCAATCTCGGCTGGAAACTGGCCGCCGAGATCGACGGCTGGGCGCCGCAGGGGCTGCTGGACAGCTACGAGACCGAACGCCGTCCGGTGGCCGCCGACGTGCTCGAGAACACCCGGGCGCAGACGGAGCTGATGTCGCTCGAGCCGGGTGCTCAGGCAGCGCGCCGACTGGTGGCGAAACTGATGGACTTCGATGAGGTGAACCGGTATCTGCTCGAGCAGATCATTGCGATCGGGGTGCGCTACGACTTCGGCGCGGGGCACGAATTGCTCGGTCGACGGCTGCGGGATGTGAAGCTGAATCGGGGACGCCTCTACGAGTTGATGCGCAGTGGCCGTGGACTGCTGCTCGACCAGACCGGCCAGCTCTCGGTGGCAGGCTGGGCGGATCGGGTCGACCACGTCGTCGATGTCAGCGAGGAACTGGCGGTGCCCGCGGTGCTGCTGCGGCCGGACGGGCATGTGGCGTGGGTCGGTGGCGATCAGCAGGATCTGATCGGCGCGCTGCCGAAGTGGTTCGGCGCTGCCGTCAGCTGAGCGAACAGTTGGGCCCGCAGGCATCATAGCCCTCGGTTCACGCCGGCCCCGATGCCTGCGCACCAGTCGCAGAAGCTCGGCTGTCGCGCGAATGAAGCTCTGCCGCAACAATATTCGCTCCGCCAACCGAAGCCACCGGTCCGTGGTCGTGCGGATCGGTGGCTTCGGGCTCGGACTGCATTCAGGTGGCCGCGTCACCGGGTGACGAACTGGTACTCCGCGGCACCGGTTGCCATGAGGTGGCGGCGACGGCTGGGCAGCATCATGGTCGGGTGGGCGACGCTCCAAGCCGCGGCCGCGCAGATGAGTTCCTTGATGCGAGCGCCCATACGGCCCGTGATCACTGTGGACGTGGGCTGATCGTCGGGCGTCACCTTCTGGACGATGCCATCGCGGCGACCGAGGCTCATGCATTGGCTGGCGTAACCGATCGGGGCGTCGGGAACCTTGCCGCCGGTCAAGCGAGCTGCGATGACGTCGGCGCCCTGCCATGCCATCGGGGTCGCGGTGGCGCAACCCATCCGCAGTGGTTTGCCGCCGACCCCTTCGGCGTGCGCGGCGTCGCCGACGGCGTACACATCGGGATGTGAAACCGAGCGGAGGGTGGCATCGACCACGATCCGCCCGGAATCGGACACCGCCAGATTCGTCGCGGCCGCGATCGGGTGCACGGTGAAACCCGCTGTCCACACGGTCATTTGGGCCGGGATGTCCCTACCCGCCCCGGTGATCACGCCGTTAGCAGTGACGCGCGTGACGTCGGCGTGCTCGTGGACGGTGATGCCGAGCCGCTCGAAAGCTCCGCGCAGGTAGCGCTGGGCCTTCTCGTCGAGCCAGTCACCGACGCCGCCGCGCGCGGCGATCGCGACCGCGAGGTCCGGGCGTGCCTCGGCGATTTCGGCGGCCACTTCGATGCTGGTCAGACCGCCGCCCACGATCAGCGCGGTCTCGCCCGCCCGCAACTCGTTCAGGCGTGCCCGCAGCCGCAGCGCCGCCTGCTTGCCGGCCACGTTGTAGGCGTGCTCGGCGACGCCGGGGACGCCATAGTCGGCGATGGTGCTGCCGAGGGCGTACACGAGGGTGTCGTAGGCAATGTTCTCGCCGGTCAGGTCGACGGTCTTGCGGTCCACATCGACCGCGGTGACCCGTGCGATCCGGACCTGCACGCCGGTGCCCGCGAAGACCTCGCGCAGCGGCCGAGCGGGGAGATCCTGTCCGCTGGCGAGCTGGTGCATGCGCACTCGTTCGACGAATTCGGCGTCGGCATTGATCAGGGTGATCTCGACGTCGTCACGGTGCAGCCGCTTGGCGAGGCGTCCGGCGGTAATGGCTCCGGCGTATCCGGCTCCGAGGACGACGATGCGGTGCTTCATGGTCTTACTCCTGTCTCGGTGGGTTCGCTTCCTGAACCGGACAGCGGCCCGAATGCTGACAGAAGTGGACTGTGATGTGGGTCACCAGGATTCGATAACGGGTGCTCCGTGTTCGGAGCTAGCCCACCGACGGGTGGCGCGCTCGAGCTTTTCGGGGTTGACCTGGGCGTGGATTGCCGAGATGCCGTCGGCGGTCACCTCGAGGCACACGATGCCGACGACCCGGTCACCGACCACCAGCACCAGGGCGGGCCCGCCATTGGCGACCGCAGAAAATATGGCGGGCCTGCCGCCGAGCATGTTCCGCTTGCCGTCGGTCGGCTTGATGGACAGCCGCAGGAACCGCGCAACGCGCACCGCACCGATGAGCGGCCTGGTACGGGTCGGGATGAAGGCGCCGCCGTCGCCGATGCTGATCGCGTCTTGGGTCAGCAGGCTGATCAGTGTCTCGGTTCGACCGCTGACCGCCGCGGCGAGGAACTCCTCGACGATCTTGCGGGCGGCGGCCTCGTCGACCTGCACGCGAGCCCGGTCGGTGGCCAGATGCTGTTTGGCGCGCCGATAGATCTGCTGACAATTTGCCTCGGTGATTTCGAGCATTTCGGCAATATCGTTGTGCGCGTAGCCGAATGCCTCCCGCAGCACGTACACCACGCGTTCCTTGGCCGAGAGCCGCTCCATCAGCGTAAGCATCGCGATCGACACCGATTCACGCTGTTCGACGGTATCGGCCGGCCCGAGCATCCGGTCTCCGGTGAACACCGGTTCGGGCAACCACTGGCCCACATATGTCTCCCGCCTGGCCCGCGCCGAGGTGAGCTGGTTGAGGCACAGATTGGTGAGCACCTTGGTCAGCCACGCCTCGGGCGTCTGGACATAGTCCCGGTCGGCGGCCTGCCAACGCAGGAATGCCTCCTGCACCGCGTCCTCGGCATCACCGGCCGATCCCAGCAGCCGGTAGGCGATCGCCTCCAGACGGCCCCTGGTGCTTTCGAACAGATCGGCGTCGTGCGTGCTGAGTGACATCCGCCCATGGTCGGGCATGTGCGCAGGACACGTCCACTCGGCCCCGTCCGATTTTCCGGCCCCGTCAGGAAACACTCACGCGGATAAGGAATGGTGGGACGGTGCCGAACATCAGTCTGGATCGGGTCAGCGTGAGCCACGGCGAAACGTCGATACTCACCGATCTCGCCGTGACGTTCCCGGAAGCTCGGTGCACGGCGGTGGTCGGGCCCAGCGGCACCGGCAAGACCACTTTGCTGCGGCTGCTCAACCGGCTCGACGAGCCGAGTAGCGGCCGAATACTGCTCGATGACACCCCGATCACCCAGTTGCCCGCACCAGAGCTGCGGCGGCGCATCGGGCTGGTGCCACAGCGACCGACGCTGCTGACCGATATCGTCGCCGATGAGATCCGGGTCGGCCACACCGATCTCACATCCCATCGCATCGATGCGCTGCTCGCCAGGGTCGGTTTACCGGACTTCCGTGATCGGCGCTGTCTCGAACTGTCCGGCGGTCAAGCCCAGCGGGTGTGCCTGGCGCGGGCGCTGGCCGTCGAACCCGAGGTGCTGTTGCTCGACGAACCCACCTCCGCCCTCGACGCCGAATCCGCCGCTGCGGTCGCGACTCTCATTCGCGAACACACCATGGCCGGTGGCGGTGTCATTCTGGTCAGCCACGACACCGCATTCGTCACCGAGGTGGCCGACGACAGCTGGACACTGCGACACGGGCGCCTGTCCCCCGGTGACGAACGGAACCCCCAGTGACACAACAGCTTTCCGTACCCGGCTGGCCGGGTGTGGCGACCTCGCTGGTGCTCGTCGCACTGGCCGCCGCGATCGCCTACCGTCAGCGGCTGCATCTGACCCGCGAACTGCTCATCGCCGCAACCCGTGCCGCGGCCCAGTTGGTCGCGGTCGGCGCTATTCTGCTGATCCTGTTCCGGCACACCGGATTAGCGGGCGCGCTGGCCTGGGTGGTCCTGATGGTGCTGATCGCCGGGCAGGTGGCGGGCCGACGTGGCAAAGGTGTGCCGCGAGCGCGCCGGGCCGCGACCATCGGGGTCGGCACCGGATCTGCCATCACGCTCGGCGCCCTCATTCTGCTCGGTGTGATCTCCACGCAGGCCCGGGTGGTTGTCCCGGTCGGCGGCATGATCGTCTCCGCCGCCATGCAAGCCACCGGTATCGCACTGCGCCGACTGCACGAGGATGCCCGCAATGCGCGCCCCGCCATCGAAGCGCGCCTGTGCCTGGGTCTTTCCGCGCGCGAGGCGTTTTTGCCGCATCGCAGGTCCGCACTGCGCACCGCACTGATTCCGACGATCGACGCGACCAAGGTCGTCGGGCTGATCAGCCTGCCCGGTGCCATGACCGGCCTCATTCTCGCCGGTGTCGATCCCCTCACCGCCATTCGCTACCAGATCGTGGTCATGTACATGTTGCTCGCGGCCACCGCTCTTGCCGCGCTCACCGCCGCGCGTGTCGCCGAGTCCTATCTGTTCGACGACGCGCAGCGACTGGTACCACTACCCGACTGACGCGCGTTGCGGCCGCTCGGAAATCCCCGCAGAACGCATAGTCTTGGTCATCGAAAGCCGGGCCGGGTGGATGGGAGCGAGCGGGTGGGCGATGCGATTGTCACGGTGCCGGAGTCGGTGCGCACCGAGTTGCGGCGTGGAGTGCGCAGTGTGCTGGTCGATACCGTGGCGCTGCGGTTGGTGCGGGAGCGTTTCGATGATGAGCAGGCCGGGGCGTTGCGGCGGTATCTCGAAGCGTCACAGTCGGCGAATACCTTGCGGGCGTATCGAACCGATTGGATCGCGTGGGCCGGATGGTGTGCGGCGGAGGGCCGCCAAGCGCTGCCCGCGGATCCGCTCGATGTCGCGGTGTATCTGGCAGCGGCGGCGGATGCGCTGCGTCACGGTGACGACGGAGCGCAGCGGTGGGCGTTCAGTGCGGCCACGCTCGAGCGCAAGGCGGCGGCCATCGCGGCGGTGCACGCCGCCAACGGATTACCGTCGCCCACGCGGTCCGATGTCGTTCGACTGACCTTGCGCGGTATCCGCCGGACCCGTCGCACGCAGCCCAAACGCAAACGCCCCGTGCTGCTGCACACCCTCGAACAACTGCTCGCGGGGTTGCCGGAGTCGGGATGGCCGACCGAGCCAGCGCGTCGCCGCGACGCGCTGGCATTGCTCGTCGGATTCGCGGGCGCATTGCGCCGCAGCGAACTTGCCGGATTGCGGATCGCCGATGTGCGAGTCGATCTCGACCACGGCACCGGTGAACCGCTACTGCTCGTGCAACTTCCGACTACCAAAACCGACCCCACCGGCATCGCCGAACAGCGCGTCGCACTTCCCCGTGGCCAGCGCCCGCACACCTGTCCAGTCTGCGCCTTCGCCGATTGGATCCAGTTGCTCGAGGTGCATCGCGCACCCGGTGATGTGCGCGCCTGGCTCGCCGACGCATCTTCGCCGCCTGCGGAAATCCACCGCTGCCACGGCTATCAGGGCACCGCCCTCGCCGAAAACGACACCCTCCCACTGTTTCCCACCATCACCCGCCACGGCGGCATCGGCACCGACGCCATGTCCGGGCGCGCCATAGCCGAACTCGTCAAACGCTATGCCGCACGCGCCGGCCTCGACCCCGACCTCTTCTCTGGACACTCACTGCGCGCGGGATTCGCCACCCAAGCCGCCCTCGGCGGGGCCAGCGACCGCGAAATCATGCGCCAGGGCCGCTGGTCCAACCCACGCACTGTCCACAACTACATTCGCACCGCAAACCCATTGGAAGACAACGCCGTCACCAAACTCGGCCTCTAGCGCTGGTCGGGGCGGCACATGGGGTCCAGCGACGCGAAAAGTCGCGCTCAGGGGGTCGGGCCGAAGCTGTCGGTGGTCAGGACCGGTAGAAGAACGTCTCGTCGGCCAGTGGCGGCGGCCCGCCCGGGAATCCGCCCAGCCACTGCACGAACTCGGTGGTGCTCCGGGGGGGCATCAGGATGAAGCCCTGTCGACGGTACAACTCGGCCAATCCTTGGACCGCAGTAGGAACTGGTCGGCCATGAGCTGCGCGGCCGGACCGACGAGCGTCGGCATACCGGTCCAGCAGCCTTACGCCCCGCATCGGCAGCGCCCCACACCTGTCCGACGGTCAGTCCTTCCGAGCCTCCAGCCTGTCGACCGAGGATGCGGTGGCGGCTTTCGCCGGAGCCGGTGTGGCCGGGGCGATCTCCGAGGAACTGCGTGCGTGTCTGCTGCACGAGATCGTGCTGCGAGGTGTCGTGGTCAGCGAGCATCCGCCGGGTCGCCTGGGATATCGCCTTCGTGGCCCTCGCCCCCGGGCGCACCAGTTTGTCGGTTCTCGCCGCCACCGATACCGACTGAGTCACCAAGCGGCGGACTAGGCTGGTACGGTGACGCCTTTCGCTGTGGGTCGAACGATTCTCGTGCGGGACATGATCTTTGGGCGGCCGTTTACCGAGTGGCCGCAGCGGGTGGTGGTGGATCGGGGGGACGAGTTGCGGGTGTTGTTGACGCCGGGGACCGAGGGGGTGGGGCCGGAGTTGTGGATCAGGTCCATGCGGGAAGGCGATCGGGGGGCGCGGGGGCGGTTGCTGGAAGCGTATGCCCGGCGAGAGTGGGAGATGGGGAGGTGGGTGTGGCAGCGAACCACGCGGGTCGCGATCATGTACGCCGATCGTTATTTTGCGATTGTCCCGACATGGGATGAGCACAGTAAATTCCTGTGGTGGTACGTCAATTTCCAATTGCCGTTCACACGGTCCGCCGACGGTGTCGACACCAGCGATCTGCACCTGGATCTCATTGTCGAACCGGATCTGAGCTATCGCTGGAAGGACCAGGACGAATACGCACTCGCCATTCGGCTCGGGCTGGTGCCCGAGCAGTGGCAGCATGCGATCGAGGGCGCGTGTGCAGAGGCATTGGACATGGTCGCGCGCCGCGCGGGGCCCTTCGCCGAGGATTGGCGCGCGATTCCCGGGTAGTTCAGTCCTGGATGCGTCGCCAGGGGCGTTCGGATTCGAGGGCGAAGGCGATTTCGAGCTGGGTGCGTTCGTCGCCGTGGGCGGCGGAGAATTGCATGCCGATCGGCAGACCTTCGCTGGAGGCACCCATGGGCAGTGAGATCGCGGGCGTGCCTGCGACATTGTTCAACGGGGTGAAGGCGACCCAGGAGATCAGGCGGGCGAAGAGTTCGTCGAAGGCGACGGTCGGGCTCAGGTGCCCGAGTCGCGGAGTGGTGTGAACAAGGACCGGCGAGAGAATCAGTTCGTGGTCGCGGAACATACCCGCGTAGGCGCGACGCACTTGCGACAGGCGATAGAGGATGGCCGGTGTACGCGCCATGGACTTGCGATACATCGCTGCGAGTCCATGGGTGAACGCATCCAGATCGCCCGGCTGGAACCGCGGATCGATCGCGAGTTTCCCGCCGGCCTCGATCAGGAATGCCAAAAGCCCCCAGTAGGTGGTGAAGTCGTCGACGAAGCGTTGCGAGACCGGCAAGGTGATCGGAACTACCTCATGCCCTATCTTCTCCAGCAGCGCGACGGTGTCGTCGACTACAGCGCGGGTCTGCGGGCAGGTTTCGGTACCGGTGATGGAATCGGCGATCACTCCGATCCGCAACCGCCGCCGTGCCGGTCCCTCCACCAGACCGACCGGCGGCAACTTCGGATTGCGCCAATGCCGTTCGGCCGCAGCGAAATACGTCGCGGTATCGCGCACCGATCGAGTGAGCACACCTTCGGAGACCAGATTGATCGGCATCGAACGCGCCTGTGGACCATCGACATGCCGTCCTCGGCTCGGCTTCAAGCCGACCAGACCGCAACACGCGGCCGGAATCCGAATCGAGCCGCCACCGTCATTGCCGTGCGCGATCGGCACCACACCCGCGGCCACCAGCGCGGCCGCACCACCCGATGACGCGCCCGGCGAATAGTCCGTATGCCATGGATTGCGTGTCGGTTCGGCCGCAGCGAATTCGGTACTCGCGTTCAAACCGAACTCCGGTAGTCGACTCTTGCCCAACACCGACATCCCGGTACTCAGAAACTGTTTCGCATACGGCCCGTCGTTCGCGGCGGGCCGCCCGACGAACGCCGCGGTGCCGTAATTGGTCGGCAGCCCCCGCACATCGGTGTTGTCCTTGACATACGTCGGCACACCGAACAGCGGCGCATCCGGATCACCCGCCGACAGCGCGGATTCCGCCGAAACCACAAGGGCACGCAAAGTCGGATCGACCTGCGCGGCCCGCACTCGCGCCGCCTCGGCGACCTCGGCCACGCCGACCTCCCCTCGACGTACCAGTTTCGCAATCGTCACCGCATCGTGGTCGGCGAGCACATCGTCGCTGAAGGCATGGAATCGCATATCCGGATTCTGCGCGCCGCGATAGCGACCACGCACCGTTTTGGACAAGCGACCTGTCGACGGATGTCCCCTCCGGCGTCGGATATCGTTCGACTGCAACGTGAGCGAGGAGACCGACAATATGAATAGCTCGACCGCCGTCCCGCTATGCCTACTGGCCGCAGGGGTGCTGAGTTTCGTTCCAGCACAATCGGCTTCGGCGGACGCACTGCAGGATCAGTCCCGCACGGTCACCACCGAGGACGGCTGGCAGCTGACAGTCACCAAATCCGCGGAAAACCTCGATCGAGTTCCTGACCTCGCCGACACCGCCTTCACGCGAGAGGGCTTCGTCAGCGTGCGCGCGGCTGCCGATATCACCGGCACGGGCAGTGTATCGGTCAACTCGGGCACACTCACGCTGGGTTACCAAATCGGTTGCCAGATCGATGTTTCCAACGGCATCTCACTCGGGCTGGCGGCGTCGGTCGGGCCGAATGTGAATGTGATGGTCGCGCCAACTCCCGGCCTGAGCGTCGGTGTCGGGGCCGCGGCACTACCCAGCGTATCGGCCACCTTCAAACCGGGCACGATCACGACCATCCCGTTCGGCACCAAAGCCCTTGCCGGACCGCATGGTTCGATCACCACCGACCAGGTGCAGATCAAAATCGATGCCTGTATGGGCCCGGTCAGCTTGCGCTCGTATGTGATCGCGACCATTTCCACCGATGCCGCCGACAATTCGGTCGCGGTGTACGGCGATCCGATCTGGTTGTGATCGCCATGTCCGTCGCATCCCGCCGGGCCGTCCTGGTTACGGCCGCAGTCTTCGCGATCGCCACGAGCGCACTCTCGACCGTCACCCACGCGGCCCCGATCGTGCCCGCCACCTGTGGCGATTCCGATGCCCCCGACTGCACCGAGCCGACCCCCGACAAGTCTCGGGTCATCGTCCCCGGGCCGGCCGCACCGCCGCTGCTCACACCGGCCGCGCCGCCTCCACCCGCGAAGCAGAGCTCGCCTGCCGCCGCGTTGACCCCACCAGCGCCGATCCCGCATCCGGGCGCGCCGATCGTGCCTGCCACGAAGTGAATTCAGTTGCGGCGTAACTCGAAAATACGGAAGGTCCGCCCGCCGGACAGCTCGCACTCCATTTCGTAGCCCGGCCAGAACTCGACCGCCAGATCCCAGGCGCGTTTGCGGTCCGTACCGGTGACCTCGTTGACGGTCACCTCGAACCGCTCACCCTCGAGCCGGACGATGGCGGTATCGGCCGCCCGCAGATTTGTCGACCACACCGGGTGCTTGGGGCTGCCCCAGTTGGAGCCCACGAGCAGCAAGTCGTCACCGCGCGGCACATACAGCAGCGATGTGGTGCGCGGGATCCCAGTTTTGCGACCCGCGACGGTGAGCTCGATCGACGGCAAACCCGCCAGATCGAGCACACCGCGGCGGCCACGACTGACCCGCCGCACAAACCGCTCCAGCCGCACCACTATCGGCGCCGTGCGCATGACCCAGCGCTTCTGCGCGATCCGGCGAGCTACCGCGGGCAACGGATTCGACACCATAATTCGAAATCCTGACAGAAATCGCGCATCGGACCACAGCCGGGACCACCCGTTGAGACCAGCCTCACCCGCGTCATCACGAAACCCGCTCCACCGTGACCGGCGGCCGAACAACGGCCACATCCGGTAGCGCACCCGTGTAGCGCTCGATCTCGACCAGCGCCAATTGTCCCGCACAGCTCTGACTCAACGTCGACGCCGGACGATCCGCAGTGAGCACATTCGGGTTGCCGTGCCGACAGAAGCTGGGATCGGCCGGATCCGGGTCATACCAGGCACCCGTGGACAGCTGCGCGACCTGCGGCCGGACCGCGTCGTCGACGACCAGCCCGGCCAGACAGCTGCCCCGATCATTGAATATCCGCACGATATCGCCATCTCGTAGACCGCGCGCCGCAGCATCGTCGGGATGCAACCGCACCGGTTCCCGCCCAGCGATTTTCACCGATCGACTGTGTGCGCCGACATCGAGCTGGCTGTGCAGTTTCGCGCGCGGCTGATTCGCGACGAGCTGCAGCGGGAACCGCGTCGCGGCACCCAGCCACTCCTCCGGTTCCAACCACACCGGGTGACCAGGGGTATCGGCATATCCGAACCCATCGATCGTCGCGGAGAAGATCTCGATCTTGCCACTGGGCGTGGTGAGCGGACAACCGTCCGGATCCGCACGAAAATCGGCGAACAGCACCTGCTCCGGGTCGGGCACCGCAACCGTGAACGACTCACTGTTCCAGAACTGCTCGAACTTCGGCACCGTCGGATCGTCGAGCCCCGCACGCCATTGCTCGTACAGGTGCCGCAACCAGTCCTCGACGGTGCGTCCCTCGGTGAATTCCTTACCCACACCGATGTATTCGGCCAATTCCGCGAAGATCGCGTAGTCGTCACGGGATGCGCCGTGCGGCCGGGTGAGCGCCTTCATCGGGAAGAATTCGCGATCGTTCTGCCCGGAGCCGAAGTCGTCGCGTTCGATGCTCATGGTCGCTGGGAGGACGATATCGGCATGGCGCGCGGTCGCGGTCCAGAACGCATCGTGCACGACCACCGTCTGCGGCCGGGTGAACGCCGTATGCAGCCGGGCCAGATCCTGGTGGTGGTGAAAGGGATTCCCGCCGCACCAGTACACCAACTTGATATCCGGATACACCAACCGCATACCGTTGAAATCGAACGGCTCCCCCGGATTCAGCAGCATATCGGCGATTCTGGCGACCGGAATGAACGTCGAAACATCATTGCCGCCCTGCGGAAACCTCGGCACCGACTGCCCGCGCGCCGGATCACCGACATGAGCGCACGACCCGTAACTGTGCCCGAATCCCCCACCCGGCAGGCCGATCTGGCCCAGCATCGCCGCAAGCACCACCCCGAGCCACAGCGGTTGCACACCGTGCTCGGCACGCTGCAACGACCAACTCACATTGAGCATCGTGCGCGCGCCGGCCATCTCGCGCGCCAACGACCGGATCCGCTCGGCCGACACCCCGGTGATCGCTTCCGCCCACGCGGGATCCTTGACAACGCCATCGGATTCGCCGCGCACATAGCCGATGAACCGCTCGTACCCGACGGTGTAGCGATCCAGAAACTCCTTGTCCGCCAACCCATCCGCATCCAACACCTGTGCCAGTGCCAGCATCAGCGCCGTATCGCTACCGGGGCGCGGGGCGATCCACTCGGCCGCGGCCTCCACTGGAATGTCATCGCGCAGTGGGCTGATCGATACGAATCGGCACCCGCGCGCCCGGGCGGCCGCGATCCAGGTCCTGGTGTTGTGCCGCGACACACCACCGGGCGACACCGCGGAGTTCTTCGGCGACAGCCCACCGAAGGCCACCACCAGCTGCGTGTGCTCGACGAGCACGCTCTTCGCCGTCGCGTGCCCCTCGAACAGCCCCATCGAGCCGATCACGTGCGGCAACAGCACCTGCGAGGTTCCCAGACTGTAGCTGTGCACACTACGGACATAACCGCCGAGACAGTTCAGAAACCGATGCACCTGACTCTGCGCGTGATGAAATCGCCCAGCACTCGACCATCCGTACGACCCGCCGTACACCGCCTCCGCGCCGTAATCGCCGTACACCCGATTCAGTTCACCAGACACCAACTCCACTGCGGTTTCCCACGACACCGGAACAAACGGCTCATCACCGCGCCCCGGCGCACCCGGCCCGCGCTCCAACCATCCCTGTCGCACATACGGCTGATCGATCCGCGTCGGATGATGTTGTGCCGAGGCCACATTCTCGATCAGCGCCGTCGGCTCCGGATCCCCGCGCCACGGACGCACCGCGGTCAACCGCTGCCCATCACTCTCGGCTTCGAACACTCCCCAGTGCGTCAGATGCGCGGCCATCACCCCACGGTAGCCCGGCCCACCGACAGGTTCACTTGTTCAGCAACGCCGCGCTGGTCCGCGGCTTATGCCCGCCCGGCGATCTCAGATACAGACGCTGAAGCTGAGGAAAGGACCCAGCGGGACATTCAAGCAGAAAGCGACCGAACCGAACGCAGGTGTAACCGGCTCCGCCGATGCCGCCGGGGCGGCGAGAGCGCCAACAGATACGGTGATGGCGATCGCGGCGATCGCCGTGGCAATTCTGGTGGTCATTAGAATGTTTCCTGACTGATCGACGATGATGATGCCCCCGACCAGAAATTCTTACTTCTCCGATCATCCGCTGATCCCCTACCAGGCACAAGACCGCGCATCGTCTCGTCGAGAATGCGTCGGCGCGGTGTCCCGACTGCCACCCGATCCGAAGTGCGGTCGGGGTGCACGCCGACCGCACATCAACCGGACTCAGGATTCGGATTCGATCGGCAGGCCTGCTTCGGTCCAGTCCTGGATACCCGCGCGGTAGGCACGGACATTCGTATAACCGAGGGCGCGCAATTTGACGGCGACGACCTCACTGTTGCGGCAGGCGCTGTTGGAGCAGTAGGTCACGATGGGTGCGTGCTGGTCCGGAAGCAACCGCGCGGCTCGGGATTCCACATCAGCTTCGACCAGGGTGAGAGCGCCCGGCAGATGTGCCTTCTCGTAGTAGCCCGCACCGAGGGTGTCCAGGACCGTCACCGTACCTGCCTCGATCGCGGCGGCTAGTTCGTCACGGGCGATGACTGTGCTCATGAGATTTCCTTCCTGACGGCGCACAATTTATGTGCGTGCACACGCTATTATATGCGTGCGGGTGCACGCAAGTGGTTAGAATCGGGCCGTGACGCAATCGGAGAAGCATCGACATGCCGCCAGCAACGCATGGTCGGCACTACTGCGAGTACACGCACAGCTGGTCCCGCATTTGGATGCCGAGCTGCGCCGCAACTTCGGACTCCCGCTCGCGTGGTACGACGTACTACTCGAACTCGACGGCGTCGAACCGCTGCGCATGACCGATCTGGGCGAACGTGTCGTGCTCAGTCGCACTCGAGTCAGCAGGCTCGTCACCGAGATGGCAGCCGCGGGTCTGGTCGCGCGCGAATCCAATCCCGACGACGGCAGGTCCGCATTCGTCGCCATTACCGATGCCGGTCGCGAGCGTCTGCACGCGGCCGCGCCCGGCTACCACGCGGGCATCGAGCGATGCTTCGCCGACAAGCTCGACCCAGACGAATTGCACACGCTCGCCAGGACTCTCGGCAAGATCCTGGGTCCGACCGACCTCACGATCACGCCCCAGCGGAGTTCATAGCCCGCAAGTCTGCACCGGCTGCCAGTCGGCACGATTCGAACACTTCGGCAGTCGATGCAATCCGCGTCACATCCGCGCACGCCGCGGCATCATTTCTGAAACACTAGCACTTCATACCGGTCTGTACCTTTGATTACAGGCACATCGAGCGTGCACCCCCGGAAAGGATGCAGCCCCTTGGCGATCAACGCGGCAAAGCAAGCAGCACACCAATTTTCCCGCTGGCAAGGAGCCCGCTGATGTTCACGCGCTGGGGGAATCTCGTCTATCGGTTGCGCTTCGCCGTACTCGCGGTCTTAGTGGGCGCACTCCTTGCACTCGGTGCATACGGCTTCGGACTCGAGGACCACCTCAGCTCCGGCGGTATGGACGATCCCACTTCCGAATCCGCACAGGCCGCACGCCTCGCCGACGCCGCCTTCGGACGCAATCACGACTTCGACGTCGTCGTGCTCTACACCGCACCCGACGGAAAGACCGTCGACGATCCGGAATTCAGCCAGCCGATCATCGACAATCTCAACAGCCTGCCGCACAAGTACCCAGACGAGATCACTGGCATCAACGCGTCCTACTGGCGCGTCGACGGCGCGAAGATCAGCGGCGCGAAGGCGGCCACCGAGGACAAGAAGCGCGCCGTGGCAGCAATCGCCATCGCGGGCGATAACGACACCGACTCCGTGCGCAACTTCCGGAAAGTCAAGAACGTCTTCGCGATACCCGGCATCGATGTACAGGTCAGCGGCCTGCAAGCAGTGGCAGGCACCCTCAACGACACCATGGCCGACGATGTGCACCGCATGGAAGTCCTGGCCATCCCCGCCGTCGCGGTACTGCTGTTCTTCATCTTCGGCGGCCTCGTCGCGGCGGCGCTGCCGCTGCTCGTCGGCGGACTCACGGTTATCGGCGCATCCGGCATCATCATGTTCCTGACCCGCTTCACCGAGGTGAATTCGTTTGTCTCCTCGGTACTATCGATGATCGGCCTGGGCCTGGCGATCGACTACGGCCTATTCATCGTGAGCCGGTTCCGCGAGGAACTCGCCACAGGCTACGACACCCGCACCGCGGTGCGCCGAACCGTCGTCACCGCGGGACGCACCGTCGTGTTCTCCGCGACCATGATCATCGCGAGCCTCGGCAGCATGCTGCTGTTCCCCCAGGGCTTCCTCAAATCCATGGCCTACGGCGCAATCGCGACCGTACTACTGGCCGCCTTAACCGCCATCACCATCCTGCCCGCCAGCCTGGCCGTCCTCGGTCCACGCGTGGATATGTTGGGGTTCAAACGGTTCCGAAGAAGCAAGACCGCCCAAGAAATCGAGAACGATTTCTGGGGCAAGACCACCCGCTGGGTGATGCAGCGACCACTCACCGTCGCGATCCCACTGGTCATCGTGCTCTTCCTGCTGATCCTCCCGGTCAAGAATCTCATCTTCGGCGGCTTCAGCGAGCGATATCTGCCACCGGACAACCCGACTCGCGTCGCACAAGAACAGATCGACACCTTCTTCCCGCAACGCCGAACCGATCCCATCGAACTGGTCTTCGTCGCCGAAAACAGCGCGCCGGTCGGTGCGGCATGGCGCGCAGCCGGACACGCACCCGGGCTGGCCAGTCAGTTCGAGATGCCGTCCAAATCCTTGACCCAGGACAACGTCTACCGCGCCAAGGCAACACTGGTGAACCCCAACGAAGGCGGGGAAACCATCGAATACCTGCGCAAGATGGAACTTCCCGACGGCGTCAGCATGTACGTCGGCGGCATTCCGGCCATGCAGAAGGACAGCATCGACGCACTGCTCTACCGCATCCCGGTCATGATCGCCCTGGTCCTGTTCGTAACCACGCTGCTGATGTTCCTCAGCTTCGGCTCGCTGGTGCTGCCGATCAAGGCCGCACTGATGAGCGCGCTCGGCCTCGGCTCCACCCTCGGCATCCTGACCTGGATCTTCGTCGACGGCCACGCCGCAGGACTATTGAACTTCACCCCGCAGCCGATCCAGTCGAATGTGCTTGTGCTGATCATCGCTATCATCTACGGCCTGTCCACCGACTACGAAGTCTTCCTGCTCTCCCGCATGGTCGAGGCCAGAGCCAAGGGCGCGAGCACCAGCGAAGCGGTGCGCACCGGCACCGCGCACACCGGCCGCATCATCACCGCCGCCGCACTGATCCTCCTGGTCGTGACCGGCGCATTCGCCTTCTCCGATCTGGTGATGATGCAATACATCGCCTACGGCATGATCGCCGCATTGTTCATCGACGCGACTGTGCTGCGCATGCTGCTGGTACCGGCGGTCATGAAATTGCTCGGCGACGACTGCTGGTGGGCACCGGCATGGATGAAGCGTGTCCAGGAGAAAATCGGACTCGGCGAACCTATTCTGGACGATGAACGCCCGGGCACCGAGGATATGCGCGACCCGATCGAGACCACACCGATCACGCCGCGGCTCACCACCGTCACCACTGGACGGTCGGACGATTCGTAGTCGCCCCCACCAAAGGGAACGCCGCGCACCGCCTCGGGAGGTACGCTCACCGCCGGAAAGCCCGCGGACCCGATCGCCGAACCGGCGACCTGGTCAACCACCGGCCAACTGGACCGAAGGACGACCGCGATGTGCAGCTACCGTCTCGATGCCGAATATGCCGATCCGACACCGTTGAAGGTGCGGATCGACACCCACGAGCGCTATTCGGAGCGTCCCGACGACCCCGCCGCCAATGTGCTGACCGCGCTGGAACTCACCGGCACCGAACATCTAGCCGATATCGGCTGCGGCGACGCCCGATTCCTCGCCCACCTCGCCGGCAATGGTCACCAGGGTGCGCTGGTCGGCATCGACACCTCCCCCGCGATGGTCGCCGCCGCCAATGCTGTACCCGGGGTGCGCGGCGTATTCGGCAGTGCGGACCGGATCCCGTTCGACGACAACAGCTTCGATGCGCTCACCGCGCGGCATATGCTTTACCACCTCGCCGATCCGGTCGCCGCGCTCAGGGAATTCCGGCGCACGACCAAGCCCGGCGGGACGGTTGCCGTGGTCGTCAATCATCCCGGGACCTACCCATACACCACCGAACTCGTGGCCGCGCATGCCGCGACCTACGGCCTCGGCGTAGGCGATGCGGTGACCGTCGACTCCGATACCTTGCCGGAGCTGATGTCCGAAGTTTTCGGCGAGGTGCGGATCCAGCGATCGGATAATGCGCTCGTCTTCGATACCCCGGATCCGCTGGTGCGCTTCGCCGAGGCGCTGTTCACATTCTACGGCGTCACGCCGAATCATCCGCGGCGGCAAGCGATTCTGAACGATCTGCGCGAGGACATCGCGGATTGGTTCACCCACCATCCGGGATGCACATGGCGCGATCCCAAGGGGTACATCGTCGCCACGGCTGTGGTCGATCACCAGGGCAGCGCGCCTTCGGCATCAACGTAACTTCCGGTGGGTCCATCGAGACCGATCTGCGCCATGCGCACGATGATCTCCGCGCCCTCCTCGACCGTCTGAGTACCAGTGTTCCCGTTGAGATCGGTCTTGGTGAAACCGGGCTCGACCGCATTGATCCGGACATTCGGGAACGCCTTCGCGTACTGCACCGTGAGCATGTTGACCACGGTCTTCGATGCCGGATAAGCGATGCCCGGATAGGCGTATGCCGGAGTGCCCGGGGTCGAGACCCTTGTCAGTGAAGCCAGACCGCTGCTGACATTGACCACGACCGGCGCGGCGGAACGCTGCAGCAGCGGGAGGAAGGCGTGCAGGACACGCACCGTACCGAAGACGTTCGTGTCGAAGGTCTTTCGCATTACGTCTGCCGTGAGGTCCGCAGCGCCGATGACATCGCTGCGGTCGGTCATCTCCGCCTGGATACCGGCATTATTGATCAGCACATCCAGACCGCCGTGGGCCTCGATGGTCTGCACTGCGGCCGCGACGGAAGCACCGTCGGTGATATCGAGTTGGACTGCCCGCCCGCCCAACTCCGCGGCGGCGCGGTGACCGCGTTCGGCGTCCCGACTGCCGAGGTAGACGGTGTGGCCCGCGGCAATGAGTTGGCGGGCGGTCTCGAAGCCGAGACCCTTGTTCGCTCCGGTGATCAATATTGCTGCCATGTGACCCACGCTAGGTTTTAGAGCGCGCTCGAAGTCAAGCGGCAACCCGGCCTTCCGGAACTCGCTGAGTTCCAGTAGCACGCTCGACTCATCAACCAGGAGCTCGATGTCCCTGTAGCGCAATGAGTCCCGCCACCCTCCCTTCGAGGCAGGGCGTGTGTGCTGGGTGTTGCGCTTTCTTTGGTAGGTGAGTTGTACATGGTTTGAGGGATGAAAGGTTACATAAATAGATGCGCATATCTACCTACCTACATGTAATTCTGGTGGATGCCTGATCCCCTTCACCTCGGAGCGGCCCGTCATCACCACCTCGACATGAGCTCTGCGAACCCCCTGGTGCCCCAGTTTGTTTCCGCGCTCCCCTGCCTGGCACACCACAACCGCACAACCCCCACTCCCCTGGCGCAGGACCTCGCGCTCCGGATGCCACCGGGTCCAATCGACAACCGCACCCTCCCCGATAGAAGACGACCGACCAGTTACTCTCGTCGCGTGGTCCCGCCCGACCCGCATGCGCCGGAGGTCCACGAGCGCCCGTCACCTTCCAGGAAGCAGGAGTTCGATGCGATCCCTGACCAGCCGCCGAATCTTCATCACACTGGCGGCCAGCACCGCCGTTATGGCAGGCGGTCCGACGCCGGCGATGGCACAGCCCGCGCCGCCCGCACAGGTACAGCCGCTCGGTTCGAACTTTCTCTGGGGTGTGGCCGCATCGGGTTATCAGTCCGAAGGCTATGCGCCGGATAGTAATTGGTCCCGGTACGTGGCCGCGGGCAAGACGGATGACCCATATCTCGAGTCCGTGGACTTCTACCATCGCTACCGGTCGGATATCGATCTGGCCGCGCAGTTGGGCGTCAAGGTCTACCGGATCGGGATCGAGTGGGCGCGTGTGCAGCCGCGACCGGGCGAATGGGATGAGGCCGGACTTCGGTTCTACGACAATGTGATCGCCGCGATCACGGCGGCCGGAATGCGCCCCATGCTCACCATCGATCACTGGGTGTATCCGGGCTGGGAGGTCGACCGCGGCGGCTGGTCGAATCCGAATATCGTCGAGGACTGGCTCGCCAATGCGCGCTCCGTCGTCGATCGATATGCCGCGGCGGACCCACTGTGGGTCACATTCAACGAGCCCGCCGCCTACATCATGAACGAGACCTCGCACGGCGGCCTGTCCCTCGCCGCCATACCGGTGATGAAGGACCGAATCACCCAGGCACACAACGCCATCTACGATTACATCCACTCCGTGCAGCCCGACGCCATGGTCACGAGCAATGTCGCCTACATTCCGGCTGGTGAGGATGCGGTGAACGGCTCGTTCATCAATGCGATAGCCGCGAAACTCGACTTCATCGGCATCGATTACTACTACGGGGCCTCCCCCGACAGTGTTACGAAGCTCAGCTTCAACCAGCTCTGGAACAATCCCTTGGAACCGGAGGGCATTTATTATGCCCTGCAGCACTATTCACGCAAGTTCCCGGGCCGCCCGCTCTACATCGTCGAGAACGGCATGCCCACCGAAAACAACATGCCTCGAGCCGACGGTTACACCCGCACCGACGACCTTCGCGATACCGTCTACTGGCTGCAGCGCGCCAAGTCCGACGGCATGAACCTCATCGGCTACAACTACTGGAGCCTCACCGACAACTACGAATGGGGTTCCTACACACCACGTTTCGGCCTCTACACGGTTGACGTCCGCACCGACCCCACGCTGACACGCAAGCCCACCGACGCCGTACCCGCCTACACCGCCATCACCCACCAGGGCGGCGTCACCCCCGACTACCGCCCGACCCGAGCACCCAAACCCTGCTCCTTCGTCGACGCCGCCGCCAGCTGCGCCGACCCGGTCACTGTCCCTCACTAGCCGGAGTGCAGGCGACCGGATTCGGCGGCTGGAACGCCGAACTCGCCGAATCGGTATCTCGGATGATCGCCGAGGCCAGCCGGGCGTATCGGACGGCGAGTTCATCCGAAGTTAGCGGGCGGTCGTTGGCCAGCCACCAGGTGACGGTCTGCAGGAACATGCCGCCGAGGATCGTTGCGACCAGATCGTCGGCCGCGGGCAGGTGTGCCGCTGTCATCATGGTGACGGAGTCCTGGATTCGGGCGGCGAACCATGGGCTGCCCTTGTCGTTGCGCCCGGACACGACCTGCAGTATCGCGACCGCGAGCATGGGCCACGCCCTCCACAGCGCCCTGCTACCGGGTCCGCGGGTGCGTGTGATGTCGGCGCGGTCCCGCCGCGATGACCTTGCGGCGCTGGCCGAGTACGTCGACTCGGGCGCCCTCCACCCGGTCATCGAGGCCCGATATCCGCTATCCGAGATCGCTGAGGTGCACCGCATCGTCGAAACCGGCCACGCCAGAGGAAAGCGGATCCTCACCATCAATTCCGAATAGGACTGGACGTCGGGGTCGGCACCGACGGGTGCCGACCCCGCCTAGCTCAGGAGCCGGTGAACTGTTCGCCGGAGATCGAGCGGGAGTGCTCGCCGTCGGCGCCGACCGGGATGTCGCCCTCGAGGGTGGTGCGGTACAGCACGCGGGTGACATCGAGGTGGTTGAGGTCGCCGGGGGCCAAGTGGGCGGTGGCGCGGTTGTCCCAGAATGCCAGGCTGCCCTTTTCCCAGCGGAATCGGACGGTGTAGGCCGGGTTCGACAGTTCGTCGAACAGCAACTGGAGTACGGCATCGCTCTGGGCTGGGCTCAGACCAACGATGTGGGTGGTGAAGCCGGGATTGACAAAGAGCACCTTTTCACCGGTCACCGGGTGCACCCGCACGACTGGATGCTCGGTCACCAGCGGCGCATCGGCGACCTTCTTGGCGTAGTCGCTTTGCTCGTTCCAAGCCGGACGGCTGCCGCCGAACCGGTGCACGGCCCGCAGGCCCTCGACGAACTTGCGCAGCGACTCGGGCAGGTTCGCGTAGGCCGCGGCGAGATTGGTCCAGCTGGTGTCCCCGCCCCGCTCCGGTGCGATCTCGGCCCGCAGTAGTGAGGCGGCGGGCGGGTTGATCAGTGCCGAGACATCGGTGTGCCAGTGGTTGGTGTAGCTGAATTTCTTGACGCCGAAACGCTTTTCGTAGAGACGGCTGTCGACCGCCAGGATTTCGGGGAATTCGGTGGGCGCATCATCGTCGTAGGGGTGCGACGGCGTGACGGCGCCGAACCGCCGAGAGAAGGCGATGTGTTCGGCGTGGCCGATGTGCTGGTCGCGGAAGAACAGCACCTTGTATTCGTAGAGGGCCGCGCTGATGTCGGCGACCTCCTGATCGGTAAGCTCGGCCCGCAGGTCGACGCCCGCGACCTCGGCGCCGATATGTCCGGCGACCGGCGTGATCCGGAGGGTGGTGGTCGTGGGCTCGCTGACAGTGGTCATGGTCGTACTTTCTTCGGCGATGGTTGGGGTTGGTCGGCGGAGCCAGGGCGACAACCACTGCTGCCCATTCGCATGAAGTCGACGGCGCGCCGCCTGGTCAGCCGGGGACTCATGCGCCGAGTTCGGTTCGTACCTGGGCGAATTGGCTGTCCACCGGTGCCAACCCGTAATGTCCGCGCAGGGTCGTCGCGGTGTAGTCGGTGCGGAACAGGCCGCGCTCCTGCAGGATAGGGACCACCCGATCCACGAAGTCCTCGAGACCGCCCGGCAGGTATGGCGGCATGATGTTGAAGCCGTCGGCGGCGCCGTTCTCGAACCAGGACTGCAGTTCGTCGGCGATATCGGTGGGTGTGCCCGCGAAGGTGCGGTGTCCGCGCCCGCCACCCAACTTGCCGATGAGCTGACGCACCGTGAGGTTCTCGCGTTCCGCAAGTTCCTTGACCAGCGTGAATCTGCTCTTCCCGCCCTCGATTTCGCTCTCCGCGGGTAGCGGCGGCAGTGGTGCGTCGAGTGCGTGTTCGGTGAGATCGACGCCGAGCAGCGCGGACAGTTGCCGCAGTGCGTAATCCGGGGAGATGAGGTCGGTGAATTCCTGCTCGAGGGCCAGTGCTTCCTCGCGGGTGTCCGCGATGAACGGCACAAGACCGGGCAGCACCTTCAGCTCATCGGCCGAGCGACCGTACTTCGGCAGCCGCGCCTTCAGATCCCGATAGAACGCCTGCCCCTCCGCCAGCGAGCGCTGTGCGGTGAATACTGCCTCGGCGTAGCGCGCGGCGAAATCCTTACCGCTCTCCGATGATCCCGCCTGCACCAGCAGCGGACGCCCCTGTGGGCTGCGCGGCGAATTCAGCGGGCCACGTACCCGGAACCGATCACTGATGTAGTCGATGGTGTGCACTTTGTCCGGATCCGCGAAGATGCCTTCCTCCGGATCGAGCACGATCGCGGAGGACTCCCAGCTGTCCCAGAGCCGCACGGTGATATCTACGAACTCCTGTGCCCGTTCGTAGCGCCTGGCGTGTTCTGGAATCGCGTCGAAGCCGAAGTTGAAGGCCTCGTCCTCGTTACCCGAGGTGACGATATTCCAGCCTGCCCGACCGCTGCTGATGTGATCGAGTGAGGCGAATTTGCGCGCCAAGTTGAACGGTTCGTTGTAGGTGGTCGAAGCCGTCGCGATGAGCCCGACCCGTTCGGTCGCCGTGGCGATCGCGGCAAGCAAGGTGACCGGCTCGAATACGGCCAGGGTATTGCGCTTGATCCGCGGTCCGACCGCCAACCCGTCGGCGAAGAAGACCGAATCGAGTTTGCCGCGCTCGGCGATACGCCCGAGCTCCTGGAAATGTCGCACATCCAGTACTCGGCGCTCCTCGGTCCGGGGATGGCGCCAGGCCGCCTCGTGATGACCGACGCCCATCAGGAAAGCATTGAGATGGAATTGCTTGCGGGGTAACGACATCGGAATCCTTAACGAGAGGGCTCGGCGCGCCACCGGGACAGGCGGCGTTCGAGGGCGACGAGGAGGCCGTTGAAACTCAGCCCGAGCAGCGAGATGGCGATGATGCCCGCATACATATTCGGGATCTGGAAGTTCTGCTGGGCCGCGGTGATCAGATAGCCGAGTCCGGCACGGGCGCCGACCATTTCGGCGGCGATGAGCACCAGGATCGATGACGCCGCTGCCATTCGCACACCGGTGAAGATCGATGGCACCGCGGCGGGCAGGATCACCTTCTGGAACAGCCGAATCGGTGAAAAGCCCAATGAGACGGCGGATTTGATCAGCAGGGGGTCCACGGTTCGGACACCGGTGATGGTGTTCAACAGGATCGGGAAGAAGCTGGCGTACACCACGAGCGCGATCTTGGATGTCTCCCCGATGCCGAGAATGAGAATGAACACCGGCAACAGAGCCAAGGCCGCGGTGTTGCGGAACAGTTCGAGGATCGGGTTCAGGAAGTCGGCCACCGGCCTATACCAGGCGATGGCGACGCCGACCGGAATGGCCACCGCGAGCGCGAGCGAGAATCCGGTCGCCGACCGGGTCAGGCTGGTCGAAACGTGCTCCCACATCTGACCGGTCTCGACCAGGTCCACGAAGGCCTGCGCGACGGTCGAAAACGGCGGCAGGAAGACTTCGTCCACCAGACCGAACCGCGGCGCGGCCTCCCATATCGCGACCAGCAGGCCGATTGCGAAGGTGGGCTTGAAGATTCGCCACGCCAGCAGCGCGACCGCCAGCAATACCCGCGATACATCGACTTTCCGCGTCGGCGCGACCTCGGCCCGGCGGCGGACCACAACCGGCCGTGACTTCTCGACGACTTGCACTGCGCTAGACATTGACCGGCTTCCTCTCGATGCTCGTGGCTGACAGTGACTCGCGTTCGAGTCCCTGCGCGCGGGTGACTTCACTCTGTAACTGCGACCAGATCTGGTGGCGCGCCTCCCGGAAGGGTTCGCTGGAGCGCACATCGGCACCGGAATCCCGGTCGATATCGATATCGATTACGGCCTTGACCCGCCCCGGCCGCGAGGTCAGCACGGCGACTCGCTGGCCGAGGTAGACGGCCTCGTCGATGCCGTGGGTGATGAACAGAATCGTTTTGCCGGTGGCCCGCCATATCCGTAACAGCTCGTCCTGCAACGACTCCCGAGTCTGGGCATCGAGTGCGGCGAACGGCTCGTCCATCAGCAGCACCTCCGGATCGAAGGCGAGGCTGCGGGCGATGGCGACACGCTGTTTCATGCCGCCGGACAGCTCATGCGGATAGCGGTCGCCGAATCCGGCCAGACCCACCAGTTCCAGGTACTCGTCGGCGATCTTCCGGCGCGCCCGACGCCGGACCCCCTTCGCTTCTAAACCGAATTCGATATTGGCCCGGGCAGTACGCCACGGCAGTAGCGCGTACTGCTGGAAGACGATGCCACGGTCCAGCCCGGGCCCGCTGATCGGCTTGCCGTCCAACAGGATTCGCCCGGCACTCGGCTTGCTGAGTCCGCCGAGCAGATCCAGCAGCGTCGACTTTCCGGAACCGCTCGGGCCCACGAGCACCAGGAACTCGCCATCGCGCAGTTCCAGCGAAATATCCTCGATCGCGGTGAACTCCTCGTTCGATCCACGGACCGGGAACTGTTTGCGCACTCCGGTGAGCGCGAGTTTCACCTGGCTCATTTCGCCGCGACCGCCTCTCCGGTCGGTCCGGTGGTCGCGCCGTAGGTTCCGTTGGCGTACGGGTTGTCCTTGTTGGTGTAGAGATCTTTCGCCGTCAGCTTTCCGGCGGGCACATCGCCGTTGCGGACCAGCCAATCGATCCAGATCTGCAGTTCCTTCTCCGCGATCACCGCACCGGGTACCGGCAGGCCTGGGCTGCGCCAGAATTTCAGCAGATCGGTGTTCTCATTGCGTCCACGCTTGTTGATGATCGAGGCGAAGCGCGCGACCACCTCGTCACGCGGGGTCACCTGCAGCCAGCGCGTCGCCCGTGCGGTCCCCTGGACGAAGTCCTTGACGGCCTCCGGGTTCTGGGCGATGTAGTCCTTGCGGAAAACATAAGTGCCGTAGTCGAATTGACCGAACAGGTCCTTATCGGTGTAAAGCGCGTGGATACCGCCGCGCCCGACCGCGCTCTCCCGGAAGACGCTACCCAGTGCGCCGACATCGATCTGGCCCTTGCGCAGGGCGTCCTCGGTATTGGCCGGCGGCACCACTATCAGTTCGACCTGCTTGATCTCCTGGTCGGTCAGCCCCTGCTGGTGCAGCCATTCGCGGGTGATGAATTCATGGTGTGCGCCAAGGGTATTGATGCCCACCTTCTTGCCGATCAGATCCCGGGGCGATTTGATGCCCGAATCGTCACGGACGAAGTAACCGGTGAACGACTGCTCGTCCGCGCCGTACGAGCTGAGCACCGAGGTCACGGGCGCGCCACCCGCGGCCAATTTGACGACCGCGCCGTTGAAGGCGCTGCCGAACTCGATCTGACGGGTCGCGGCAGCCTGGATATTCGCCGGCCCGCTGGTGGTGTCACCCTCCCAGTGCAGCGCGATCTTGCTGAAGTAGCCGAGATCATCGGCCAGTTCGTAGGCCGAGACCTGGCCGGTCGATCCCTGGTAGCGCAGTACGGCCTTGCCGTCGGCATTGGTGCCCGGCTCGGATTTTCCGCAACCAGCGAGCACCGCCACCGCGGTGGGAATGGTGAGCACGGCGGCAATTGCACGGACGAACCGTGGTCTGGTTTTCTGGGACAGCGTCATGGCAGTTCTTTCACGGAATGCGCACTGCCGCAGCGCAATAGGCACGCCACAACGGCAGGTAAGCGCGGAGGATTACCTGATTCGACCAATGCGGCGCGCCCTATTTCGGCGACCGCGAATTCAGGCGCGACAGACTCCATGAGGCAGGCGCATGAAATCCACCGTGCGACGGCGGATCAGCGCAATGGATTCGATCATGTCAACGACCTTCGTGGGATTCGGATAGAAGCGGCGACCCCGCGGCTTTGTGTCCATGGTGGGGTCGACTGCCATGGGGGGACAATGCCGATTTCACATTGTGAAAATCACCGTGAGTACAACTGCACCGGAGCATCGGTAATGGCAGCGGTGGACTGGAACAGTGGCCCGATCCGGCCCGCGATCTGCCGCATAGCAGGCACGATGCCGCGCACCAGCTCCTCGTTCAGTCGCGCCGAGCGGGCCTGGACGCCGAGCGCACCCCACACCTGCTTATCCGGACCGAGGACGGGCACCGCGACCGAGCGGACCGGATCTTCGCGCTCGATGATCGCTACGGCGAAACCGCTGCGCCGCACGCGATCCAGGTCAGTCGTCGCCAGCGGTGCGAGTCGTCGGTCGAGTCCGTCGACAACAGGTGCGAAGGCCAGCAGAGCCTGGCCGACGGCGCTGGAACGCAGCGGCTGACGGGCCTGCGGCAACTGGTTGGGGCAGAAGTACACCGGCGGCCGCGCCTGGAAGACGGTTACCGCGTCGCGGTCGTCGGCGATGCTGAGGCTGACGGTGATCTTGATGCCTGCGGCCAGCGCGTAGAGGTGCGGTGCGGCCGCGTCGATGCCCAATCGCGACAGCGCGGGGCGGGCCAGCGAGGCGAGCCCGTGTCCGATGCGATAGCGATCGGTCGCCGGATCCTGCTCCAGCAACCGGCCCCGCACCAAGGCCTGGGCCAGCCGATATGTCGTACTGACCGGTAGTCCGGCCCGATGCGCCAATTCGCTCACCGACAGCTCGGGATCGTCGCCCTCGAAGCAGTTCAGTACGTGAATCGCACGGTCGACCGCTTGGGCACCCGAACGGGGTTGATCGGCGGCAGTCATTGTTCCTCCTGATATTTCTACCGATCGGGATGTGGCCAGAACTATCGCCGGATGATCCGGGCGCGGCAATGGTTCTGCGCCCACTGCGCCGATTCCTCGCGCGGGAATGACCGCAGCGTCAAAATCGCGCTGATTCGAAGGGTTTCGCGATCCGTAGGCCGCTCACAGAATTGAATTCCCGCGCTGACCCCGCATTCCGGCGACGATTGCCGATTTCGCAATCCCGACGTATCAGGAGCAGACGCATGAGTGACCTCTGGCAGACCAGCACCGATGTATTGGTGATCGGCGGCGGTCCGGCCGCCGCATGGGCGGCCATCCACGCCCGGGAGGCCGGCGCCGAGGTGATCCTGGTAGACAAGGGCTACTGCGGAACCAGCGGCGCGACAGCACCTTCCGGCACCGGCGTCTGGTACGTCGCCCCGGAGGCGACCGCCCGTGCCAATGCCAAGGCCAGCCGGGAGGCGCTCGGCGGCCATCTCGCCGATCACTATTGGATGGATCGGGTCCTCGATCAGACCTACACCAACATGAATCGGCTTGCCGTCGAAGGCAAGTACCCGTTCCCGACCGACCCGGCGACCGGCGAGCGGCTGCGCACGGGGGTACAGGGGCCGGAGTACATGCGCCGGATGCGCGCGTGGGTCAAGCGGCTCGGCGTCCGGATCCTCGACCATTCACCGGCTCTCGAATTGCTCGTCGACGATGCGGGCACGGTTCGCGGTGCGGCCGGATTCCAGCGTCAGCTCGATCGCGACTACCGTATCTCGGCGGGCGCGGTGGTGCTGGCCAGTGGCGGGTGCGCATTTCTGTCGCGCGCGTTGGGCACCAACGTCGACACCGGTGACGGCGCACTGATGGCCGCCGAGGTGGGAGCGCGCTTCTCCGGCATGGAATTCTCCAATGCCTACGCGATCGTGCCGAAAGGTTCGACCATCACCAAGACCGCCTACTACGGCTACGCGACGTTCTTCCACGAGGACGGACAGGTGCTCGAGGGGGCGGGCTCCACGAAAGGGCGATCGGTGATCGCACGAACCCTGTTGTCGGAGAAGGTATTCGCCCAACTCGACCGCGCCGATGAGACGGTGCAGACGCAGATGCGGCTCGGCCAGCCCAATTTCTTCCTGCAGTTCGATCGGCGCGGTATCAACCCGTTCACCGACCGTTTCGAGGTCGATCTGCTCGCCGAGGGCACGGTGCGCGGCACCGGCGGTATCGATGTCGTGGATGACGACTGCGCGACCACGGTGCCAGGTCTGTTCGCGGCGGGCGATGCGACGACCAGGGAACGCATCTGCGGTGGTTTCACCGGTGGCGGCAGCCACAATTCGGCATGGGCGATGTCGTCGGGGAGTTGGGCCGGCTCGGGTGCGGCACGGTTCGCGCTCGGCTCGTCCCGGCCTGATGCTGCCGCTCTGCGCGGTGCGGGACGAACCGGCTTGCGGCCCAGCGACTCCCCCACGCTCGATACACTCGAGGTTGTCGAGGCCGCGCAGGCCGAGCTGATTCCGTTCCAGAAGAACTACCTGCGCCACGGCGAGCGACTGCGGCCTGCACTCGACTCGCTCGACACCCTCTGGGAGCGCGCCGGTAAGGAGCTCGGTGGCCGCACCGGTGACGATCGCGTCCGGGCCAGGCAGGCCGCCGCCATCACCGCGGTCGGTCGGCTCATGTACGAATCGACCCTGGCACGCACCGAGACTCGCGGCATGAGCAAGCGCGCCGACCATCCGGAACAGGATCCGGCGCAGCGCCACCACATTCTCTCCGGTGGCCTCGACGCCGTGTGGACCAAGACCGCCGAGGTCGCGTCATGATCGAAGTCGTACTCGCCGACGCCTGCATCGGCTGCGATAAATGTGTGGATGCCTGCCCGACCAACGTATTCGACCGCACCGAATCCGGAATCCCGGTCATCGCGCGGCAATCCGACTGCCAGACGTGCTTCATGTGCGAGGCGTACTGCCCCACCGACGCCCTCTACGTCGACCCCGAATCGACCCCCCTACCTCCCGGCAGCCCGGTCGCGCGCGATCAGATCGGCCGCTACCGCGAGAAGATCGGCTGGGGCAAGGGGCGCACCGCGGGCAGTCTGGTCGCCATCGGCCCCCGACTCCCGCACGGCGCGCCCCCGCCCCGCCTGCTGCATTAACCGCGATAGCCGAGTTGTTCGAGGAGACCATCGAGTTGGAGTTCGAACAACTCGGCACGGTCGGTAAAGGTGTCTGTGCCGTACTGATCGAAGACGTCGAAGGTTACGGCGCCGAACAGGCCCACCCACATGGTGATGCCGCGCGCGACGAGCCAGTCCGGTATGTCGTGGTCGAACACGGTCCTGATATCGGCGAAATCGGCAGCGAGGGCGGCAGATAGCGGGCGCTCCTTGGCTGGTGGGATAAGCAGATCATCGCGATAGGCGCGGGCGTAGAGGGTTTGCATGGTCGCGATCACCCGCGTGCCGGGAACGGCGGTCTGCTCAGCGGGGGCATCGTAACCCGGCACCGGTGTGCCGAATAAGAGTCCGTAGCGGGCGGGCTCGGCCAGCGCCCAACCGCGGACGGTACGGCCGACGATGCGCAGGCCCTCGATTGGATCGTCGGGGGCATCGGCCAGCGCCGCATCGACCGCGTCGCCGAGCGCGTTGTAGCCGTCGATCACCAACAAGGTGAGCAGTTCATCACGGCTGCGCACGTATCGATACACCGCGGACGACACCACACCGAGTTCGCGGGCGACCGCGCGCAGTGAGAGGGCGGCCGCGCCATCGGTGGCCAGGTGTTCGCGGCCGATCCGGACGATATCGTTCATGGTCTGGGCCCTCGCCTGGGCACGTGGTGTCGTCGCCATACCGATCACCATTCGCGCTTTAGAGAGCGATGTCAACTAATGCGAGCACTGCTCTTGACTTTGGTTCGATCTAGTTGCATGCTTGTACACAACAGAGAGCACCGCTCGCCAAAGTAGACAAGGACTCACAATGTCGGAGCTGCACATCGTCACCGGAGCCGGGCCCACCGGAACCACCATCGCCGAGCAATTGGCCGCGGCGGGCAAACAGGTCCGCGTGCTCACTCGGTCCGGGAGCGGTCCCGATCATCCACTCGTGGAGCGACGCAAGGTCAATGCCACACTACCCGAACAGCTTTCGGGCGAGTTCGACGGCGCGACGGCCGTCTACCACTGCCTCGGAGGCTCGGAATACACCGCGAAGGTCTGGCGCGCGGAGCTGCCGCCGGCCGAGCGCACCGTGCTCGATGAGGCCGAAAAGGCCGGAACTGTAGTGGTTTTCGCGGAAAACATCTATTCCTACGGCAAGGTCGACGGTCCGATCACCGAAAACCTGCCCCGCAATGCCGATTTCGGTAAACCCAGTGTCCGCACGCAACTGGTGCGCGCTCGCGAAGCACACGCCGCCGCGACAGTGAGCGTCGCCGCCGCGGACTTCCTCGGCCCGTATGTGCGGGCGTCGCTGGCCGGGGAGCAGGTCTTCGTCCCGATCCTCACCGGCAAGCGGGTGCAGGCATTGGGCAAGCTCAACCTCCCGCACTCCTACACCTATATGCCCGACCTCGCCGCCGCCATGATCCGCGCGGCCGCCGACGAATCGGTCTGGAATTCCTTCCTGCACGCCCCGACCGCGCCGCCGATCACCCAGCAGCAACTCTTCGACGCGGTCGCCGCCGCCGCGGGTGTCGCAGCCCCCAAGGTCTTCGCGGCACCGGCCGCCCTGCTGCGCATGATGGGCTTCACCAATGAGACGATGCGCGAGCTCGCCGAGATGAGTTACCAGGTCACGCGGCCGTTCGTACTGGATTCATCCGCCAGCGAGCAGCGCCTCGGCCTGCATCCGACGCCGATCGACGAGGCCATCGCGGCCACCGTCGCCTGGTGGCAGACCCAGCTCTGAGCCTTTGCTACTCGGTAGTAGTGTTACCGGTGTCACTGGCGACACAGATCGAGGAGCACCACATGGACCAGCGAGAAACGGATTTCGACGTACTCGTGGTCGGTTCGGGATTCGGCGGCAGCGTGACCGCGCTGCGGCTGATCGAGAAGGGCTACCGGGTCGGTGTGCTCGAGGCCGGTCGACGCTACGCCGATGACGAGCTGCCCGAAACCAGCTGGGACCTGCGTAAATTCCTGTGGGCGCCGAAGCTCGGCTGCTACGGCATCCAGCGCATCCACCCGCTGCGCAATGTGCTGATCCTCGGCGGTGCGGGTGTCGGCGGCGGTTCACTCAACTACGCCAACACGCTCTATGTGCCGCCGGAGCCGTTCTTCCAGGATCAGCAGTGGCGCGATATCACCGACTGGCGCGCCGAGCTCACCCCGTACTACGAGCGCGCGAAGAAGATGCTCGGCGTCGTGCAGAACCCGCACATAACACCGGCGGATGAGGTGTTCAAGAAGGTCGCCGACGATATGGGCTGCGGCGAAACCTTCGTACAGACCCCGGTCGGCGTCTTCTTCGGCGAGCCGGGAAGGTCCGTGGCGGACCCGTACTTCGGTGGCGTCGGCCCGGACCGCACCGGCTGCCTCGAATGCGGTGAATGCATGACCGGCTGCCGTCACGGCGCGAAGAACACCCTGGTGAAGAATTACCTGTACCTCGCGGAAAAGGCTGGCGCACAGGTGATTCCGATGACGACGGTCAACGCGATCCGACCACTGCCCGACGGCACCTGGGATGTCTCGACCGAACGTACCGGGGCATGGTTGCGCAAGCGTTCGCAGACCTACACCGCAGGCCAGGTCGTGCTGGCCGCGGGCACGCTCGGCACCCAGAAGTTGTTGCACGCCATGCGCGATCGGGGCATGCTCCCCGAATTGTCCGACCGGCTCGGCCAACTCACGCGCACCAACTCCGAATCCATTGTGGGCGCGGCGACCCGCAGGGTGAATCCGGACGTCGACTTCACCCGCGGCGTCGCGATCACCTCATCGATCCACCCCACCCACGACACCCATATCGAGCCCGTCCGCTATGGCAAGGGTTCGAATGTGATGGGACTGCTGCAGACCCTGATGGTCGACGGCGGCGGCCGCGTGCCGCGCTGGCTGCGCTTCCTCGGCCAGGTGGTGCGAAACCCGTTGACGCTCATCAGTTTTCTGAGCGTGAAGAACTGGAGCGAGCGCACCATCATCTCGCTGGTGATGCAGCACCTCGACAATTCGATTACCACCTACACCAAGCGCAGCCTGTTCGGCCGAAAGCTCACCAGCAAACAGGGCCACGGCGAACCCAATCCGACCTGGATTCCGGCGGGCAACGAGGTGACCCGCAGGGTTGCCGAGGAAATCGGCGGCGTCGCGGGCGGCAGCTGGGGCGAAGTCTTCAATATTCCGCTCACCGCCCACTTCCTCGGCGGCGCACCCATCGGCGCGGACCGCGACACCGGCGTAATCGACGCCTACCACCGAGTTTTCGGCTACCCGACCCTCAGCGTCGTCGACGGCGCCGCCGTCTCGGCGAACCTCGGCGTGAATCCGTCGCTCACCATCACCGCCCAAGCCGAACGCTGCGCCGCCTATTGGCCCAACAAGGGCGAACACGACCTGCGTCCCGCGCCGGGAGTTGCCTACCAACGGATCCAGCCGATCGCCCCGAATAACCCCGTCGTCCCCGCCGACGCCCCAGCCGCCCTGGTCCTGCCGATAGTCGAAATCCGCACCCACAAGTCCGCCGCCAGCTGAGCCGGCGATGGCCGATGGCTGGGTCGTCACCGGCATGATCGGCGCCCGGGTTCACAGATCCTCGAGATCCGCTGCGTCCAAACCTGATTCACGCAGGAGGCGGGCCAGAGTATCGGGGTCGACCGCGGATTCCTCTGGTTCATCTGCCTCGACCCGGTTCGCCCTGGCCGCGGGGAGCATTTCGTCGTAGCCCTGATCGCCGGGGTGGAACTCCTCGTAGCCGTCGAAACTTCCGCCGTCGCTGGTACGGCCGCCGACGCGTCGAAAAATCGTTACGCCATCCCTGGCAAGGACGGGTCGGCCGACAGCGTCATGTGAGAACTCGGGCAAAATACTCCTCCAACTTGTCGGCGATGCGTTTGTTGCCACAGGCAAACTTACGCAGTTGCTGCATATTCTTGGGTCCGCCCGCGACCCATGCCGAGAAGGCATCGGCGAACCCCTCCCTCGGCGTATCCGCATAATGGTCCCAATCGGAGTGGCTTCCGATCGCCGCGAGCATCTCCGCATGGAGATCCTTCCACTCGTTGCCATCGCTGAGCCAGTGCCCACCGGTTCCGTACGCGGCGTCGGCGGCGTGGCCGAATTCGTGCCAGGCCACCGCCCCGGGGAAGAAGTCCTTGCCGTAGTTGGAGTCCACGTAGATACGGCGTGGCCCACCCGAATACAGACCCGCCACCCTATGCCACTTGACTCGGTCGTTCGGGCCTTCGGGATTGTCCCGAACCACCTGCTCTAGGCCGGGCATTTCCTTCACCGGTTTCTTGCCGATGACGATGGCGCCATCGGGCGAGGCGTTGATGTGGTCGCTCACGCGCTGAAATACGTGATCGGGTATCAGCGCCAGATCCTTGACCACCCGCCTGCTCTCCGGCATCGAGTCGATGATGTTGATGAACGGGCCGCCCTCGGCCGGTGTAAAGGCGACGGTGAATTCGTATGCGTCCTTCGCCAACCCCACCTGATCGCCCGGATGCAGAGTGACCGTGGTGCCGGATTTGATCCTTTTGCCGTTGACGTAGGTGCCATTCGTCGATCCCTCGTCGCGGATCCAGACCCGGCCAGACGGGTGCACACCGACGCTGGCATGACGATCGGAGATAAAGTCATAGCGCCGAAGGCTGGTGGGCACCCGCGAGTTGCTGCGCCCCAGCAGTTCCGGCTCGCCGCCGCGAATGAGGTCGAGCGACAGCTCGCCATGCGGGCTGTTGAGCTTCACCGGCACAACCTGCGGAGCGGGCTCACGGGAGCCATCCCCGTATTGCGCGGAGCCCATCCACTCGCCCATCCGAATCATATCGCCCGGATGGAGCTGAACCGGCCCAGCATCCGGATCGACCCTTTTGCCGTTGACCCAAGTACCGCGCGTGGAGTGTTCGTCGCGCAGCCACAGGTTCCCGTATTCGTCGCGGTACATCGTGGCATGGTGCCGGGATACCGAGAGGTCGGACAGTTGCTCGGCCATGGGCGAGTCCAGTGAACGGCCGAGTTTGACCTCCTCACCCCGCCGCAGCCGGACCGCGGGTGCGTCCGCGTCATCGGATAGACGCACTTCGAGCGGGGATTCCTCCCCGACCGCCACCCTCGCGGACACCCTGTCGAAGGTCAGCTTGTCGTCATTGTCGAGGTAGCGCTTCTCGTTGGCGGGGATCGTCTCGTCGTTGACTTTGGTGCGTACCGCGCCCTCGGGCCCCGGGTCGCGCACCCATACTCGACCATCGAGATCACGTCCGAAAGTGGCCTCATGCCCGTTCATTACGCCCCGTTTGAGATCGAACTCGATAACGTTTCCATTGATCTCATCAACATTGATGATTCGTTCCTGGCCGGGTTCCAAGTGGATCGGAGTCCGCGACCGGTCCGGCGGAAAGTGCAGCACGACCGGCGGGAGGGCGGTGTGCTCACCAGCTCCGATCTGTGCGGTGCCGACGAATTCCGGACCGAGCCGGACACGGTCGCCCTCGGTGAGGGTGACCTTCTGATTCGGCGCGACCCGGTCCCCATTGACCCACACACCAGCCGATCCCTCGTGATCGCGGATCCACAGCCGGCCGTCATGGTCCAGGCCGAGCGTGGCGTGGCGTGCGTCGACCCCGGCCACCCCGATAAGTTGCTCCGCAAAGGGAGAGCTCGCGTCGGTACCGACCACGACCGTGTGTCCGGGTCCGAGCCGAACGGGCGTCGCGTTCGGTCCAGAACCGAGGAGCACCCGGACCGGGTCCGTCGCCGTCGCTCCGTCCGGCGCGACGAACTGCACCTCACCGCGATATCCGGCGAGCCGCTCGGAGTCACCCCTACCGAACTGCACCGCGTCGCCCGGCCGCAGCGTTCGCTGCTCACCATCGACGAGTCTGTCGCCGTTCACCCGGGTGCCGTTGGTGGAGCCCGCATCCTGAATCCACACCCGGCCGTTCTCGTCCATACCGATGGTCGCGTGGCGCCGCGACACCACGTCGGCGCCCGGCGTATCCGGCGGCAAGTCGTAACGGCCGATATCGATGGTCTGACCGCGATACAACCTGAACGCCTGACCGTCGTCGCCGAACAACCGCACCTCGGCCATCTGGCGCTCGAAGGCCACCCCGAGTTCGAAATTCCGACCCAAGATGAGGTCTTGGCCGTCGAAGATCCGCACCCACTGGTGACCGACCAGCTGCTTGCCGTCGACGAAGGTTCCATTCAGCGATCCGTTGTCCCGAATGAATACGTGGCCTCGGTCATCCACCCTGATGGTCAGGTGCCGACGTGAAACGACATCGGTCGCCATGTTGTCCAGCAGCGCGCCCTCGCCGCGCCCCAATACGTACTCTTGCCCAGGTATCAGTCGAAGGGGAACCCGCGCACCGTCCGCTCCAGTCAGAACCACGTCCACATAGCCGCCATCCGGATGGTGGTAGAACGCTGTGGCGCCAGGCGGCTTTGCCGCGGCATGCAGGTCGTCGTCGTTCGCCGGTCGGTCCTCCAGATCAACACGCGGCTGCGGGCGCGTCGGCGGTCCGTCATAGGACGGCTCGTCGACGTGCGGGGATGGCTCCTCGTCCTGCGTGCCCTCCTCGCGCACGACCGGATCATCGGCATCCCTGTGTACCGGCGGAGGCTCGGGTGCGTCAGCGTCCACCGGCGCATGGCTCGCTGGTGCTCCGGGTAGCCCCTGGTTCAAATCATGGGCCCCAGGGCGGTCTCTGGCCCCGCGCGGACCGGCGGAAACGTCACGACCGTCGACCGGGCGCCGCCCGTTGGATTCCGGTGCGCGAACCGGTGATTCGCCGACCACCAGCGGCGACACCGAGCGCTGGTCCGAGGCTTGGCGCGGACCGACGTAATCGACAGCGTGCTGCTCGAAAATATTCAGCCTGTGCAGCATCGCATCGTGCCAGCTCCGCCGCCCGGCGGCCAGGAACGCCGGTTGCAACTCTTCGATCCGCTGTCGGATCTCGTGCACCTCGGTCTGCGTGAAATCGTGGTCTTTCCAATTGATTTCGGTGATGAGGTGATATTCCTGGAATTGCTTGGCGAAGGGGCTGATCACCTCGGCGTCCACGCCGCCCTCGAAAGCGCGACTGTTGTCGATTGCCCACACCTGCCCGCTGCGGTCGACAATCCAGTTCTCGGAATTGCGGTCCGGCATGGCGATCAACACGTCCAGAATTCCCAATCGCTTTCCGCTCGGTGTGCCGAAGAACCGTCCTTCCGCCTCCCAGTCGCGGGGATAAGCATCCTGTCCGGTCTTGCCGGGCACCACCTCCATGTAGACGTGCTCGCCGATGACATGCACCGCTGGTACTCGCGCTCCGACCGCGTCACCGACCAGCGAGACCAGGAATTCCGCGTGCGCGTGCCGCGGATTCGAAACCACCTTGTGGATGACCTGAGTTCCATCGTGAAAGGTGAGGCGCTCCACCAGTTTTGCCGAGTCGTCGAGCATGCTGGTGCGTGCGATCGTCTCGACCCGTGGAGCCTCGCCCGAGCGCAATAGCTCGTTGATGTGGGTTGCGAACTCCCGCTGCCGCAGCGCCAGCCGGGAGGTGCCATCGTCGCGACGGAACGCATTGCGACCTGCCTGGTGGACCCGCAATGAGCTGGTCGCCGCGCCGAGGAAACCGCCGGCGAAACCGGTGATTGCTGCCGAGCGCACGATCTCGAACACGTCGCCGATGCTGTGAATGTCCTTGTAATGCAATGCTACCGAGGGCAGAGCGCCGACGATACCGCCGCCCAGACCGCCCGCGCCACCGATCAGCACGGTGCCGCCCATATGCATGGCGAGCCGCCCCGCAGTGGTCGTGGCTCTGCCGCTCAAGCGGTCCAGCACACGCGGTGCGACTCTGCGCCCGACCTCGGCACCGGCCGCACCGCCCAAGGCCCCGCCGACCGCCAACTCCACCATGGATCCGACGTCGAATTCGTCGCGCACGCCGTCGATCAGGTCCCAGACCTGTGCGCCCGCACTGGTCAACGCACCGGTCAGACCACCGATCGCGGCCGCATGGACAGCACCGTGCAGCGCTGACCGCTCGGCCTGACCCGCCGCCGCATGCTCGCCCACCTCGGTGGTGAACCGCGCGGTCATCATGCGCATCTCTTCCTCGGCCTCGAGCCGGTCGGCGAGCGCCTTGGCGCCCCCGCCCTGGAAGAACAGCAGCATGTCGAAGGCGAGCTGTGCGCCGAGCGCGATCCCCGTGGCGACCAGCAGATGCTGTACCTGCACGGTTGAATCGGCTACGTCGTAGCATTGCTGCCCCATGCTCTTGCACACTGCGGCCTTGTCGCGCATGGCCTGTAGGACGGTACGGTGCCTTTCGGCCATTCCAGTCCGGGTCTCGCCGCTGACGGCCTGTTCGGTGCGCGGTGCCTCGGCCTCGTATCGGTCTGCACAAGCGGTGATCTCGCGGTGTGCCAGCATGTATGCGTCCCCGTTGCAGCGCATGCCGCCGACCTGGGTTCTAGGCCATTGCCCCAGAACCAGATCCCGCACGGCCGAGGGCACCTCGACGAGTAGGCCACTCGCATCCATCGCAGCCTCCCGGCACCCTCCATATGCCCAACAGGCCAATTTTGATGCGTCCAGATGAACCTCTCTATTCCCAAGACAGGGAATAGAGCGAGCGAAAACTTAACAGTAAATGGAAATATCCCCAGCATCGGGGCTGGCGAGGGCGCGTATCGGTCCCACCGAAGTGGCGAGGATCTAGGGAGAACGGGTGTGGCCGAACAGTTTTACGCCGACCCGGAGGCGCTGCGAGCCCGTGCGCCCGAACACGAGCGCATTGCCGCGGATGTCGCGGCGACCGTGCAGACATTGCGTAACGCCCTGTCCGCCGAAGGCGCACCCTGGGGCGACGACGACGCAGGCCGCGCATTCGCGCAGTCCTATATACCGGAACATAAGCAGACCATGGCCGACCTCGACAGCCTCGTCGGGGTTCTGCGACAATCCGGCAGTGATCTGCGCCAACTCGCGAACAATCTAGAGGACACCGACCTGGTCGGAGCACGTCTGATCAGCAACGCGGGCAACGAAACCGAGAACGGCACGGGACCGACTACGGCCGGCACTGGTACGGCCGCACAATCAATCGGTGACAGTACCGCGACCGAACGCACCGCGACGCAGCCATCCTCGGCAGCGACCTCCGCGCTGAACGCGGTTCCGCCGATACATCAGACATCGACCGAAGGGATCAGGTCTACAGGAACACACGCGACGGACACCGGCGCACCCGCCTCGGCCGACGATCCGGCATCGGACCCGCACCGGTCTGATCAGACGGCGGGAAATCGCCCCGATAGCGACCAATCCGACAGCGACCAATCCGACAGCGATCGATCCGGTCCGGATCAACCAGCTACCGACAGCGCGGGATCGCCTGCCGCGGGTTTGCAACCGGTTGCGCGGGCGGACATCGGGCGCACCCGTCCCGTAGCAGGATCCCTGCCCACCGCGGCTGGTACACCCGCCTCAGCCGGCACACCATGGTCCAAACCCGGTACGGCCGGCACACCGTGGTCCAAGCCGACGACTCGGCCGCCGCGCGTCAGCGCCCCGGACGCCGGGAGGCAGGACGCCCCACCACGTATACCGGGTAGGCCCGCGCAGGCCCGCACCACTGGCAAAAGCGAGGATCCGAATCGTAAGACCGCACAATCGAATCCCGGCGAATCCCTTGCCGCGCGCCTGGCCAGGGAACTGGCCGAGCGGCACGGTGTGCAGGCGTTCGGCTTCGATACACCCGGCGTACCCGAGGTGGTGCTGACCGAGATCGTCGCCGCGGTCGACGCTGTGCTGCCGCAGTACCCGGAAGTCAACCTGCAAGCCATCGGCATCGACGAGATGCCCGACAGCGAACCGACACGCCTGGAATGGGATTCGGCACTGCACACCTCACGCATCGTGCTCGCGGCGCGCGCGGCGACCGACCCTATGCAAACCGGCGGCACCGCAGCCGAGAACGCGTCCCCGGGATATGTGCACCGCCCGGTGTATGCCTCCGTTGTGCGTGAGCTCGGCGCGGCGCTCGACGCGGCCGGTGGCTTCCGCGCACGAACCGCCGCGCAACGTGCACTGCTGAAGGCGTACCTACCGCAGGCTCGCGAGGACCGAGGTTCGTTGAATCGCACAGTATCCGGCTTCCGAACATGGCGCGCGCAGTTGAGTGCCCGAAGCTTCCGCAGCGGACAACTCGACCCAGCGACGGCCCTGACCGAGGCATTCACCGATGTGGTGCTCAACGCGGAGCAAGCGACCCCGCCCGCACAGGTACTGCACAGGCTCTTGGTTCGCACGGCCGGATCGGATCAGGCCAGCACCAGCTGAGTAGACATCGGACAGACGATCCATGCATTGGGCGTACGATTCAGCCTCCGATTTCGAGCGCTACGGGACAAGACGGGCGCAGCGCTCGTCGAACTGGACGCCAAGGTGGCTATTTCGGGGCAATCGGCCGTTCGACTGGGCAGTGGCACTTCTCGTTATGGTCGGTCACGCTATGTAGAGAAGTGGGTCTGGTGCGCGCTGGATCGAGGGCGCTCGTTTAGGGTGTGAGGGCGGCTTGGCCGCGTAGTCAGTTATGCGTGAACAGCTCTGCGTTCCGTGGATGGTTCCACCGAATCGAAAGGCGCTGCATGGCAAAGGACTTGACGCAACTCGAACTACTGACGGAGCTGGAGCCGGTTGTCGGCGCCAACATCGACCGGCATTTGGCCACGGTCAAGGATTGGTATCCACACGATTATGTGCCCTGGGACGAGGGCCGCAACTTCGCAGCAATGGGTGGGCAGGATTGGGATCCCGACCAGTCACGGCTCTCGGAAGTCGCCAAAGTCGCGATGATCACCAATCTGCTCACCGAAGACAACTTGCCTTCCTACCACCGCGTGATCTCCGATAATTTCACCAACGGCGGTGCGTGGGGCACCTGGATCGGCCGCTGGACCGCCGAGGAAAACCGCCACGCGATCGCCATGCGCGACTACCTGGTATGCACCCGCGCTATCGATCCCGTCGCCCTGGAGAACGACCGGATGGTGCATTTGACGCGCGGTGTACACGCGCCGGAGCACTTCGCCGGTGTGCTCGATCAGGTCGCGTACGTGACATTCCAGGAGTTGGCTACCCGGATCAGCCACCGCACCACCGCACGCGTCTGCGCCGACCCGATCGCCGATCGGATGCTGCAACGCATCGCAGCCGACGAGAATCTGCACATGATGTTCTATCGCAACGTCACCGACGCCGCGTTCGACATCGCACCAGACCAGACGATCGAGTCGGTGACCAAGATCGTAAAAACGTTCTCCATGCCCGGTACCGGAATGCCGAACTGGCGTCGCAATGGCGTGTTGATGGTCAAGCACGGGATCTACGACCTGCGTCAGCACCTCGACGAGGTCGTATTGCCGGTCCTGCGAATCTGGAAAGTCTTCAACCGCACGGACTTCACCGCACGCGGCGAACGCAGCCGCGAAGAACTCGGCGAGTACCTCGAGAAACTCACGCGCGATGTCATCAAGTTCGAAGAACAACGCGCCCGCATCCTCGCCCGCGAGGCGGCGCGCGTCGGGTAGCGCTGGATGTCACAGTCGCGCACGAGCATTCACACGACTGTGACATCAGGCCCGACGCCGATCAGGTGACGCCTGCCTGGCGGGTCTACCCGATTGATCGTGTCAGTTGCGGACGATCAGGACCGCGCCCGCGACGACCAGGGCCAACACGATCGCGGCGATGCCGAAGACGAGGCGGTGGTTGCGCAGCGCCGGGATCACGCGGTCGACGGCGTATCGGCCCGGACCGGTGAGGGCGAGCGATGCGGCGGCGAGGGTGAGGGCCAGTTCGTATTCGATGCCCTTCGGGGCGAAGAAGCCACCACCCCATTTGACGGCGATCGCATTGAGCAGGGTTCCCACCAGTGCCGCCGCCGCGAGCGGGGTGAGCAGGCCGATGGCGAGGGCGAGTCCGCCGAGGGTTTCGCTGAGGCCCGCGACCACGGCCATCGCCTTGCCTGATGGGTAGCCGCTCATCGTGAAGAATGCGCCGGTGCCGTCGAGGCCGCCGCCATTGAACCAGCCGAACAGTTTCTGCGCGCCGTGTGCGGCCATGGTGAGTCCGACGGCCAGTCGCAGGACAAGTAGACCGAAGTCGTAAGTGTGTGTGGGCGTTGCGGTTTCGGTGTGCGCGGCGGGGGCGGTGATAGTCGCGGTCATCGGATGCCTTTCGTAGTGAGGTGGATCAGCCGAGCTGGATGGAGCGCCGGGCCATGCCCAGCCAGAAGCCGTCGATGACGGTGCGTTGGTTGGTGAAATCGTCCGCGCCCGCACCGAGGGCGACGAACAGCGGTGCGAAATGGTCGGTGCGCGGATGCGCGAGATGTGCGGCGGGGGCCTTGTTTTCGAAGTCGAGCAGGGCGTCGAGATCGTGCGCGGCGAGGGTTTCGCGGCCCCAGTCGTCGAATTCGGCGGTGAAGTTGTAGACGTGCTCGTCATCGGCGGTGATGGCACGCAGGTTGTGGGTGAAGAAGCCGCTGCCGACGATCAGCACGCCCTCGGCGCGCAGCGGCGCGAGCCGACGGCCCACTTCCATCAGCCGCTGCGGGTCCAGCGTCGGCATCGACAGCTGCAATACCGGGACTTCGGCGTCGGGATACATCTCCTTCAGCGGCACATAGGCCCCGTGGTCCAGCCCGCGATCCGGCACATCGACGACACCGCCGCCGAGCAATTTGCGCACCTTGTCCGCCAGTTCCGGCGCGCCCGGTGCGGCATATTGCACGTGGTAGTAGCGCTGCGGGAAACCGCCGAAGTCATAGACCAGTGGCACCGTCGTGGTGGCGCCGAGTGCGATCGGCGCGGCCTCCCAATGCGCGGAAACCATCAAAATCGCGGTGGGACGCGGCAATTCGCGCGACCACGCGGCCAGCTCACCGGGCCACCGCGGGTGATCGGCCAGCGGCGGTGCGCCGTGTGAGAGGTAGAGCACCGGCATCGGTCCGGCCATCGCTGCCCTCCATCCAACTAGTTCAAATTTGAACCCGATGGAAACTATAGCGTGTTGTTCAAATTTGAACAACATCGGTAGGATGGCTGCCGTGGCTGACGCGAAATGGCTGAACGAGCGGGAAATGCGCACTTGGCAGGGTTTCCTGGCGGCGGGTGCGCTCGTCGGCCGTCAGGTCGAACAGCACCTCAAACAGGAGGGACTCTCGCACACCCAGTACGAGGTTTTGGTCCGCCTCGCCGCGGCACCAGAGGGTCAACTGCGCATGACCGAACTGGCCGATGCCCTGTATACCTCGAAAAGCGGTCTGAACTACCAGGTCACCCAAATGGAGAAGGCAGGTCTGGTACGCCGCGAAGCCTGCCCCACCGATGTCCGCGGCGTCATCGCCAACCTCACCGCGGCCGGACGCGATCGCCTCGAACAGATCGCCCCGGGCCATGTCGAAACGGTCCGACGCGTCCTCATCGATGCGCTGACCCCCGAACAACAAGATGCCATCGCCACCGGGCTCGGCGAGGTCGCACGACGACTCGGCTAGTTCTGAGCTCGCCGGGACACGAACACGGTGCAGCACACCGAGACGACGCCGACCGTTGGACCGCGCACCGCCGCCGTTGCGGTGACCGCCTCCCCCGCCGCGTCCAGTCCCGCACCGGCGCGAACCGACAAGGCGCGCAACGGTCGAGCGACGACTGTTCGCCCACGCAGCCGAGAGCTGATCCCCCGCACCACTGACTCGGTGTGCGGGTCCGACCAAAGGAGGACAGCCTACGCGACCTCGAGGTGATGTCACCGGCATTGGGAACGCCGCAGAATCAGGGCCGTAAGAAATCTGTTGGGAAACTCTAAGCCCGGACAGATTTGATGCCCAGGTACGGATGTGACGCTGATGGTCGCAGATTTGAGCCGAGAACGGAGAAGATAGTGCCGACGACGTTTCCGAGTTCCGTCACCGAGGCCACATCGGATACGGTGCAGGACTGCCGCCGACGTGGTTGGACGGTCGCGGAAACGACCAATGGTGTCTGCCTGATCACCGACGAGCAGATCTCGGCCATCGAACTCACCGGTGCACGGGCCGCCACCGTGCGCCGGTACCTTCGGGCCAATAACCTGTCCGGTCCGGTGATCGAAATCCCGGGTCCGCAGCGCCGCGAGATTCATCTGGTGGTCGGTGCGGCCAAGGCGGCCATGGCGATCGGCGAACTGCGCGGCCTCGGCGCGATCGTGCACACCGACGGTGCGAGCATCCCGCTCCCGCCGACTCGTCTGTCGGCCGGTTCGGCCTGCTGGGGGATTTCCCCGCGTGAGGCCCGCTGGGTTCCGCCGGTGGTCGCGATCGCCGCCGCGGTGCGGGCCGCCGAAGCCGGCCGCAAGCGGCATGTCGCCGATCTGGCGAGCTGACATGCGTCAGACCGACGTCGGATCCGATTCCGATCGACTCGCCGTCGGTATCGCGGCTGCGCTGTCGGTAACCGGTTCGCGGACGACCGCATTCCGCTGAATGCGCCGCGGCCAGGCGGGTGCCCACCAGCAAGCGTCACCGAGCAGCTTCATGGTCGCGGGGACAAGCAGCATGCGCAGCACGGTGGCATCGATGAACAGCGCGGTGACCATGCCGAGAGCGATGTACTGCATCATCACCAGATCCGACAACGCGAACACACCCGTCACCACTATCAAGATCAGCGCGGCGGCGGAGATGATCCGCCCAGTACGCGCGACACCGGTGCGGACCGCCTCCGTCGTGGACGCGCCCGCCTTGCGCGCCTCGACGATGCGAGCGAGTAGAAAGACCTCATAATCGGTCGACAGGCCGTAGATCACCGACACGATCAGCATCAGCACCAGCGGCATGATCGGCTGCGGCGTGAACCCCAGCAGCCCGGCCCCGTGCCCCTCGACGAAGATCCAGGTCAGCACGCCGATGGTGGCCCCGAGGCCGAGCAGATTCAGCACAGCTGCCTCGAGCGGCAACACGATTGAGCCGAAGGTCAGCAACAGCAGTGCGGAGGTGGCGATGAAGACGACCGCGAGCATCAGCGGTAGCCGGTCGAGCAGCGCGTCGATACTGTCGCGTTGCGCTGCCGGTTCGCCGCCGACCATCATCGTTGTTCCATTGGGCAGATCCATCGACCGCAGATAGTCGATGGTCGCGTCGGCATCCGCGGAGCTGGCGAGCACGGTCTCGGTGGTGTAGACGAACGGTTGCGCCGGGCGCTGTGTGGGTTTCGGGAACGGTGCGGCCAAGCCGGGGGCCTGCTCGGCGCGCTTTACCACCGTCTCGATATCCGGGCTGTGGTAGGTGGTCATGACCAGGTAGATCGGATCGATCCGGCGCAGCGGGAAGGTCTCGTCGAAATGCTGCTGCGCCAATCGAGTCGGGTGATCGGGTGGTAGAAAACGCTCGGTGATGCCACCGAACGCCAGATGCTGCACCGGCGCGATGAGCAGCAGGAGTCCGGCACACACCGGGATCGCAACGACCAGTGGTCTTTTCATCACAACTGCGGCAACGCGGCCCCAGAAGTTGTCCGGTACGTCGTCGGCGGATCCGGTCTTGCGGAACCAGTCGAATCCGAGCAGGTCCACGCGGCGGCCGAGCACGGCGAGCAGCGCGGGCAATAATGTGACCGCTGTCAGCGCTGCCAGTGCGATGGTGACGATCGCACCGTAGGCGAACGACCTCAGAAACCCGTGCGGGAACAGCAGAATGCCGCCCGCCGCCACGACCACGATGGTCGCGGAGAACACCACTGTGCGACCTGCGGTCGATATCGACCGACGGACCGCCGTCGGTACCTCGTGGCCGTCGGCGAGTTCGTCACGGAATCGGCTCACGATGAACAGTCCGTAGTCGATGGCCAGGCCCAAGCCGATCATCGAAACCACTGGGGAAACAAAGGAGTTCACCTCGGTGACGGTGGTAATGGCGCGAATGACCCCCCAGGCCGCAAGCACGGTGAGTCCGCCGACGATCAGCGGAAGCGCGGCGGCGACGACCCCGCCGAAGAGGAAGAACAGCAATACCGTGACCGCGGGTATGGCGAACAGTTCCATCCGCGTCTGATCGTGGACCATCGTGTCGTTCAGCGCACCGGCGACCGGCTGCCCACCCGCGACCTCCATATCGATGCCCGGGACGTCGAAACCGTCCGCGACCTTGCGGAAGTTGCGCATCAGCTCGGTGTCATCATGGCCTTTGACGGCGATGGAGGCGAATGCGTGCTTGCGGTCCTTTGAGCCGAACAGATCCGGCACCGCCACACCGGTTTCGGTCGGCCAGTATGTTCCGTTGATCTTCGCGATTTCATCAGGGAAGCGGCGCGGCAACTCGTTCAGACTGTCGACGATCACACTGGCGAAGGCCGGATCGTCGATCGTCGCCCCCTCGGGCGCGTGGTACAGCAGGATGACGTCACCGCTGTGATCGCGTCCGAATACCTCGTCGCGCAGTCGCGCCGCCTGTGCGGATTCCGAGTTCGGATCGTCCCATCCGCTGGAACTCAGATCATCGCCGAGTCCGAGACCATAGGCACCCAACCCCAGCATCGCGACCACAATCACGCCGATCACCGTGAATCGTCGCCGAACAATGATATCTGCCCACTGCGTGAAATCGGCGAACAATCGCGGCCTCCTAATGCGTGCGTGAATCCAACGGCCGGGCCGACCAGCTGGATCGTAACAATGCCACCGTCATCGACACATGGATCAGCGCGGATTCCGAAAGCGCACAACAAATCAGGCGCTACGATTGTGAGTTGACCCGAACGCCCAGGTGGCCCAAGCATATTCGGACCGCGGGTTGGGCTGATTCACAGTCCACGGGCCGTTATTTCACGTGATCTACAGAATGTCGCGAGGCCTTGTCGCCACCTCGATAGACTCGGGCCCGGTTTGTCCACTGTGTTGGACTTCGTTATGCATATCGCCCTATTCGTGCGGCGACGAATAGCCGTATTCGGGAGGAACTGCGTGTCGGATATCGCTATTGTTGGAATCGGCTGTCGATATGCGGGCGGAATCGATTCGCCCGATACGTTCTGGAAATTCGTGGTCGATAAACGCGACGGTGTCGTCGAGATTCCAGGGGACCGATGGGATTACCGCCGGTACTACGATCCGGATCCGCGCACGCCGGGCCGCAGTTACACCAAGCACGGCGCCTTCATGACGATCGATCCATGGGAGTTCGACCCGGACTTCTTCGGCATCTCGCCGCGTGAGGCGACGGTGCTGGATCCACAGCAGCGCCTGATGCTGGAGGTGACCTGGGAGGCGCTCGACGATGCCGGGATGGCGGGCCGGGCTGCCGGTGCACCGGTCGGCGTGTACGTCGGCGGGTTCGTGGTGGATCAGTCGGTCATCGGCGTGGTGGGTCCGGCACTGTTCCACACCGATATGCATACACCGGCCAGCGCGTCCTACACCATGCTGTCGAATCGAATCGCCTACGCGCTCAACCTGACCGGTCCCGCGCTCACCGTCGATACGGCGTGTTCGTCGTCGCTGGTCGCCTTCCATCTGGCCTGCCAGGCGCTGGACAACGGCGACTGCACGGTGGCATTGGCCGGTGGCGTGAATGTGATGCTGCAGCCGGAGACATTCGTGCTGATGTGCAAGGGCAGCTTCCTGGCCGCCGACGGCCGCTGCAAATCCTTCGATGCCGCCGCCGACGGTTACGGCCGCGGCGAGGGCGCGGGCATGGTGGTGCTGAAGAAGCTCGACGATGCGGTGCGCGACGGTGATCGCATCTACGCGGTGGTCAAGGCCACGGGGTCCAATCAGGACGGCCGAACGACCGCCATCACCGTGCCGAACGCCGATTCCCAAGAGATGCTGGCCCGTTCGGTGCGCACGCGTGCTGGTCTGTCCCCGGACGACATCACCTACGTGGAGGCGCACGGAACCGGAACCCTCGTCGGCGACCCGGTCGAGTTGCGAGCGCTGGGACGCGCCTTCGGCGCCCCGGCAGGACGTTCGAGCATTCTCGGCGTCGGTTCGGTCAAGGCGACCATCGGTCATACCGAGGCCGCCGCCGGAGTGGCGAGTGTGATCAAGGCAGCGTTGGCGATTCGGCATCGCACGATTCCGCCACAGGGCTGGCTGGACAAGGCCAATCCGGATATCCCGTTCGACGAGCTCGGCCTGCGGGTGCAGGTGGACGCCGAAACGCTGCCGCCGGACGCCGCTGCGATGACCATCGCGGTCAACGGTTTCGGCTACGGCGGCACCAACGCCCATGCGATCCTGCAGGAGTACCGCGCGCAACCGCTCACACCAACCGCCGTACCCCGACACCATCACGGGATCCTGCCCATTTCAGCCCGCAGTACCGGTGCCGCCCGCGCTCTCGCCGGGCGTTTCGCCGACCTGATCAGCGCGGGCGCCGACCCGGATCACCTGGCCGAGGCCGCGTGGACGCGACTGGCCCACCATCAGTACCGCACCGGCGTCCTCGTCGGCGAAACCGATGAGGTGGTCCGGGATCTGCGGCAGTTCGCGGCGGGCGAAGGTCGGGATGCGGTGCGCACCGTCGTCTCCCGCAATAGCGAGCCGGTGTTCGTCTTCTCCGGCATGGGCCCGCAGTGGTGGGGTATGGCACGCGAATTGCTTTCCACCGGTGGCATATTCGCCGATACCGCGCAACGGATCGATGCGGAGTTCAGTGCGATCTCGGGCTGGTCGATTATCGAGGAACTGCTGCGGCCCGAGGCAGAGTCGCGCGTGACCAGCACCGAGGTCGCGCAGCCTGCCAACTTCCTGGTGCAGGTCGCATTGGTGGATGAGCTTGCGCAGTTCGGGATTTCGCCCGCCGCCGTGGTGGGCCACAGTGTGGGCGAGGTGTCGGCAGCGTATGTGAGCGGAATGCTGACGCTGCCCGAGGCAGTGCGGGTCGCTTATCACCGAGCCCGATTGCAGGCGACCACCGCCGGATCGGGCGGCATGCTCGCGGTCGGGCTCACTCCCGAACGGGCCCGCGAGCTCGTCGGTGACGATCCGCGCGTGGATATCGCGGCAATCAACAGCGGGAACTCCCTCACCCTGTCCGGCGATATCGACCGGCTGGACGAGATCGCCGAAAAGCTGACCGAGGACGCCGCTTTCGCGCGGCGGCTGCGCGTCGAGGTGCCGTATCACAGCCGGTTGATGGATCCGATCCTGGACGAGCTGCGTACCGAACTCGCGGATCTGTCGCCGCGGCCGCCGCGCGTACCGCTGTATTCGACCGTGACCGGCGATCTTGTCACCGATGCCGACTGGGATGCGGCGTACTGGTGCGCGAATGTTCGTCAGCCGGTGCGATTCTTCGATGCCATCACCAAGGTGATCGCTGCGGGCAGTCGGGTATTCCTGGAGGTCGGGCCGCATCCGGTGCTGGCGGGCAATATTCGCGAGGCACTCCTCGACGCGGACGTGCACGGCACCACGGTGGCGACGCTCGACCGTAAGGAACCTGATTCGGCGAGCATCCGTCGCACGCTGATCGGTCTCTACGGTGCCGGCGTGCTGAACCGGGAAGTCCTGTTCCGCACCGACCGCCCGGCCACCGCGCACGTGCCGCTGCCCCGCTATCCGTGGCAGCGGACGCGACTGCATTCGACGCTACCGCTCTTCGAACAGGCAAGGCTCGGGACACCGGACACCTACGCCATGCTCGGCGACCCGGACGTCGAGGGCCGATCGGACTGGCTGCTGCAGGTCGGATCCGAATTGCTACCGTGGTTGGCCGATCACGTAGTCAACGGAGTGCGGATCATGCCGGGCGCGGCGTATCTGGATGCCGCGCTCAGCGCGACAGCGACGCGGTTGGGTGTCAAACGGGTCGCGCTGGAACAGGTTCGGTTCGTCGCGCCACTGATCATGGGCGCACCGGATGTGCCGCTCATGGCATTGAGCGTCGAGGAATCCAGCGGGCGATTCCTGATCAGATCACGCAACGCCACCGGCACGGCGTGGACCGTGCACTCGTTCGGCCGGACGCTGACCGGCAGCCACGCGCCGTCGAAAGCGGCCGTGCCCACCATCGATGTCGGTATCGATGTCGATCCGGAGATGTTCTACTCCGGGCTGGCAGCGGCGGGTCTGCAGTACGGCCCCGCCTTCCAGCGGGTCACCTCGGTTCGGGTCGGCAAGGATGCCGTGGTCGCTACGGTCGACGGCACGATCGCCGCGGACTCCGGACATCTCGCGCATCCGGCGGTGGTCGATGCCGCGATGCAAACCGCGGCGCTGCTGTTCGCCGACGAGCGGATCAATGAGGGCATCATGGTGCCCGTCGGAGTCGTGGCGGTACGGTTGCTCGCAGCGATTCCCGCCCAGATCACCGTGGTCGCGCGCCGCGATCCGCGGGCACGGCTGCGCGCCGATGTGGACCTGCTCGATGCCGATGAGAATCTGGTGCTCCGGTTGACCGGACTGCAGATCGGTGCGCTCAAACCGGGCGACGATCCGCTCCATCGCATGGCCGATTTCTACTACGCCGACACCATGGAGCAGCGCGATCCCATCGACCCGGCCGCATTGGCCGATTCCGGTCCGGTCGCCACCCTGGTTGTCGCGCTCGGAAAGAGTAGCCGCGCCGACCAATTGGCGGAAGCGATCCCGGAATCGGGGCTCTACGCTGCCGATCCGGCCGATCCGGAACGGGCTACGGAGCTGATCACCCACCTATTGGCCGCACGGACGAAGGATGTGCGGCGACTGCATGTCTGTGTGGTCGTCGGAACAGTCGAGGACGATCTCGCGTACCTCTGGACGCTGAAGACAATCGCGGTCGCCGTGCACGAATTCGCCAACCCCCCGTCGTCCGAAGGCACGCCGCAGACGGTCTTCGGCGACGGCGCGGCGCATGTCACTCTGGTGACCGAGCGCGCATTCACCTTGCCGGACAGTGCGATCCCACCGGATTCCCGGCAGGCCGCGCTCGCCGGGGCACGGCGGGTGCTGTTGAACGAGCAGACACTGTTGCGGTGGCGGCTCATCGATGTCGAGCCCGAAACGACCATCGCCGAACTTCTCGCGGAACTGGCTGTGCCCGGAGCCTTTTCGCACGACAACGCCGACGAGGTGCTGCTGCGTGACGGCAAGCGCTGGGTGCCCGTGGTAACCAAACCGCTGCCGGAGCGTCTCGAGGTACTCGACACCCCGGAGCCGCTGACCGATCCCGAGGTCAATTTCGAGCTCGAACTCCCCCGAACCCGGCTGCTGTCGGCGCTGGCCTGGCGGCAGTGCCCGCGCCCGGAACCAGGCCCCGATCAGGTCGAGGTCCGGATGCGGGTCATCGGGCTGAATTACAAGGATCCACTCAAGGTCATCGGTCTGCTCGGCGAAAGGGAGTTGGCACCAACGTATTTCGGCACCGCGCCGGGCATGGAGGGTGTCGGCACCGTGGTGCGGGCGGGCGCCGAGGTCGAGGGCGTCGCCGTGGGCGACCTTGTCGCGGTTGCGGCCAAGGGCATGATGCGCCGCTTCGCCATTGTCGACCGGCAGCTGGCCATTCCGCTGCCGCCCGACGCCGACCCCGGATACTGCACCAGCACCATCGCTTTCGGCACCGCCGAATACGCACTGTTGGATCTGGCACGATTGGAACCGGGTGAGACGGTGCTGATCCACGGCGCCGCAGGCGGCGTCGGCACGGCAGCCATTCAGGTCGCCAAGGCGCTGGGTGCGCGGATCATCGGGACGGCGAGTTCGGATGAACGGCGGGCACATATTCTCGCCTTGGGCGCCGATCATGCGGTGAACTCGCGGTCGCTCGACTTCGTCGACGATGTATTGGCCCTGACCGACGGCAAGGGTGCCGAGGTGGTGCTCAGCAGCGCACCCGGGGAGATCCTGCGCCAGAACTTCAACGCCGTCGCCGAGTTCGGCCGCATCGTCGAGGTCGGCAAGGCCGATATCTACACCGGCGGGCTGCTCGAGCTGGCCAACTTCGACAAGAACGTGGCCTACTACTCGATGGATCTGGACCGCCTGGTCGCGGTCCAGCCGCAGCGGCTGGCGAAACTACTGCGGCGGGTGTACGAGAAGGTCCTCGCGGGGGTCTACCGGCCGCTGCCATACCAGATGTTCGAGACCGACGAGGTCGGTAAGGCATTCGAGGAGACCATCCGATCGACCCGGCCGGCCCGGATCGCCCTGCGCATGGATTCGCCGCAGACTCCCGTTCGGCCGTACCTGCCCGATATCGAGATCCATTCCAACGCAACCTATCTCGTCACGGGCGGGTTCGGCGGATTCGGGATGGCGACCGGTCGCTGGCTGGTACTGCGCGGCGCGCGCCGACTGGTACTGCTCGGCCGCGGTGGCGCGAGCAGCGACCAGGCGCGCCGACAGCTCGGGGCCTGGCGCACGGTCGGCATCGAGGTGATCGAGGAGCTGGTCGATGTGACCGACGCCGACGCGGTCGCCGATGTCGTAGCCCGCGCCCATAGCGCAGAACACCCGCTGCGCGGCATCTTCCACGCGGCCGGATCGGTGGCCGATAGCCGAGTCGACCAGATGGAACACGAACAACTCGCGAAGGTGTACCTGCCGAAGGTGCACGGTGCGCGCGCGCTGCATCGCGCGGTCACCGAGGCCGGGATCCGGCTGGATATGTTCGTGCTGTATTCCTCCGGCGGCTCGATGTATGGGATATACGGCCAATACAACTACTGCGCGGCCAATGTCGCGGTCGAGGCGCTGGCCGAAGACTGGTCCAGGGCCGGTGAGCGTGCGCTGTGCGTCGGTTGGGGCCACCTGTCAGGGGCGACCGGCGGGATGGCCGCCGACGAAACCGCGGTGAAATACCTCGACCTGGTCGGCTTCGGACCGATCGATATGGCCGATGCCACCGCCTATTTGGAGCAAACACTGCGCCTGGGCGAAACGCGTGCAGCGATCATCCCCACCGATTGGGCCAAGCTCACCGGCACCTTCCCGCAGCTGACCCGCACCGGCCGCACGATTGAACTGGCCAAGGCCTCCGCCAAGGACACCTCCGAACTGGCCCGGCTGCGATCCGAACTCGTCGAGATGGACGAAACCAAGCGCGGACCGTTCATCGCCCGCAAGATGGCCGAGGAACTCGCCGTCGTCATGGGCGTACCGGTGGATTCGATCGATATGACGGTGCCGGTGCCCGAACTCGGGCTCGATTCGCTGATGGCAGTGGAACTGGGTGCGCGCGTCACGAAAACCCTCGGCATCGACCTGATGTCGTTGCAGATGGGCCGATCGTTCAGCCTGGAACAGGCCGGTCCGAAGGTGGCGGAACTGATTCTGGCCGCTGAACCCGGTCAGCCACAACCGATTCCGGAACCGATGGCCGCGACCAATGGGTCCGCGCACAACACGCTGGCCGGGAACGGATCGGCACCGGAAGCCACCGTGGCACCGATCTCCGTACCGCAGCACTGACCGCCCTTACGACGAATCGAGGTTCGCTGTGGTCAATTTCGGGCTCATCGACGAATGGGAGCCAGCCCCCGGTCGGCTGGTTACCTGGGTTGCCGCGCCGGAGTCGGTGGCGCGGGCCGCCAAGGCACCCGTTCATCCCGCGCCGCCGTCGCATCAGCAGGAACAGTATCTGCGCCTGGCCGATCGGCACGCCGCCGCCGACTTCCGCTATTCCGGGCTTTGCCTGGTCACGGCCGAGATACCGGTGGGCGATCTCGACCAGAATGCGATGACGCGCGTCATCAACGCATTCCTCCTGCGCCACGACACCTTTCGGACGTGGTTCGCCATCGATCCCGGTGGCACGGTGCGGCGACACCTGGTCGCCCCGGATGTAGTCGATTTCGTGCCGATCGATTACGGCCACCTCGACGACGCCGAAGCCATCCGCGAGCATGTGCAGAAGACGACTCCCGGTCCGTTCCAATGGGATTGCTTCACCTTCGGCGTGATCGAGCACGGTGACTCGACCACGGTCTACCTGGCCGTCGACCATCTGCACACCGACGGGCTCGGGCAATACCTCTCGTGCTTCGACCTGGCCCACCTCTACGCCCAGCGGGTCTTGTCGGATGTCGAGGACCTGCCCCCGGCCGCGAGTTATCTCGACTACTGCGTCATGGAACGCCAGTACACCGCAGCGATGACCCTCAGCTCGCACAGCGTACGGAAATGGCTGGAGCTGATCCGCGGAAATGACGGCGAATTACCGTCCTTTCCTTTGGATCTCGGTAAGCGCATCGATGGTTACAACCGCAGTGCCCATCGCAGCATAACCTTGATGGACGAGAGCGACGCACGTCGGTTCGAAAAGGTCTGTCGTGCGAACGACGCCGAATTCGTCGGTGGTGTCTTCGCCGCGGCGGCGCTGGCCGAACGCGAACTCCTCGACAGCGACTACTACTTCGGCATGACACCGATCAGTACCCGCACGTCCCCAGCGGAACGTGCCTCGGTCGGCTGGTATGTATCCCTCGTTCCGGTGGCCTTCCCTATCGGCACAACCGGTTTCGCCCGTATGGTGACCATTGCGCAGCGGGCCTATGAGAACGGTATTCGGCTGGCGCCCACGTCATTTCATCGTGTGCTGGAATTGCTGCCCGCCGATACCGATATCAAGGCCAGGCCGGGTTGGTCAACACCGATGATCTCCTATGTGGATGCGCGCGACTTCATCGGACACGAATTCTTCGGCGAGGTGCGCGGGGGCGTATACGCAAATCGCGCGGCCTCCGAAGAGGTTCTGGTGTGGATCAACCGGCTGCCGACGGGGACGTCGTTGAGCGTCATCTATCCCGATACCCCGGTGGCGCACCGATCCGTGGAACGCTATGTGTCTGCGATGCAGGCGGTATTCACCTCGGTCGTCGGTACTACGTAACCAATTCCATCAGCCCTCCTGGATCGGATGGCATCGCCTCGGTCGGGAAGCTGAGCCGTACCAGCCGATGTGGCGGGGACGCGTCGAAGTGTGCGACGGATGAGGGTAGGAGACCTCCTATCACCTTGTCCAAGAAGCTGTTCACATGTGCGAAGCCGGGTCGTAGGTGGACTGGCCAGCTGGCCAGTCGTCCGGCGGGCACAGCTACGGTCGTCTGCGCAGCCACCCGCGCCGTCAGCGGCCAATGCACTGAGAAGGCCAACCACAGATCCAACGACTCCACCACGCCCTCGGTGAAATCCAGCCCGCGTAGCAGTGTCAGACCGCCGATGAGCGGCATCACATTCGATGGGAAGGGCGCGATGCCGCTGCCGAACTGTAGGTGGGTGGTATCGATGAAATGCGCCTCCTCGCGCGAGACGACCATATCGCCGGAGCGCGTTTCGGCGCGATAGTCTTGTGCGCGCAACCAGCCGCCGACCCGCTGGAAGCACTGCTCGATCCGGATCGTCGGATCCCCATCCCCCGCGCGTATTTCGACAGTTGAGCGATAGCCGTGGTCCTCGTGCGCCACCACACTGGTCACCTCGAATTGGTGCGGCTGGTCCGCGATACCGACGGCGTACACGGATTTCTCACCATCGGGGATACCGGGATCACGGAACGCGGTGTGCACAATTCCTCCTGTCGGCGATGTTACGAAGAATATTCAAATCGCTTGCGACACTTGCGGATGAGCGAAATAGAAATCGCTGCGACTATTCACAAAATGTCCCGTCTACGGACACGGTCCGCACACAACGCCCGCCGCCTCACCGAAACCACGTCCCGGTCGGGCTGTGTGCGGACGCTGCCGCTGGTCCACGGCACCATCTCGCAGCGATTCATTGCCCCAGCGCCGCACGGAGTACGGGCCACGAATTGTGCAGGTCTTCCTGCCAATACCCCCAGGAATGCGTGCCAGTGGGCCTCGAATCGAAGGTGGCCGGAATATCCAACTCCCGCAACCGATCGCGCAGTTGTTCGGTGCATCTGGCGGTGATGGCATCCAACACCCCACCGATGACCAATTGGTCCAGGAGTTTCACCGGATTCGCATTGATGCCCGGTCCGTCCAGCGTGTCGAGCGGTCCCGGTTGCCCGGTGCCGGTGGATACGTAGATGGTCGTACCGCGCAGCTGGTCGGCATGTAGATAGGGATCGTTGGCGGCCCACGCCGGATCTGTCGGCAGACCCCACATATTCAGCGGATTGCCGCGACGGGCGGTCACTATGACATTCACCATCGCTTGTCCCGGCAGGTCGCTGGTGCGCACACAACCGCTATAGGAGCCGACGGCACGGTAGAGGCCCGGTGCGGCGATGGCGAGTCGGAATACCGCCGAACTCGCCATCGAAAGCCCCGCAACGGCATTGGCACCGGCACCACGAAAAGCCGAGTCGATAATCGACGGCAGCTCCGCGGTGAGAAAGGTGGTCCAGCGCTGCCTGCCCATCACCGGATCGTCGACCCGCCAATCCGCGAAAAAGGTGCCACCACCCCCGACCGGCATCACCACGGTGACCTGCTTATCGGCGAAGAATCGCTCGGCATCGGTTTTGGTGAGCCAATTGTTGCCGTCACTCCAGATCCCGGTATCGGTGCCTCCGTCGACACCATTGAGCAGATACAAGATGGGTGCCGGTTGCGAATCATCCACCGCAGGAAGGACTTCGACAGGCAAGGTACGACCCATCGCCTCGGAATATACGGTCAGATCGAGCACCCGTCCCGGCCCTTGCGCCGCGGTGAGCAGTCGTGCCCCATTGGGTGCCGGTCGTGCCGCCGCCAATGCCCGGACCGGGATCGGCGTGTCCGGGTCCGGTGCGGAGTCGGCGAGCGCGATACCGCTGGAACAGGCGAGGACAGCCGCCGTGCACAGCGCGGCCGAACGCAGACCACACCAGAGCTCCACCCGGCACCTCCGATCAGCAAACGGCACTGTTCGGGCCGAACGTAAGCCGGAATAACGCTGCGGCGGAACCGCTCAGCCGAAATTTGGGCAATCTCGTCAGCGGTCGCCGAACCACCTGGTATCCGGCACAAAACCCCTGCCGCAGCTGCCGACTTCTCGGCTATCGCGAGTTTGCCCGGCAACAGTTCCAGACTCTCGCGCGTACCGTCATCTCATGCCACCTCGCGCCCACAGTGGATCCCGCGGCGACGATACGGACCGGTCGGTGCGATAAGCGCTGGCACAACGCGGTTCTGGACAGTTCACAGTGCGAACCGGAATCCACCCTATGCCCGGTGCCGTCTGACCATCCCCTCCGCGGTCAGACGGCGGCAACTGACGCGCGAGGACATCGGCAGTCGAGATGTTGTTACCATTTGGATGATAGACGCATCCGAATGTGCATGACAACGCCGAACAGGGCACGGTTGCCGCGCCACCAGCTACATCTCGGCCATTCGTAGCGCCGCGCGCGAGTATCGAACCGGTACGCTGCGCGGTGCCGCAGGAAGCAAGGGAACAGCGAAGGGACCGATGGTTCGTCTGACGAGGGCACAGCAGCAGGACGCCACCCGCAGAAAGGTGTTGGCCGCGGCCAAGTCCGAGTTCGCGCAGCGCGGATTCCGCGGCGCGACGGTCGACGGCATCGCCGAGCGCGCGGATATGACACGCGGGGCGGTCTATTCCAATTTTCCGGGCAAGCGGGCGCTATATCTCGCGGTGCTCGCACACGAAGCCGAACAGGCTCCCGCGCCCGCCGGCGGCGCGAAGGCCGACACGCCGGCCGCCGCGCTCGGCGCGTTCGCGAGTACCTGGCTCGAGCAGCTACCGCAGTCGAGCCGATACGAGTACGGCGAGGACGAACAGTTCACCTCCCCCGCGCTCAGCGTCGATTTCGTACCGCAAGTGCTGATGAGCGAACAGATCCGGCGACCGTTCGCACAGCTGCTCGCACTCGACGCGCTGCTGCTCGCGGTATCGCTGCGGGCAATCAGCCAACCGACGTCGGCGCCGCTGGAAAGTTTCATCGCCAGTGCCGAATCCGTGCTGACGATCCTGTACGGGACGACCCAGCTGTCCTACGTCGCGCCCGAATTCACCGATCCGGCACGGGCCATCGCACTGTGCGAACAGGTCGCGCTACTCGGCGGCGTGAAGACGCCGAGTCCGCCGTCCACCGCCGACGCGCACGTCACGCGGACGGACGAGGCTTGGGAGCCACCGAGCTGCATCGATCGCGTGCGCGCGGACGCGGCCAGGCTCGACGGCAACGGCCTGATCGCCGTCGTCGGCATGCACCGGATCGCCACAATCGAAGCGGCGCTGTCGATCTGGCCCGAGGACACCGATATCACGCTGACGCTGGTGAGCGACCGTCCCGCAGAACTCGCCCCGCTGGCGCGGCTGGCGATCGCGGATATCTGCCGGTCGTTGCGTCATGCGTTCCCGGCGTCGGCGCTACCTCGGCTACAGGTGGTCGTCGATGATGCCGGAACGCTCGCTGCCGCATGCGGATTCGACCGGTTCGACGACAATTCCGAGTTCGCGGTCATCATCGAGAACGGCCGCATCACGACGCGGGCGGAGGGTCGGGGCGCAGGCGAAGCCGTCGCTATCGCTTACGCGAGTTCATCGGCTGCGGACCGAACGTGAGTCTTCCAGGGTGCCGAGCGTTTTAGCCAACGCCTGACAGGCACCCGTGCCCGTCACCCGCGCCACTACCCGTTCGCCGTCGATGAAGACCGCACTCTCGGTGTCGTCGTCGACGATATCGACCCCGCATGCCCGTGCAAGCTTGCCGGATTCGTCGAGCACCACCTGCATGCCGGGAACCGCGGGGCACGGAAACGCGGTGCGCAGGGACCGGCTGATATCGCTGACCGCGAGGCGAGCCAGCTGTGCCACCTCCGTCCCCTCGGCGGTGGCCATCGCGATCGTTGTGCGACCTCCGCTGGGCTGATCACGCAGGATATCCGCGATCGCTCCGAGCTTGTTCATCCCGAGTACGGCAACGACGTTTGCGCCCGAAAGGTCGGCGGCGACCGTATGGACGAGGTCGCGGCATGGTGGCGGCGTCCATGGTTCGTCAACGCTGGCCACCGTGACGGTGTTCGCCGTAGCCCGCGTGGTGTCGTCGATCCGATGGTGCACCATCTGCTCGCATGCGGCGATCACCTTCGCTCGGTCCACGAATTCCGGTGCGACGAAAGATAATTGGGTCGCACCGTAGAGCAGCGTGATCACCGATTCGGCGATGCCGAGCCAACGGCCGGGCAGTACGGACCCACCGCCGCCGTCCAGTCCCGCCAGCGCCAAGCCGAGGAGGATGGCGTCCAGTTTGATCAGCTGCACGAACGAGCCGCGCAGACATTCGTCGACGACGAGTTCGGGAATGAGGTCGTGCGCCAGCATCGGTGAGCGCAGCTGGGAGACGCCGCCCACCGGATAGTTTGCCGAACCGGGGAGTCGGTCGACCCAGGTCCGGGCGAATCGGCCGATGGCCGTCACCGGGGTCCGCGCCGGGCGACCATCCAGCAGTTCCGGCGCTCGCTCGGCTTCCGCGGCCAGTACGGCCAGGTACAACGCCCGCTTACCAGCGAAGTTGGAGTACACCGCGCCGCGGGTGAGCTCCGCGCGCTCGGCGATGTCATCCACCGTCGCGCCGCGAAAACCACGTTCGGCGAATTCGGCCTTGGCAGCCGCTAGGACCCGGTCGCGATTGCGTTGCTGCAATGCGGCTCTGTTCTGACGACCCATCGGTTCTCCACCAACCGTTCTGTTCGTTTACAGATGCGCATACCATCCAAATGTTGATACCATCTCAATGCTACGTGCGACTGAGTACGAGCGAGGCGGGCATCGAAGGACGGGTAGTGGGCATTACCAGGTACGAATCCGGGTCGCGAACCGCGGCCACGGTGCTCGATGAGGCCAGGCGTCTGGTTGAGCCCGCATACCGTTCCTCCCTGGACCGCATTGCCCCACCGATCCGAATGATCGTCGGCTACCACGCTGGTTGGTTGGACGCCACGGGGCGCCCGAGCAAGCAGGTCGGCAAGTCGATCCGTCCGGCACTGGTACTCGCCTCCGCCAAAGCCGTGGCAGCCGCGGAGCCACCGCAGGGTGTCACCGAGGCCGTCGCGGTCGAACTCGTGCACGATTTTTCATTGCTGCAGGACGATCTCATCGACGGCGACGAGCAGCGGCGCAACCGCCGCTCGGCCTGGTCGGTCTTCGGGGAACGCGGCGCCCAGCTCGCGGGAGATGCGCTACTAGCCATGGCGATCAACGAGATGGTGGGCCGCCCCGGCATCACGCTGCTGTCGAAAGCCCTCGACGCCCTATGCAATGAACAGTGCGCGGATATCGAGTCCGAGCAGCGCGAGACGGTCGACGAATCCCTCGCCATGATCGAATCGAAGACCGCGGCACTGTTGTCTTGTGCCTGCGAGATGGGTGCGATCGCCGGGGGCGCCGACCCCGCACAAGCCAGAGCACTGGCCGAATTCGGACACCATCTCGGCATCGCCTTCCAATTGATCGACGATATGCTCGGCATCTGGGGAAATCCGAGCATGACCGGTAAGCCGCTGTACCCGGACCTCGCCAACCGCAGGAAATCCCCACCGATCGCGCGCGCCCTGGATTCCCCCGGGCCCACCGCGGATGCGCTACGCGAGTTGTATCGAGATGTCGGACGAGATGCCGAAACGCTGCACCGGATCGCCTGCCTGATCGAACTCACCGGAGCACGCGAGTGGGCGCGGCGTGAAGCCCAGCGACAGCTCGCTGCCGCGCTGGACTGTCTGACGGAAGTATCCGCCAACAATGCTACCGAGGACCTTCGACTACTCGCCGCGATGATGACGAGCAGGTCCGCATGAAGAACCCGATCGAGTCGATCCCGCTAGCTCCGAATACTGTCCCGCTTCTCGGTCACGGCATACGTTTTCTCACCGACCCGATCGGATTTCTGTCCGCACTCCCCACGCACGGCCGCCTGAGCCGAGTCCAATTGGGTCCGTTGCCGGTGGTGGTGGTCTGCGATCCCGAGTTGGCCCGGGTGGTACTGCTCGACGACCGCACCTTCGACCGCGGCGGACCACTCTACGACCGCTCCCGCGAGGTCGCGGGGGACGGCATCGGTACCTGCCCGCACAGCAGACACCGCCGACAGCGCCGCCTGAGCCAGCCCGCGTTCCAACCGGGGCGTATGCCCGGATACTCCGCGGCCATGATCGACTCGATCGAAGACGTGATCGGTTCCTGGCAGGACGGGCAGCAAATCCAACTCGGCGCGGAAATGTCGAAACTCACTGTCCGGGTGGCGGTTCGGACAATGTTCTCCTCGTCGTTTCCGGAGACCTCGGTCCAGCAGGTCGCCGATGATTTCACGACCATAGCCGGGAGCATCTTCCGACGGATGGTGTTGCCACCGGTCCTCAATCGACTGCCGACACCGGCGAACCGGCGCTACTACCAGGCGCGGAACCGGCTGCGGGCGGTGGCCGCCGAACTCATCGAACAGCGGCGGTCCGACAATCGCGACCATGGCGATCTGCTGTCGTCGCTGATGCGCGCCCGCGATCCGGACTCCACCGGCGCGCAGGTCGCGATGAGCGACGAGGAACTGATCGACCAGGTATTCACCTTTCTGTTCGCGGGCGCGGAAACCACCGCGAGCACATTGACTTGGGCGTTGTATCTGCTCGGACGAAATCCGGAGCTACGACAGCAGGTTCAGCACGAGGTCGATACCGTGCTGAGCGATAGAACGGCCCGCTACCAGGACCTGGCGAATCTGCCGGTCGTCAATCGGGTGGTGACCGAAACGCTGCGATTGTATCCGGCCGGATGGTTGCTAACCCGGGTAGTTGCGGCGGATACCACCCTCGACGGCGTCGCGCTTCCGGCGGGCACGACCGTCGCGGTCAGTCCGCACGTCATTCATCGGCGCGATGAAATCTATGAGCGGGCAGGCGAATTCGTGCCCGATCGGTGGATCGGTACGGAGCCGGACCGAACGCTGTTCATATCCTTCGGCGCTGGTGCGCGACGCTGCATCGGTGACCAATTCGGACTGGTCGAGGCCAGTTTGGCACTGGCGACGATCGCGGCACGCTGGCGTGTCGCTCCGCTGTCGACTCGGCCGGTATCGGTATCGCTCGCGCAGCTGCCCGCACCGACGAAACTCGGTATGCGGGTGTGGCGTCGAGATCCGGTGGCCGTCAATGCGTCCGCGTCGGAGCACGGGTAGGTAGACATGGCGGCACCCGCCGAAGCGCCCGCGTGCCGCACGGCCGGCGCGCTGACCAGCGGCCTACTGCGTGAGCTCCACATCTGCTGGTCGTTCAGCGCAGGCGACCTGACGGCAACCGTTGTGCCCGCGACGACTTTCGCCGTCGCGGCTTGGATGAGCACTCGGGCCGGTATCGCGTCACTGCCGCTGGTGTTGGCCGAATGTCTGGTCTATTTCTGGCTTTACATCTACACCTTCAATCTTTCCAACCAGCTGACCGGAATCGAGGAGGATCGCCGCAATAAGCCGCACCGGCCGCTCGTCGTCGGACTCGTCACCCCGCAGGGTGCCAAGTGGCGGCTGGTCTGGGTCACTGCCGCCTTCCTTGTGCTGGGCGCGGCGCTGCGGGTCCTGGAATGGACGGTGCTCTGGATTGTGGCGTGGGCCTTCCACAATCACTTGGGCGGTGCCCGCGCCCTGTGGGGGAAGAATGCGGCGATGGTCGCGGGCACGATCGCCCAACTCGCGGCCGCCTGGCAGATCGTGACTCCCCTGACCCCGGCGGCCTGGACCTGGATCGCGGCGATCGCCATACCACTGAGTGTGCTGGTATCCCTGCAAGATCTGCGCGATATCGACGGTGATCTGGCTGTCGGAAGACGCACCGCGGCAGTGGTTTTCGGCGAGATGGCCTGCCGCCGGTTCTTCGCGGCCGCATTCGCGATCTATCCGATTGCCATGCATTTCCTCGTCTATCGGAACGCACCGACCCCGGCGGCACTGATCGGAGTGGCCGCGGCGCTGCTGTCCTTGGTCATCGCCTACCGCGTGCTGCGGCGGCGCGAGCGCCGTGCCGACCACACCACCTACCTCCTCTACACCTACTGGTACTGCCTGACTCTGGCCAGCGCGATCTTCGCCTTCAGAACGTAGGCGAATCATCATCATCGGCAGGACGCGCCCACGCAGATCCGGGGAGGATCGGATTACCCGAACCGATGAGCGCGACCTGCCCTCGAACACCGCTGCGCCAGCGGCACCGACTGCGGCCTCGGTGTCGCGCGTGCGAAGTATTCGAGACACGGTGTCGGCGACGGTGCCCGGTGATCACCATGTGTTCTCAGCTTAGGGTTGCCTGAACATTTCGACAATCCTATTGGAGCACAACATCATTGGCTAACGCAGGCGTTGTGATCCATCCCAGGTGGGGTGCGCCGGACGCGGCGGGCGTATTCCGATGATCATTGGGGGCATTCACATAGGCGTCGGTCACCGGTTGGGCGCGAACCCAACTTCGCAGTGAATGGTGGGCAACACGGGTGAGGCCTCGCATACTTGCGTCTATAGGGGTTACCGCCGACCCGAGTTGTTCGAACCGGCCGACGAGAAGTGCATGAGTTGGTTACCGACATCATCGATGTGGGCGCGGAATTCACGATCGCCCGGCAAGCACTCTGGGATCTGCTGCTCGAACCGCAGACCTATCCACGGTTATTCGCCGGCATCGGCGGTTGCGAACGCGTGGAATCCCGTACCGATAACGGCATTCTGGAACTGCGGGTCGGCACGCCGGAAACCGGAATACGCACCCATCAGGTGCGGTTGCGGGTGTGCCGCTGGTACGAGAGCTTCGAATTGGAGTGCCTCGGTACCGGCAGTTTCGCCTCGGTCCGCCTGCGCGGCGACGAGGAGCGCACCAAGATCGTCATCACCCTGTTCGCGCCGGGCCGGATGCATCCATCGCTGCCGGAGCAGTCCAATGCCGCGGTGATGACGTGGATCAACAGCGGGTTACAGCACGCGGTCGATGTCATTCGCGGCGCGCACAACTCGGTGCTGGTCAATGCCGAGAATTCGCCGCTGCGGCGACAGGTGGGTGTGGCCAAGCAGATCATGAGCACCGGCGTCGCGCGACCCACCAATCCAGCGACCAGCATCAAACAGGCTCGCTCCCTGACGAAGTGGGGATTCAATATGGCGGGCGGGTATGCGGCGGGGGCGGCGTATTCACCGGACCGGATCGCCGTCGTCGACGACTCCGGTACCCGCACCTTCGCCCAGATGCACGAGCGCACGAATGCGCTCGCCGGGGCCATGGCTACCCTGGGTCTCGCGTCGGGTGATGCGGTGGGACTGCTCTCGCGCAACCATGCGGGCATGGTCGAAACCATGGTCGCCGCCGGAAAACTCGGGGTCGATGTGGCACTGCTGAATGCGGGGCTGTCCGGGCGGCGCATCGAGGAAATCGTGCAGCGCCACCGGCTTTCGGCACTGTTCGTCGACGGCGATCTGGAGCAACTGGTCCGCTATCTGCATACCGATCTGCACCGCTTCAATACCGACGGCCGACCGCCGGTACCCGGTCGATCCACCATCGACGACCTGATCGCGATGGGGCAGTTCGAATTTCGCATGCCGGCACAGCCTGGCAGGCTGATCGTGCTGACCTCGGGAACCAGCGGCACTCCGAAGGGCGCGCGCCGCCCCCATCCGAAGGGTTTCGGCACCATCGCGGCACTGCTGTCGCGGATTCCGCTCGCGATGGATGCGGCGATGCTCATTCCGGCTCCGCTCTTCCACACCTGGGGGCTGGCCGGGCTGCAGCTCAGTACTGCGCTGCGTGCAACGGTGGTATTGCCGGAGCGGTTCGATGCGGAGGATTGTCTGCGCCTGATGGCCGAACACCAGGTCGAGAGCATGATCGTCGTGCCGACAATGGTGAATCGCATCCTCGATCTGCCCACTGCCGTGCGTGCACGCTACGACACGTCGAGTCTGCGCACCGTGATCAGCTGCGGTGCGCCGCTGGCAGGGGCGACGGTCTTACGGTTCATGGATACCTATGGCGAGATCCTCTACAACGTCTACGGTTCCACCGAAGTCTCCTGGGCCACCATTGCCACCCCCGACGATCTGCGCACCGCACCGACCACCGCGGGCCGACCGCCGCTCGGCACGAGAGTCGCGGTGCTGGGTCCAGATCAACGTCCTGTTCCGATCGGCGTCACCGGGCGTATCTTCGTCGGCAACCACATGCTGTTCGACGGCTATGTGAACTCGGCGCCGCCCGCAGAAGCCGATGGCATGCTCGACACCGGGGACCTCGGCTATCTCGATGTGGCGGGCCGCATGTTCATTGCGGGGCGCGATGACGAGATGATCATCTCCGGCGGCGAGAACGTGTTCCCACGTCCGGTCGAGGAGGCACTCGCGCATCTGCCGCAGGTCAGTGAGGTCGCCGTGGTCGGTGTCCCGGATACCGAATTCGGGCAGCGTCTGGCCGCCTTCGTTGTGAAACGCGAAGGCGCGGGACTGGATTCGGATATGATCCGGTCCTATATTCGCAACCGGCTCAGCCGTTTTTCCGTACCGCGCGATGTCACCTTCCTCAACGCGCTCCCCCGCGGCGAAACCGGAAAGATCCTCAAACGACTGCTCATCGGATCCGAGCCCGGCGAACCATCTCCGCTGGGCACCACTGGCTCGGCCTGACCTTATGCGGGTTCCTGCGACGGTGCCGGCAACGCCAGAGTCGGCAGCGCCATCGCAATCGCGAGGACCGCGATGGCGGCCAGCATAGCAATGCTTCCGTCCAAGGTATGAGTGCGGAAGAACACTACGCTGAGCAGCGCCAGCCCGACCGCATTGCCGATCTGCTCGATGGTGGGCAGCTGGCCCGATGCCTCGGCCATTTGGCGCTGCTCCAATCCCGCCAGCATCAGTGGTTGCAGTTGCACGCCGAACAGACCGACCCCGAATCCCGCGATGAAAACCGGGCCGAGCGCCAGGGCGAGGTTCACCTCGCCCGCGGAGATCCGCAGGTAAGCCGCGCCGATCGCCACGCAGCATCCGTACATCGCGATGCCGAATGCGAGTGCCCTTACTCCCCAACGCCTTACAAGCAGCAGCGAGGCGAGGGCACCAGCGCCCGCACCTAGTGCGAACGGTGTCATCGCCACACCGGTGCGCAGTGCGGACCAGTGCAGTTCGTCCTGCAGGGTGATCGATACGGTGAAGACGAATGCGGTGAACAGGCCGAAGAAGCTCGCCACCAGTGCCGCACCGATGGCGAAGCCACGATCGGCGAACAGATCCAGGCGCACCAGCGGACTGCCGCCACGCCGAACCAGCCTGCGCTCATAGGCGAAGAACACCGCGCCGACCGCGAATGCTGCCGCGATTACGCCGAAAGGCCATGGCCGCCAACCGTTCTGCTGAATGTCGGCGAGCGCGGCAAGAAGGGCGAACAGACTCACCGTAGACAAAGCTACCCCGCCCAGGTCGATGCGATCGCGTTCCGGCGGCCTGCCGAGCCGCAGATATCTGAAGCCGAGGACGAAGGCGAGCACGCCGACGGGCAGATTCATCAGGAATATCGAATGCCAACCGAGTCCGGCGATATCAGCGGTGACCAGCGCGCCACCGAGGATCGGTCCGAGCATTCCGGCGAATCCGGCGGTCGCGCCGTATAGCGCGAACACCTGTTGATGTCGATTCGGCGGGAAGCTCGCAATGAGGATGGCGATCGTCTGTGCCGCCATCCCGGCACCCGCGATGCCCTGGCCGATTCTCGCGGTTACCAATTCAGTTGCGCTGGTAGACATTCCGCACCACAGTGAGGCCGCGGTGAACGCCGTGACCGAGACCAGGAATACGGTGCGACGGCCGAAGATGGCACCGATGCGCGCCGCGGTCAGCAGGGTGCACGCGAAGGCCAGCGAATAGCCGGAGACCACCAGCACCTGCGCCGATTGCGAGGCCCGCAGGTCAGCGGTGAGATTTGGCAGTGCGGTATTGACGATGGTCACATCGACCATCTGCATGAAGACCGCGAGGAGGCAACCGGCGAAGGCGAGCCACGCGCCGAATTCACCGCCCGTCCGCTCGTCGGATCGTCGTGTCCCGATCTCCGTCACAGCTGATCCTCCCGAACGCGGGCAATCGAACGCGATGACGGTAACGAACAATCCGGTGGCTACCGCGGGTCAGCGAGCAAAGACTCCGTCAACACACAAGCCGACCGTCACCCAACTTGTGAACCCGCCCAAGTCGCGGCCCGGCCCTGGTCGGATCAGGCCGACAGATCAGTCGACTCGGCTCGCGCCATTTTCACCAGCATGTCGTGCAATTCCTTCGCCAACTTCCCCGCCCGATCCCCGTGCAGCGCCACATCGGTGAACGCATCGAGCAGGGCGAGGCTCGGATCCAATGGGTTGTAGGCGAGACCCGCACTGCCACGCAGGGATTCGGTAATCAGTCGGCGCTGCGCCTCATGCCGGGCCCGAAAGTCCCCCGCGACATCGAGCGCACAACCGTACTCGCGCACAACCGCGGCATACACCGGCCGATCGGCATTGCGCCGCCGCCGCAACCACCTGCGCGGCCGCGCACTCCCGGCTTCCGGAACCAAGGTCGCCAAGGCCCCACCATCGAGCACCATCCAAATCGCCGACGCATCCGACTGCGGCAGCGCCGGAGACGGCCCACCTATTGCGGGCGCGCTATCGTCCGGATCGGTAATCCGTATGCCACGCAAGGCAATCGGATACCTGGTCAGCATATCGACGACCGCCGCGGTCACCTCCCGGACAACATACGTGTCGACATTCGGCCCATCGAATCCAATGATGTCCAGACCGTGCTGCGCCGCCAACTCGACAGCGGTCGTCAAGGTCACCGAATCAACGGACTCCCCACTGGGGCAAGGCATCTCGACATCGGGATACGCCGAGAGTTGTACTGTCTCGGATTCCTGAAAGTAGACCGGGAACGCTACAGTTTCCGGCTCCAACTCCTGCGCTTGCGGCCGCGCCACCTCGGATTCTCGAGCATAGACCGGCACGGGCACCGACTCTGGTCGTTGAACGCAGACCGGCCGCGATGCCGAGTCAGGTTCTTGGACGGGCGCCGCCAGTGGTGGTTCCTGGACGTCAACCGGTAGCTGTGGAATCCCGGGCTCCCAAGCATCCGCCGGTAGCGGCACCGCTGCGGGCTCGGCGACATCCGCTGGCAATGGCACTGCCCTGGGCGGCTGATTATCCACCCGCGGCTGCACAGACTCGGAATTCGAGATGTCGACCGATAGCGGCAGAACATCGGGCTCCCCAAGATCTGCCGATAGCGCCTCCGGCGCTGAGGTCGCGACATCAGCCAGCGACCGCACCCCCTCCGGCACATCCTTATCCAGCGGCGCCCGTACCGTCGCAAGTTCCGAACCATCGGCCAGCCGCGCCCCCGCATCCGGTTCCCGAACATCTGTCGGTCGCGCCACGGCCGCGGGCTCGGCAGGATCGAGCGATTGCGGCGCACCCCCCGGCACATCCTTATCCAGCGGCGCACGTACCGTCGCAAGTTCCGAACCATCGGCCAGCCGCGCCCCTGCATCCGGATCCCGAATATCTGTCGGTCCTGCCACGGCCGCGGGCTCGGCAGGATCGAGCGATTGCGGCGCACCCCCCGGCCCGCCGACATCCGCAGCCTGTCGCGGTACCGTTTCGGGTTCCCCAATATCCACCGGCAGAGGTACGGCCGGGCCTTCCTCGACATCCGCCGCCACGAAGTCCGCAATATCCGACAGCGGCAGAGGGCCTGTCGGTGGCGAAACCCCCTCCGGCGCTTGAATATCCCTCGACGGTCCGATCACCTCCGGATTGGCGGTATCGCCTAGCACACCACTCGGTGCCGAAACGACTTCCGGCTCCCGAAGATCTTCCGAGGGCCCAACCGCTGCGGACTCGGCTGCATCCGCCAGCAACGGCACAGCCGTCGGCGCCTCGATCTCCGCCGGTGGTCGTTGCGTCTCGGGTTCCGAAACGTCGACCGGTAGCGGTGCTGCCTCCGGCTCGCGATCATCGGCCGGTAGCGCCACGGCCGCGGGCTCCACAATATCCAGCGATTGCGGCGCACCCTCCGACTCGCCTACGTCCATGGGCAGCGCCGCCGCCGGCTCCGCAATGTCCACCGACAGCGGGAGGGCGGTTAGCGGACGAACATCCTCTGGAGGCGAAATTACTTCCGACGCAACATCTCGCGACGATCGAAACGCCTCTAGCTTCGCGGTATCGCCCAGTGGACCACTCGGCGCCGCGGTTTCCGGTTCCTGCACATCCACGGGTACTGGAAGAGCCTCGGGCTCCTCAACTTCTACCCGTAGCGCGGGCTCCCCTACATCCATCGGCACAGCCACTGCGATGGGCTCCGCGGCATCCGTCGACAGCGGCATTGGGCCTGGCCGCCGAATATTCACCGGTGGCGAAACTGCCTCCGGCGCTGAAACATCCGTCGTCGGTCGAATTGGCGCCGGCTGCACGGTGTCGCTCGGCGGACCTGTCGGTGTCGACACGGCGCCCGCGTGGACCGTGGTGGGCTGGCGGGGCGGGGTTCGCTCGACTATCGGTGGGACAGAGGTCGCGAATGGGAGCGGTTCCGACCCAGGGAATGTGGAGGGTGCGGCGGGTGCCTTCGGTTTCGCTGGGCGTGGGCGGACCGTGCGTTGGGACCACGGAGTGTCCACTGTGCGACGGGACCACGGAGTTGGTGCGGGCTCACGGACGAATGGGCGGTGTCGACTCGCGGTGTGTTGGTCTGTCGCCGGTTGACCTGATGCGCTGTTGGGGCGCACCGACGCAGATGTGATATCCGAATGCACCGCAACAGGCGGAACGTCCGAGTGCATCGCAAAATGCGCGATATCCGACTGCGCCGCCGCGAATGCCGCTGCTGACCGCACCTTCGCCGATGCACCGTCCGACCGCACCTCCGCAGACGCCGCAGCCGACAGCACCTCCGCAGATACCGCACCCGACCGCACCTCCACAGCCGCCACGTCCGACGCCGCCGCAGATACCGCACCCGACGACACCTCCGCAGACGCCGCAGCCGACAGCACCCCTTCGGACGCACCAACCGACTCCGCCTCCGCGAATTCGATCGCGGCCTTGAGCTCAACGACGGTTCGGTTGGCTTCGACGATGAGGCGTTCCAACCTGGTCACCATCGCCCGCAGTTCGCCCGGGTCGAACCGCGACCGCTGATTCACCGAGGTCTCCTGCTGTGTCGTTACCGCGGTCAGGTGCAACCGGGTGTGCTGACCCGTAACCACGGTCCGATTCGCGTGGACCCGAAGACGGACAGTGGCGCAGTCAATTTTCACTCAGGTCGTCAAACCTCCCGAGATTGGGAAGTCCGCGCCTTGCCCGGCTCGGCCGATTCGGGCAGGGTGCATCGGTCGAACTCAGAGGGCGCCGCCACCTCCGATCAGCCATGGGTTGAAGCTGCAGTCCAAGCTCGAATGGTGCGCGGGATCCAGAGCCTCGAGGGCGATCGAAGCCGCACGCGGCGAGTACATCATGGTCAGGTGGTCGGACAGATCCTGTTCGCAGCCGTCCTGCAGCGTGATGTTGTCGACTGCGGCATCCGGCCCCGCCTGCAGGAACGTCCAGTTGTAGGGATTGGTGACCTCGTCGTAGCGCGACCCGACGACCGTGTAATCGACACCGGGCACGGTATCGCCGTTCGCGTTCAACCGTGCGTAGAACGAAGACCCCACCGCCTGTTCGATATTCGACAGCCCGACGATCGGCTCGTAGAAACCGAGGATATTCACACCGAGGTTATTGATGGCCCGCCCCAGCAACGCGATGCCCATCAACGACGTGCCGTGGTGTGTCGCACCGAAAGTGACCAGCTTGCCGACCTTATCGGCACCTCCGTCGAATTTCAGGTACTGATTCGCCACCGTCCCACCCTGCGAATGACCGATGATATCGACCTTCTCCGCCCCCGTGGCCGCGCGCACCCGCTCCACGAAATCCGCCAGCTGGCGCGAGGATTCGGCCATCGGCCCGACTCCGTAGCGACCGGGCAGCAACGCACCGATTCCGCCGCCGTCCATCAGTCCCGATCGCCCGAAATTGAAGGCGAATACGCAGAATCCCGCCCGCGCCAACTGCGGCGAGAGATAGGCGAAGGTGTCGAAAGCGTTAAGCCAGGTGCCGTGCAGTAGCACCACCGGGTTCGGATGTTCGGCACTCGGCTTGCAGTCCCACCGGTTCGAACCCGCGGGCGCGGCGTCAGGGTTCGTGAGACCGTACCCGAAAGCCGCAAGAGCCGCGGTCATTTCGGGCCCCTCACCGACGGTATTGGATGCGATGCTCTTGGCCCAGCCCGATCCACTTCCGGTATCCACGATCGCCCGCGGCTGGCGCCCGTCCGGAGCCGGCGCCAGCCCCGCGTTGATTTGTTCGACGAGGAATTGCTGATCGGATTCGGCGGGCTCCGCGCCCGCCGCACCGATCCCGAGACCGTGCGCCACGGCCAGTCCAGCGATGAGGGCGGCACCCGCGAAGGTACGGCACCCGCGTTGCTTCATTGCAAACATTTCGTACTTCCCATCCCGATCGGTTCCGCGCCACGCCGGTCGCTATGCCATGGGTCACAGATCGATCGAAATGTGATGGCCGCCATTGTGATTACGCGGTATTCGAAATCTAGGACGGTCATTAGACGACGTCACTACACGGCATGACGAATAAACTCCGCACTGGTTTGTCGTCGACGACAAAGTTCTGGTTGAGAAAACCGAAACGTTGAAGTGCGCCCTGTCGTCGGCAACAATCGGCGCATGGCAATCGCCCCGACCTCGGCCACCCGAGATGCCCCATTGGTGACCCGGCTACTGACCCGGTGGCCGCAGATCTCCGAACGCATGCTCGCCGAGGGCCTCGGTGCGACCCCGCCCGCGACCGATCTGCCCGAAGGACATTTCACTGCGGAGGTGCTGCCCGCGATTTACGCCTGCGGCCGCGCCGTATTGCAGGCCATCGGCGAAGACCGCGAATTCACCGGCGCCGAGGTCGCGACCTTCGTGGCACCGGTCGCCGAGCGGCATGCCGAAGACCGCTTTCCGCTCTCGATCCTGATCGAGGCAATCCACGGTTCGGCGCAGTCGGTGCTTGCCGAAGCCGCCGCACTTGCGACGCCCGAGGAAATGGCCGATCTGGTCCGAGTCGGCTCACGCCTGCTCGATCTGCTCAAGCACATCAATATCATCGTCGTCGAGACCTACACCGCGGTCGAACAATCCATCTATAACGCGGAGCGGGAAGCCCGCCGCGAACTGTGTTCGGCACTGCTGCGCGGCCAACCCGCGGATGAACAGGCCGCCCGCGCCGATACCCCGCTCAGCGAGCGGTATACGGTGCTCGGCATCCATATCGATTCCGAAGACCACCCCACCTCGGTCGCTGATCTACTGGCGCGGCGACGGATACGGATCCTGCACCGCACCCTCGATACGATCAGCAACGGCACCGCGCTGGTGACCTTCGACGGAGCCACCGGAATCGCCCTTCTTCCAGCGTATTCCGACGAACCGAAACTGACGAGATATGCCGCGCTGGCGGCGGACCTGGCCGAACAATTCGGTGCGGCAGCATATCTGGCCGAATGGCCGGCGGTCGCACGTGCCGAACTGCCCGATGCCGCGACCGAAGTGGCCGAGCTCGCAACGCTCGCACGTCTACTCGGCCGCCCGACCGGAACCTATCGACTCGACGATCTACTGCTCGAATACCAACTCACCCGGCCGGGCCACGCCCGTGACCGGCTGGCCGAGCGCATCATCCCACTGCTGAGCAACCCCCATCTCCTGGAGGCGTTGGAGGCACATCTGCGCTACGGCTCCGACCGCAAGGCAGCGGCGGCACGACTTCATGTGCACCCCAACACCTTCAGCTATCGACTGCGCCGCATCGCCGAGCTGACCGGCATCGATCCCACCGACCCGCACAACTCCCGCCTGCTCGCCGCATCACTCACCATCCAGCGCACACACCAGCCGCCGGATCTGCAGCGGTGAGACGTTCAGGCGCCGATCCGGGCGACCGTTTCGGCGACTCGTTCCAGGTGATCGGTCATCGCCGCACGCGCGGCCTCCGGCGCACCCGCCTCGATGGCCCGCACGATGGCTTCGTGCTCGCGGTCGGAGTCGGTGCGGCGGTCCTGGGTCAGATTCAAGAACTCCGATTGCAGGTCCAGCGCACGGCGGGTGTCGGCGACCATGGCGGTCAGCATCGTATTGCCGCTGGCGGCCGCGATCGCGGTGTGCAATTCGCCGTCGTAGCGCACCCATTCGTGCGCATCCGGGGCAGCGGCCAGCTTGTCCAGGATTTCGAACAGCTGGTGCACCTGGGCCGGCGTGCGGCGCTCGGCGGCGAATCCGGCGGCCGGTATTTCGACGAGCCGGCGCGCCTCGATCAGGTCACCGGCCCCGACGCCCGCGAAGGTCGGCTGGGTATCGGCGTTCTTTGAGACGACGAAAGTGCCTCGGCCGGTGTGGGTTTCGGTGAGCCCGAGGATGGCGCAGGCATGTAGCGCCTCACGGACCACCGGCCGACTCACCCCGAACTGCTTGGCCAGCGCCAGTTCTGCGGGCAGGCGATCGCCCACCGCGTAATCGTCGCTCTGGATGAGGCTCTTGAGCCGACGAAAGACCGCTTCGGTGGCGCCGATGCGCTGCACGTACCCTTCCTCGACCGTCACGCGACCCAGTATGGCATTGACAGTCGCTGTGACCCCCATTACAGTCAACCTGTCTTACAGCCTGACAGCCTTACTTCTCAGGGGCCGAATCCGGCCCACGGAAGGTTTTCGATGCAACACCACGACCAACAGTCGATCGCCACCCCCACGCCCGCACCGCGGATCGATATCGGGGACCTCGGCTACCAGAAGCGGCTGCGCAAGCGCCATATGCAAATGATCGCGATCGGCGGATCGATCGGCACCGGACTGTTCCTCGGCGCCAGCGGTCGGATGTCGCTCGCCGGACCGTCCCTTGCCCTCGTCTACATCGTGTGCGGAATCTTCACATTCATGGTGGTGCGCGCCCTCGGCGAACTCGTCATGTACCGGCCTTCGTCGGGGGCGTTCGTGTCCTATGCCCGCGAATTCCTCGGTGAACGCGGTGCGTACACGGTGGGCTGGCTGTACTTTCTGAACTGGTCGACGACGCTCGTCGCCGACATCACGGCGGTCGCGCTGTACGCACACTTCTGGTCGTTCTTCGTCCACGTGCCGCAGTGGGTGCTGGCGTTGATCGCGCTGACGGTCGTCGTCGCGCTCAACGTCATGTCGGTGCGACTGTTCGGCGAACTCGAATTCTGGTTCGCGCTGGTCAAGGTCGGGACCATTGTTGTATTCATGGTGCTGGCCATCGGATTCATCGTCACCGGCACCTCGGTCGGCGGGAACGATCCCGGCATCTCGACGATCACCGATCACGGCGGACTCTTCCCGCACGGACTTGCACCGATGCTGACCATCGCGCTCGGTGTGGTGTTCGCCTTCGGTGGCACCGAAATGATCGGCGTCGCAGCGGGTGAAGCCGACAACCCCCGGCTCGTGGTGCCGCGCGCGGTGAACTCCATCATGTGGCGGATCATCCTGTTCTACGCGGGCTCGGTCATCCTGTTCACACTGCTGCTGCCGTGGACGGCCTACTCCCCCAGTGAAAGTCCTTTCGTAACGGTGATGAGTTCGATCGGCATTCCGCACGCCGGTGACGTGATGAATCTGGTGGTGCTCACCGCCGCGATGTCCAGCCTGAACGCCGGGCTCTACGCGACCGGCCGCACTCTGCGCTCGATGGCGGTGGCCGGCGCGGCACCACGTTTCGCACAGCGGCTGAACCGCAATGGCGCCCCGTACGGCGGCATTCTGATCACCAGTGTGGTCGGCATCGCGGGTGTGGTGCTCAATCTGGTCATGCCGCAGAAGGCCTTCGAGATCGTGCTGAATCTGGCCGGACTCGGCATTGTCGGCACCTGGGCGTCGATCATGATCTGCCACTGGATCTTCGTGCGCCGCGCCGAGCAGGGGCACTACCGCAGGCCCGCCTTCCGGCTGCCCTTCGCTCCGGTGCTCAATATCCTCACCCTCGGCTTCCTGCTGGCGGTGATCGTGCTGATGTTCTTCGACGACGAGATCGGGCGCATCACGCTCGCGGCATTCCTGCTGGTCATCGCCGCGATGGTGGCGGGTTGGTACCGGGTGCGTGGACGGTTGGAACCTGACGTGCTCGCGCCGATGGAGGGCACCAGCACCGGATCGGAGAGCTCGTGACCTCGGTCGCTACTGCGCAACGCGTTTCGCAGATCAGTGTCGATATCCTCTACACCGGTGGCACATTCGGGATGGTCGATCACGGTGACGGACTGCGCCCGCGCCAGGGTCTGGACAGTGAAATCGCCGACGTCATCACGCGATTCGAGCGCGAGAACGGTATCGCGGTACGGTTCGGCTACACCGAACTCGACCAGGTCATCGACAGTTCCGATGCCGGGGCCGACACCGCCCGCCGCATCGCCGGACAGGTCCGGTCCGGCATCGAGGAGCGGCGGCCGGACGGGGTCGTCGTCGTGCACGGCACCGACACGATGGCCTACGTGGGCGCTCGGATGGCATTCGAGCTACGCGATATAGAGGTGCCCGTCGTGCTGACCGGAGCGCAGATCCCGCTGGGGCTTCCCGGTAGCGACGCACGGAGCAATCTGACGCTCGCGTTGAACAGCATTGCTGCCCAATCGGTTTCCGGAACGTTTATCGCCTTCGGAAAGTCGCTGCATCCCGCGGTGCGTGCCAGCAAACGCGCGTGCGACGACTACGACGGATTCAGCACAGTCCGGGAATACACACCACCACCCTCGCCGCCCCGGCTGCCGGAAATTCAGTCGCGCCCGGATCGCATGCCGGTCGGCCTGTTCACCGTCTTTCCCGGAATGCACCCGGACCTCCTCGACGTGGCACTGCGTCACTACCGAGGCGGACTCGTACTCGAGTGCTACGGCTCGGGCACATTACCGCTGCACGGTTCAGCAACAGTCGAGGCAATACGTGCGGCCACCTCACGCGGGACGCCCGTCGTCGTCATCACCCACTGTGACAGCGGCACAGTCGATCTCGACCGCTATCAACCCGGCCGGGCCATGCGGGGTGCGGGTGCCATCGGTGGCCGCGATATGACCCGGGAGGCCACGCTCGCGAAACTCGGCTACCTGGTCGACATCGGCCTGTCCGGTAGCGAGCTGCACCGCTGGATGACGACGAACCTGCTCGGCGAACTCTCGAATCCCCCTGCGACACAGCCGATCCCGCACACATCAAACTGAACAGGAATCCGATGACCGAAAGCACTCGCACCGAACGCGATTCCCTCGGCACCCGCGCGGTACCACGCGAGGCCTACTGGGGCGTCCACACCGCGCGCGCACTGGACAATTTCGCTATCACCGGCGACCGCATCGGGAATTACCCGGCACTGATCACCGCGCTCGCCGCCGTCAAACAGGCCGCCTGCCGCGCCAACCGAGACCTCGGCCTACTCGATTCCCGCCGTGCCGAAGCTATCGATGCGGCCTGCGACGAGATCCGCGCTGGCGCATTGCACGACCAATTCCCCATCGATCCCATTCAGGGTGGGGCCGGTACCTCGACGAATATGAATGCCAACGAGGTCATCGCCAACCGCGCACTGGAGTTGCTCGGCCACGACCGCGGCGGCTACACCGAACTGAATCCGCTCGATCATGTGAATCTGGGCCAGTCGACCAATGACGTCTACCCGACCGCGGTGAAGCTCGCCATCGTGCACCACATCCACGATCTGATCGCGGCATTGAGCCGTCTAGCGACCGAATTCGACAGCAAGGCAATCGAATTCGCCGACGTAATCAAGATGGGTCGCACCCAGCTCCAGGATGCCGTACCCATGACGCTCGGGCAGGAGTTCGGCACCTTCGCGATCATGATGCGCGAGGACTGCGCCCGCCTCGACGAGGGCACCGCGCTACTGCGCGAATGCAATCTCGGCGGCACCGCGATCGGGACCGGCATCAACGGCCATCCGGATTATCCGGCGCTGGCCTGCACCCATCTCGCCGACATCACTCGGATTCCGGTGTCCTCGGCCGCCGACCTCATCGAAGCCACCCAGGATTGCGGTGCGTTCGTGCAGATCTCCGGCATCGTCAAACGCGTCGCGGTCAAACTGTCCAAGATCTGCAACGACCTGCGGCTCATGTCCTCGGGACCGACGACGGGTCTGGGGGAAATCTCCCTTCCCCCAGTACAAGCCGGATCATCGATCATGCCGGGCAAGGTCAATCCGGTAATCCCGGAGATCGTCAACCAGGTCGCATTCGCGGTCATCGGCAACGATATGACTGTCACCATGGCCGCCGAGGCGGGCCAGCTCCAGCTCAACGCCTTCGAGCCGATCATCGCCTACAGCCTGCTGCGCACCACCGCGCATCTCACTGCCGCCATCGACACTCTCGCAACCAGATGCGTCGCGGGAATCACTGCCCACCGCGACCACCTGGAACAGGGCGTGCGCCGCTCCATCGGTATCGTCACGGCCCTCACCCCCCACATCGGCTACGCCGCCAGCGCCCGAATCGCGAAGCAGGCCTTGCACACCGGCCGCCCGGTCGAGGAAATCGCCACCGAGCTCGGCCTATTGCCAGCCGAAACCGTGAAATCCCTACTGGCACCGCACCGCCTCGCCGGACTGCCGACTCCGGCAACCGAAGCTGCTGCGGCGCAGTAGTGGCGCCTCGTCCGGTCTACGGTTCGGCATGCAACACGCCGAACACGCCGACATCGGCGTGGCGACATAGATATGCGTGCCAGTTGGGCTAACATTGCAGCGCTGTGCGACGTGGCGGCGTTCGCGCAGCGAACGGGGAAGGAACTCGCCCGGCAACACGGTGTGTTGCCGGGCGGGTCAAAAATATTCCGCCGCATGGCCGCTGTTCCCGGTCCCAACGGCCCAGCGCGCTGGACGAGACCGTCGGCGTCCTCGCAAGCCTCCCCGCGCGAAGTCGAAACCCGCTCTGCCCGAAGGCACCTCGCCCCTCGAGCTAGGGGACGAAGTTCGCTCGACACTCGCCGACGAATTGCTGGGCACCGCAGGCATTTCCGTACATGATCTTGCCAGCGGTACCGGCCATCACGGCACAGCGGACTCCAGTCGTGCCCACCCACAGCCGAACAGCGCGAATCCGGCGAATGTCGCAGGACGATGTCGCACAGTCCGGGTCCGAGCCCACTCCCGAAAGGTGCTGCTGCAACCGGTATTCGGACAAATCGGTAGGTGATACTCCCAGCCGGAAGGACCGTCGCGCACATGCAAGAATCGTCCGCGATGATCACCTATCTTGAAGCGACTGTTATCGGTGCGGTACAGGGGGTCACCGAGCTGTTCCCGATCTCCAGCCTCGGTCACTCCGTGCTGATCGCCGCATGGGTGGGAGGTGATTGGCGGAAGTTATTGGTCCAGAACGACTCCGGCGCAGGCAATCCCTATCTCGCGTTCGTGGTCGCGCTACACGTGGCGACCGCTGTGGCGTTGCTCGGGTATTACTGGCGCGACTGGTGCTCGATAATCTCCGGTTTCGTCACGTCGCTGCGCACCAGGCAACTCGATACCGTTCCGCAGCGATTGGCGTGGCTGATCGTGATCGCCTCCACGCCGGTCGCCATCCTCGGGCCGCTGCTCGTGCATCTGCTACACGCACTGTTCGAGGGGCCCATCGACGCGGCCATCTTCCTGACTCTCAATGGCGTCGTGCTGGTAATCGGTGAGGGGCTGCGCCGACGCAACGAGCCGACGCTGGCGGAATATGGGCGACGTTTCGCCCTCACCGCCGCATCGCATCCAGCCCGCCAAACGGACCGGCGGCTGGCCGCCCTCGGGGCGCGCGATGCCGTCGGTATCGGATTCGCCCAAGCCGGCGCCCTGCTGACCGGGTTCAGCCGCGCGGGCCTGACCATGGTCGGCGGACTGTGGCGCGGTCTCGAACACACGCACGCGGCCAAATTCGCCTTCCTGCTTGCCACTCCGGCAATCCTGGGCGCCGGGATCGTGGAAATACCGGAGCTGTTCGGACCGGAAACCGACGGCATCCGAGGGCCGGTTCTCGTCGGCGCGATCGTGTCGGGCACATCGTCCTGGCTGGCCGTGCGCTACCTCGAGCGGCACTTCCAAACTCGCACCCTGCTACCGTTCGCAACGTACTCACTGGTCGTGGGACTGCTCTCGATCATCCACTTCAGCTGAATCCATATTCGACAAACAGGTTTCGAACTCAGATGACAACACCGACCTATGACGAATTCGGACTGTTCGCCGAGAATGCGGCCGAGGCCGGGCTGGCCTGGTCCGGTCCGCCACAGGTGCAACGGTTCTCGGTCGACATCGGCTCCGGTCGCCACATCAGTGGCCTGCGCTGGGGTGACGGCGAGCCGGAGATGGTGCTTCTGCACGGTGGCGCGCAGAACGCGCACACCTGGGACACCGTGGCACTGGCGCTGGATCGCCCCCTCATCGCGTTCGACCTGCCCGGTCACGGCCATTCCGACTGGTGGCCAGATCACCTGTACACGCCACACCGGCTGGCCGACGCGGTCGCCGCCGCTGTCGAAACCGTGGCGCCGCAGGCGAAGGCGGTCATCGGCATGTCCCTCGGTGGGCTGACCGCACTGCGACTCGCCGCGGGCCGCCCGGCTCTGGTGCGCCGCCTGATCGTCGTGGACGTCACCCCCGGCACCAACGACAACCCGCACAAGACCGCGGCGATAGTCGCATTCGTCAACGGCCCCACCGACTTCGGCTCCTTCGACGAGATCCTCGAGCGTACCGTCGCACACAATCCGGGCCGGTCGGTCCAGTCGCTGCGGCGCGGAGTGCTACACAACGCGCGCCAGCGGGATGACGGCCGCTGGATTTGGCGCTACGACCGACTTCGCCCGACCGCCGACGGCTCGCTCGACTTCAGCCCCCTTTGGGACGACGTCTCCGCCGTACAAGCACCGTTGCTGCTCGTACGCGGCGCACGCTCACCGGTCGTCGACGACGCCGACGTCGCGGAACTGCTCCGCCGCCGCCCCGGCGCACGGGTCGCGATCGTCGACGGCGCCGGACACTCGGTCCAGGGCGACCGCCCCCTCGAACTCGCGGCCCTCATCCGTGACTTCGCCTTCCCCGCTGAATGAAATATTTCGGCGCGTTCGGATTGAACTTATTCGAGTCGAGCGCTGTCAATGTCATGACCGGCGCCGCAACCCCATACCGATCCCGTATGCCGCGGCGGGAACATACATATCGCTACCGGCGAAGCGCCGATCGGGCGAACGCGGCGTTCAGGCGGTTCCGGAAGGGACTGCGTGGCGGGGTGTCGGCGGCGGCGTGGAGAGCCTCGGTGAGCAGGCTGATGGGTTCGGTGCAGGTGGTGTAGCGGGCGCTCGGATCCTTTGCGAGCGAACGGTGCACGATCGTGTCGACCTCGGCGGGGATCCAGTGTCGGCGCGCGGAGATATCCGGCGGCGCGTCGTGCAGGTGGGCCTGCGCGGTGGCCATGAGATTTCCGCGAGGGAACGGCGGGCGGCCGGTGAGCAGTTCGATCGCGGTAGCGATCAGCGCGTACTGGTCCGTCGCCGGGCATACGGCGCCCGCCCGCAACAGCTCCGGCGCGGCATACGGCACCGAGACGACGACGAAACCGTTACTGGCCAAGGGCGGTTCCGGCCGGTGCAGCCATCGGGCCTGGTCGAAATCCGAAAGTTTCACCGTCGCGGGATCGTCCACACCCACCAATAGATTCGCCGGTTTGACGTCGAGATGGACTATGTCGTTGGCGTGCACGAAATCCAAACCGGCCGCGACCCGGCCCAGCACATGTAGCACCCGCCGCAGGTCCGGATGTCGGTGCGGCATCGGCACCAATGTCGAACCCGTTGCGCCGGCGACGTACTCGTGCGCCGACCACAGCCTGCCGTCGGTTTCACCGTGCGTGTACATCCGCACGATATTGGGATGCCGTAGCACCGACAGGATGTCGAACTCGTGCACGAATCGCGCTCGCGCCTCGGGTGACCGGCTGTCCTCAGGGCCCAGAATCTTCAGCGATACCGGCCGCGACCGTTCCGAATCCTCGGCCAGATACACATCGCTGCTACCGCCATGACCAAGCCGAGCCTGCACAACGAATCCAGCAAACCGGTCATTCGGTTCCACTACCACCGCCACACCGTAGTTCGCCGACGCCCGGCATCGGTGGCGCAACCTCTCGCTGCTGGGAAATCGGATGCGGTCAGTCCTTGGGTATGCGCTCGTGCAGGGTCAGCAGAATGTGATCGAAGGTGGCGACGGTCGCGGGTTCGGGCGCGGGTAAGGTACACAACTCGGTGATCAGTTGTTCGGCCAGCACGCGCAGCTTGATATTGGTTTCCTGCGAACGCCAGATGAGCACCTTGAACGCCTGCTCGGCACTGATCCCGTACAGCCGCATCAGCACGCCCTTGGCTTGTTCGATCACCGCACGCGACTCGATCAGTTCCGGCAAACGCACCTCGAGCGCTTCACGTTCGGCTTCGGCGAGGGTGGCGCTGAGGTCGATATAGAAACCCGTCGTGCCAACCGGTTGGCCTTCGTCGTCGAGAATTCGGTCCGCGACGACCATGACATTGTGTTCGCCACCAGAGGTGTCGATGAACCGGTGGCGGCTGGAGAACGGCTCACCACTATCGATGGAATGGGCGATGCGTTCGGCAACCGGTTCGCGGTCGTCAGGATGCTTGTGGGCCAATAGCAATTCGGTGGTCGGCTCGATTTCCCCGGGCCGGTAGCCGTGCATCCGGTACACCTCCGGCGACCACTCCCAGCGGCGGCTGGCGAACCAGAAGCGGAAACTACCGACCGCGGATCGCGCACCCGCCAGTCGGGGCGACGCGGCCGCGCTATCGTCGATCGAAGATCCAGGCGAAGGGGTCACCAAGCAATTATGGCCGATACGCCGCCGCTCGCACGCTTGTGATCAGTGAATTCATCCCCGCATAGCTGCTGGTCGACGTCACTCGTCGAGCAGGCGCCATGCCGTGAGTGCGAGCCTGGCCCGTAGTAGTCCGGTGGGTTCGGCCAGTTCGATACCCGTCATCTTTTCGATCTGTTCGAGCCGGCGGGCGACGCTGCTGTGGTGCAGGTGCAACAACGCGGACGCCCGACGCAGCGAGCCGGTGGCACAGTAGGCGTCGAGTGTCTCCAGATCCTCCGGGGTGCTCGCTATTCGGGTGATCGCGGCGACATCGGCGTTGTCGCGCACGGCATCCTGGGGTACCTGCGCGAGCAAGGCCAACGCTCCGAGGTCGTCGTGGGGGACAATCGGACTACGTGCCGTGGCGAAGCGCAGTGCGGTGCGGGCTTGCCGCCAGGACCTGTCGGGCCGACCGGCCGCTCCGATGCCCGCGCGTACGCCTGCTGGAAACCGAGCCGGGTCCACTGTGGTGGCCAGGATGACGCCGACGTCGGCCAGCGGTGCCGCCTTCACCGGACGGCCCGGACAGATCAGAACACCGACGTGGTCGAGCGGAAGCTGGGACCGGACGGCCACGACGCGCACCGGCAGGTCGGCGGCAAAACCCAAGAGCCGCAACGCCCGAGCCCTGGCCGCCTCGTCACTGTCGACGCTGATAACCAGCTCGACCAGGGCAGGATCGGCCATGGTCGTGCGTGCCGGTCCGTACCGCTCGACGACCGCCGCCGCCGCAATGGCGAGCCGCTCCAATAGCAGGTCGTCGAGCGAGCGGGAGGTACCGGTGCGTTCCAGCCACACCGTGCCGATCTCCTCCTCGTCGAGGATGATCGGCCCCGTGGTGGACGCAGACGGCGGCGGACCCGACACTTCCTGTCCGTCGGGTGCACACCGGATCACTCGTCCCGTGCCGTGCAGCCGAATCCCGGTAACACACTCGGCCAGGACGGCCGAGGCCCGCGCGAGCGCCGGGAGATCCACCCGTCGGCGCATGAGGGTGTCGTAGAACATCACGACACGCAGCGCGCCTTCCGCTTCCACGTCCAACTGCGACAATCGGACCACCAAGGCATCCATGTCTGGAGGCTATCCGCGATTCCCCCAATGGCTGTCCTCGAGTCCGGTGAGTCCAGGTCAGGCGCCATTTCGCGGCCGGCCAGTGCGCTGATGCCATCGCGTCACGAAGGAGTCGGCATTCGTGACGTTCGCGGTCACCGCTGAGCGGACCCACCAGCTCCGGAGCCCGCCCGATGCCCGACGGAGCCCGCCCCGAGCCCGGTGGTTGGAACCGAATCCACCTCATCGTCGACGACATCGCCGCAGAGGTCGAACGCCTGCAGGCAGCCGGTGTGACATTCCGCAACCGCATCGTCACCGGCCCAGGAGGCCAACAGATCCTGGTCTTCGACCCCGCCGGAAACCTCGTCGAACTGTTCCAGCCCGCTGCCCGGTGACCTTCCACGAAGGGCACGATCGCCGCAGTCGCGCGAATCTACACCGATCAGGCGGTGCGGCGGGAGCGGACCAGCGCCAGGCCGCCGAGGACCAGGCTGATCAGCCCCAACACCATGGCCGCCCAGGACCCCACTATCCCGTTGCCGGTGCCGGGACCACCGTCGGCGGTGGCCGCTAAGACCCCACCTACGACCACGCCGATCAGCCCCGACACCAGAGCAACAATGGCCCTTCTTCCCCTGTTGCCGGTGCCGATACGACTGGCGGAGCGGGCCAGCGCCAGCCCACCGATGACGACACCGGCCAGCGCCACCAACGCGGTCAGGGAGGGCCCGATTCGCCCGGAGGTCATGCCGGTAGCGGCGGCGGACTCGACCGAGACCTGTGCGGCCGCCGGTGCGGCAAGTGCGAAACCTGCGAGCATGGCGGCTGCCACAGCGGCAGGCAGATGACGGACGGACATGGGATGCTCCTTTGTCGAACGACTGGACGTCGATTCATCATGTCCGCTGGATCTACCGCCGATCATCCTGCGGGCGTAGACAATTCGCGCTACCACCGTTGCCGTAGCAGAGTGCTGCGGACGTCGTAGAGTGCCGAGAAAATACCGCGGGCGCGGTAGGCGGCCGATCATCCGCGAGCAGGAGTTGCCCGCGCGACTGTCCGGCTAGGGTTGCACGCATGAGCAGCGGAGGGATCGGAGACCGGGCGATCGCCGTCGGTGTAGCTGCCGTCCTGCTGGTCACCTCGCTGTCCGGGCAACACCCGCCCACGAAACTCGACGCGCTGGGCTACACGCTGTTGATAATCGGCGGTCTGGTGCTGGCAGCGCACCGCTGGGCTCCGATCACCGTACTGGCCGTGACCGGGTTATGCGTACTGGGTTACCAGGCAATCGGTTTCGAGGTGCCCGCCGTCGCGTATCTGGTCGCCGTGTATGCCACGGTACGAGCGGGACACCGCCTCGTCGCGGTGGCGGGTTCGGTGCTCATGGTGGCTACGCTCCCGTTCGCGATGCTGGCCTCGCACCCCGACTGGCCCGTGGGCGCGGCATTCACGCAGGCCCGGGATGCCCTCCAATTGGCCTGGCTGATCGCGGCCGGCGCCGCGGGGGAAGCGCTGCGCCAAGCCGAACGGCGAGCGGATGAAGCCGAGCGCACCCGCGAGGCGACCGCGCGGCGCCGCGCCGACGAGGAACGGCTGCACATCGCGCGGGAACTGCACGATTCGCTCACCCACCAGATCTCGGTCATCAAAGTGCAATCCGAGGCCGCCGTCCACGTGGCCCGCAAGCGAGGCGAAGAAGTCCCGGAAGCGCTACTAGCGATCCGGCAGGCCGGTCGGGAGGCGGCCAGGGAACTGCGAGCGACCCTCGAGGCGCTACGAGACGACGGCAACAGCCCGCAGCACGGGCTCGACCATGTCCCTGAACTGGTAGAACGGGTACGCACGACCGGTTTGGACGCGACGCTCACGATCCAGGGAGAACGCCAGGAGGTGCCGACCGCAGTGGACCGGACCGGCTACCGGATCGTTCAGGAGTCACTGACCAATATCGCCCGTCACGCCGCCGCCGCGACGGCGTCGGTCCGGATCGACTACCGTCCCGACGCCCTGGTCATACGGGTCGATGACGACGGCAAGGCCACGATGGATACCGTGCCGGTCCCCGGCGTCGGGCTGCTCGGGATGCGCGAGCGAGTCACCGCTCTCGGCGGTCGCCTGCGGGCGGCACCGCGCACCACGGGCGGTTTCTCCGTACACGCCGAACTCCCTGTGGACCGAACGTCATGATCCGGGTCCTGCTGGTCGACGACCAGCCGCTCATTCGGAGCGGATTCCGTGCACTACTCGACCTCGAGGACGACATAGAGGTGGTGGCCGAGGCCACCGACGGGACCGAGGGCCTGGCGCTGGCCAGACAATACTTGCCTGACATCGCGCTCATCGACATTCAGATGCCGGTCATGGACGGCATCGAGGCAACCCGGCGGATCGCCGCGGACCCGACCCTGGCCGGGATGCACGTCGTCATCCTGACCAACTACGGCTTGGACGAATACGTCTTCGACGCGTTGCGCGCCGGTGCGGCCGGATTCCTCGTCAAGGACATCGAGCCGGAAGACTTCCTGCACTCCGTACGTGTCGCCGCACGCGGCGACGCCCTGCTCGCACCATCGATTACCCGCCGACTGATCAACAGGTACGTCACCCAGCAACTCGACACCGGCGCCGACACGGGGCTGAAAGAATTGACCAATCGCGAACGCGAGGCCGTAGCCCTGGTCGCGCACGGCCTGTCCAACGACGAGATCGCCGAGCGCATGGTGATCACTCCGCTGACCGCGAAAACCCACATCAACCGAGCCATGACCAAGCTCCACGCCCGCGACCGCGCCCAACTGGTTGTCCTCGCGTACGAATCCGGCCTGGTAGCACCGCGCAACTCCTGACATCCACGGTCCGAGTGCAGGCATGCCCCGCCGATGAACCGCTTGCTGACGCCTGGCAAGCATCACAAACTGTGCTTCGCCATGCCTTCGGAGCTTTCGGCAGCCGAGGCATCCGTGCCTATTTCTCCTCGGCGGAGGTCGGATATGCGGCGCTCGTCGCGGAACAGGGCTGGAATGCCCGACGGTTGGCGGATGATCTCGGCGGGGCGAATCGCGAGGATAGCTGTCATGGATCCCGAACTCGAACCGTTCCTGTCGCTGTTCCCGCCGTCCGACCTGTCCGATCCGCCCACCGCGCGTAAACAGCTCGCCGAGTTGGCCGCCGCGGTACCGGTTACCGACACCGCGAACCTGGAGATCGAAACCCGCACGGTCCCAGCCGATCCCGATGTGCCGGTGCGGATCTATCGTCCACACCGGGCCCAGGGCGCCATCGTGTGGCTGCACGGCGGCGGATTCGTGATGGGTGATCTCGACACCGAACATCCGTGGGCCACGATGCTCGCCAACGGCTCCGGCGCGACCGTGATCTCCGTGGGCTACCGACTGGCCCCCGAAAACCCGTTCCCCGCCGCACACGATGACATCTACGCGGTGCTGAACTGGACCGCCGAACACACAACCGAACTCGGCATCGATCCGACGCGCATCGCGATCGGCGGCCACAGCGCGGGCGCGGGTCTCGCGGCCGCGGTGGCGTTGCGGGCGCGCGACGAGCAGGGGCCGCCGATCCGCTTCCAGCTGCTCCACCAGGCCGGACTCGATGACCGGCAGCAGACGTGGTCGCAGCGGAATTTCACCGATACCCCGTTCGTGACTCGCGACAAGGTCGCGCAAATGTGGGCGTACTACCTGGGTTCCATGCCCGCCACGCCGTACGCCGCCCCGGCGCGGGCCACCGATCTGTCCGGCCTGCCACCCGCTTACATCGCCGCCGCGGAATTCTGCCCGAACCGCGACGAAGATATCGACTACGCACTGCGCCTGATGGCGGCCGGGGTATCGGTCGAACTGCACCAGTGGCCGGGCACGTTCCATGGCTCGCAGGCGATCTTGTCCGCGGAGGTTTCACAGCGGCAGAACGCCGAACTGGCGGGAGCTCTGCGGCGCGCGTTGGCCGAGTAGTCCGACTGCGGGCGACTTCTTCGGCCAAGTGCGGGTAACGCTGGTGCCATTCGATGGTCTCGGCGATCATCTGCCGTCGCGTCCGAACGGAACACCGTTGCACGCGACCGGTAGAGACCAGCGTTGCCCAGCCCCGCACGGAACGAATCGCACGGCAGGCCATGGCAAAGCCGCGACGCAACAGCTCGATTCGGCTATGCGGAGGTAGGTCGTCCTCGAAGACGATGCAACCCCATTGTCGCCGCGGCGACACGTGGATCGAACATGTGCAGCGGGGATTTGGTCATGTTCAGTACATCGAGGAATTTCGCGGCGGTCGCCGGATCGTCCGCAGCCGCTCGGAACATCCTGTTCAAGCCCGAATGTGCAAGTGATTTCACCCCTGGTGAGCCGAGGGCGACCGGCGGCATGGTCATATCACTGACCTTTGTCAGCCACCACGGGGTGCGCAGCATGCGGCCGATGCGGCGATAGTAACGGCGTGGCAGATCGTCGGTGCCCTCCTGGAGGACGTCATCGAGCAGATCGGCCGCGATGGCCGCGACGGTCATGCCGCTGCCGTAGATGGGATTGAAACTGCATACCGCATCGCCGATCGAGAGCATTGCGCCCGGAACACGATCCAGCAGTTCATACCGACGCCGAACGGCCGTGCGGAACCGGTAGGTCGCTACGTCGTCGACGGGAGTCGCCGACCGCAGCACGGTAGCGACATCGTCGGGTGCGAATTCCGCGGCGTAGTCCAGCAGTTCGCCCGGACCCGCCGGCGGGTGATTCTCCTTCCCGACGCCGAACGCCGAGAGCACCCACAAGTCCCCCTCCTGCGCCGCGAACCCGAACCCGCGCGGTCGGCTCGGCATCGGCCCGACCAGGACGATCCGATCGCCGCCGACAGCATCCAGCGGCAGGCGGAAATGACAAGTGGCATAGCCGATATCGACGGGCACCTGATCTTCGCGCGGACGTGGGTACCCCAGCGACGCGAGCCAGGACCCGGCTCGCGAACCCCGGCCCATCGCATCGACCACCAGATCGGCATGGACCGGCTCCGGTTCGCCGTCGGTCTCCCGGCGCAGCACCCGAACTCCGCCGACGCCGGTATCGGAGGCGATCAGGTCGGCTACGACCGCGTCGTCCCATATCGTCACATTCGACAGCGCCGATACCCGGGCACGCACATGCGATTCCAGAAACGGTCGGCTGGCGGCAACGGAGGTTCTGCCCAATTCAGCTCGATGCAGGACGTTTCCGAAGAAGATCGCCCGGAAATCGTCGAATGCGCTGACGGCCTTCGCGCCATCGGTGATCAGCTCATCGGTCAGGCCGGGAAACCGGGACTCGGCAATCTCGGCGGCCCGCATCAACAGGCCGTGGGAATGTCGCGATTGCGGAGTGCCGCGACGTTTCGTTTCGGCTTCCGACAACCGATCTCGCTCGATGACGGTCACGGCCGCATAGTGGTCGGCCAGAATACGGGCCGCGAATAGACCCGCGATCCCGCCACCGAGCACCACCGCATGGTCCCCGGCGCGGCGGTTACCCATCTGGCTCACGGGGTCCTCCTCGTCGGTGTGACGGGTGCCCGCGTCGTCCGAAGTGGGTCGATCGCGGGCAGAGCACGGCGACCCTACCCCGGTCCGGCGTGGTCGTGCACCTCGTGGACGCGGTGTCAGCGGCCGGATCGGTGGATGACCTCGCGAGCCAAGGCCCGGTATTGCTCGGCGCCGGCGGATCGTGGTGCCCAGGTGGTGATGGGTTCACCGGCAACACTGGCGTCGGGGAAGCGGACCGTCCGCGATATCACCGTGTCGTAGACCTGGTCGCCGAAGACTTCGGCAACCCTGGCCAGTACCTGACGCGAATGCAGCAGGCGCTGATCGAACATCGTGACCACGATGCCGAACAGGCTCAGCCGCGGGTTCAGCCGGTCCCGGACCTTGTCCATGGTGTCGGTGAGCAGCGCGACCCCGCGCAGCGAGAAGAACTCGCATTCCATCGGGACGATCACACCGTCCGCACAGGCCAGCGCGTTCACGGTGAGCAGGCTCAAGGATGGCTGACAGTCGATGAGTATGTAGTCGTAGCGGTCCCGAATCGGGTCGAGTACCCGCCGCAGCGAATGTTCCCGGCCGACCTCGTTGACCAACCGAATCTCCGCCGCGGACAGATCGATATTGCTCGGCAGCAGATCGACATTGTCGAGGTGAGTTTTGATCAGCACCTCGTCGATCAGCTTTCCCGATCCCCCCAGCAGGTCGTACACCGTCGATGGCAGGTCGTTCAGTACGGCACCCAACCCCGCGGACAACGCGCCCTGCGGATCGAGGTCGACGAGCAGCACCCGCCGACCGCATTCGGCCAGCGCGGCGCCCAGATTGATGGTCGAGGTGGTCTTGCCGACTCCACCCTTCTGATTGCACAGGGCGACGACCTGCGCTTCAGCACGGGGCGCCGAGAGTTCGGAGGCATTGACCGCACTCACGATTCGCAAACGCTTCGGCTCGTCTGCATCTCTGAGCCGGGCAGGTCAACTCGCCGCAGATAGTTTGCCAACATGTCGCCAGATTAGCGGTTCATGTCGGGAAACGAACAACAAACCCCACATGAGTCCTGGATCGCCAAGGATCAGGACATAGATCGCTGAAAATTCACTGAACCGACCGTTTGGTCGAAACCGTCTCGCCTGGAAGGTATCCCAGGGAGTACGCAGGTCCAGGTTCGATTCGGGGCAGCTTCGCTGGTTGTTCGGCCGCTCGTTATGATCACCATCCTCTGCTCACGATCCTCTGCCCGCTGTCCCCCAGGAAAAGGAATGCCCATGGCACGCAAGGTCGTTGTGACGCTCGTCGATGACTTCGACGGCAAATCCGCTGCCGAGGAAACAGTGGCCTTCGCCCTCGACGGCGTCGAATACGAGATCGACCTATCCACCACCAATGCTGGTCAGCTGCGCGGCATCTTCGAGCCCTGGACCTCGAACGCTCGCAAGCTCGGCCGCACATCTCGGAGCAAGAGCCAGGCCTCGCGCACGGCGCACGACCGCGCTCGCACCGTCGCCATCCGCGACTGGGCCCGTGCCAAAGGCATCGCGGTGTCAGCCCGCGGACGGATTTCAGCAGAAGTAGCCCAGGCGTACGAGAAGGCCAACGCCTGATCGCGTCCGCGACGCCGGAAAAGGGAGGCCCCGCACTGCTCGTCGGAGCACTGCCAGCGAATCGCGGATTCGCGAGCAAACAGCAGTGCGGGGCCAACCGGCCGACCACCCCGGCCGCGTCAACCTGTTCGCCGACCCGAACGCCTACCGCGACGAAATCGCGGATCAGCCATCCCTGTTGCTGACCACAATCTGCCTCAGTCGGCGGGATGCAATGTCCCGGTTGCCGTTTGCCGCCCGAAACCGTCCCGCGCGACGGTCACGAGGACACCGCCGCGCAGGGTCGCCGAGACGACCAGCCCTTGGTGGTCGAAAAGCGGCGACCGCAGTCGGTAGTCGAAGACCTGGTCACCGCTGTATCCGCGGGCCCGGGCGGCCTCGGCCATGGCCATCGCCTGCAACGGACCGTGCACGAGCAGACCGGGATAACCCTCGACATCTCGGGCGTAGTCGCGGTCGTAGTGGATGCGGTGGCCGTTGTAGGTGAGCGCGGAATATCGGAACAGCAGGGTCGGGGAGGTATCGATGGCCCATTCGTCGTCGGCGGGAGGCACTTTCGCGTCCTGGCCGGGTTCCGGTTCGCTGGATCGTCCGCTCGGTTCGACGGCGTCGCGGTAGACGATATCCTGCCGTTCGTCCACCACGATTCGATCGCCCTGCAGAATCTGGTGGCCGACCACGACGAAGGTCAGCGCGCCGCTGCGTCCCTGCTTCTCTTGTGTGGACACCACTTTTGTTCGTTTCGTCGCCGGTTCGCCACATACCAGCGCACCACGGGTGCGCACCTGCCCACCGGCCCACATCCGGCGTCGGCCGGGGCCCGGCGGCTCCGGAACGGTATGGCGAATCGGATGACCATCTGGCCCCAGATCTGTCTGCGCGGGACGTTCGAGCAGATAGATCCAGTGCCAGAGCAGCGGAAGCCCCTTGTCCAGATCGGGCAGCGGCACACCGAGCAGCCCACTCAGCGCCTCCGCCGGACCGGGCGGCAGCCATTCGGTGCGTTCGACCACATCGGTCATGCCCGTGTCTCCTCCGAAACATCTTCTGCCGGTGTGAATTCCGCGCGCAGAGCCGCGGTGTGCTCCCCCATCCGAGGCACGGCACCCATTGCCGGTTCCCAACCACCCACCACCGGCGGCAGCATGGCCTGCATCACCCCACCGGGTGTATCCACCGGCCGCAGGCGATCGCGGGCCGCGAGCTGCGGGTGCTCGGTGAACTCGGCCGGTGTGCGCAACCGCGCATTCGCGATGCCGACCTGTTCCAGCAGCTGGATGACCTCATCGGTACCGGATGCGGCGAACGCCCGCTCCAGCAGCGCGGTCACCTCGCCGTCGCGTTCCACCCGATCGGTATTGGTTGCGAACCTCGGATCCTCGATCAGGTCGGAACGTCCGAGCACGGTTTCGCACAGCGCAATCCACTCGCGCTCGTTCTGGATACCGAGGAATACCGTACCGTCGGCGGTGCGGTAGGGGCCATAAGGAGAGATCGATGGATGTTTGGCCGCGGTGCGGCGCGGCGGTTCATCGCCGTAGCGGGAGAAGTAGGCGGGCTGGCTCATCCACTCCCCGAGCGCATCGATCATCGCGACGTGCAGGCTCGCACCGACACCCGTGCGCGCCCGGTCGAAGAGCCCGGTGAGGATACCGCTGTAGGCATACATGCCGGTGGCGATATCGGCGATCGAGAAACCCGCCTTGGCCGGCACTTCCGGTGTACCCGTTGACATCACGAGCCCGGTCTCGCATTGCAACAACAGGTCGTAGGCCTTCTTCGACCGGTACGGCCCTTCGGGGCCATACCCGGAGATCGAGCAGTGGATCAGCTCGGGCCGTGCCGCGCGCAGCGTCTCGGCATCGAGTCCGAGCCGTTCGGCGGCACCGGGGACCAGGTTTTGCACGAATATGTCTGCCTTGGCGATCATCGCATCGAGCAGCCGACGGTCGGCGGAGTCCTTGACGTCGAGTTCGACGCTTTCCTTGCCCCGATTGAGCCACACGAAGTAGCTCGACTCCCCGTGGACGGTTTGGTCGTAGCGCCGGGCGAAATCGCCGCCACCAGGGCGTTCGATCTTGATCACGCGAGCACCGAGGTCGGCGAGCTGGCGAGTCGCGAACGGCGCGGCAACGGCCTGTTCGACCGCGACGACGGTGATATCTTCGAGCGGGCGGCGCATACGGTGCCTTCCGGGAAAGTCGGTGCCGGACAACTCAGTTGATCCGATTTCGGCTGATCAGCTGGCGGGCGATCACTGCGCGCTGAATCTCGTTGGTGCCCTCGCCGACGATCATCAGCGGTGCGTCGCGGAAGTAGCGTTCCACATCGAATTCCGTCGAATACCCGTAGCCGCCATGCACGCGCACGGCATTGAGAGCGATCTCCATGGCGGTCTCCGAGGCAAACAGTTTCGCCATGCCGGCCTCCATATCGGCGCGCTCACCCGAGTCGTAGCGGCGCGCCGCGTAATACACCAACTGGCGCGCGGCGGTCAGTTTCGTCGCCATATCCGCGAGATAGTTGCCAACGGACTGGTGCTGCCAGATGGGTTTGCCGAAGCTTTCCCGTTGCTGGGCATACCGAATCGAATCGTCCAGCGCGGCCTGGCCGACACCGAGCGCCCGGGCGGCCACCTGGATACGCCCAACCTCCAGCCCGCGCATCATCTGCGCGAATCCCGCACCCTCGACCCCGCCGAGCACATCCGATACGGGCACACGCATATCGTCGAAGCTCAGCTCACAGCTCTCGACACCCTTGTAGCCGAGTTTGGGCAGATCGCGCGACACCGTGAATCCGGGACCCTTTTCCACCAGCAGAACGCTGATACCACGATGCGCGGGTTCGGCGGTCGGATCGGTCTTGCACAGCAGGGCGACCAGATCCGACCGGCGGGCATTGCTGATCCAGGTTTTGGAGCCGTTGACGATGTAGTCGTCGCCGACCCGGCGCGCGGTAGTGCGCATCGACTGCAGATCCGATCCGCCGCCCGGTTCGGTCAGCGCCATGGTCGCGCGCAGCTCGCCGGTAGCCATCCGGGGCAGGTACCTATCCCGCTGCTCCTGAGTTCCATAGTCCAGCAACAGTTTTGCGACCACAGTGTGACCGCCCATCGCCCCCGCCAGGCTCATCCAGCCGCGCGAGAGCTCCTCGGTGACGGCGGCGTAGCACGGTGTAGAGACCTTGGCCTCGCCCCATGGCTCCGGGATGGCCAGCCCGTAGATCCCGAGCTGCTTCATCTGATCGATCAGCTTCTCCGGGTAGGTGTTCGTATGGTCGAGTTCCTGCGCGACCGGTTTGACCTCCCGATCCACGAAGTCGCGCACCACCGCGACGATCGCGGTTTCTTCCTCGTTGAGCTCGTCCATACGACTTCCTCTCGACACTCCCCGCAATACCATCATGAGAGCTAATAAATGCCTCGGTAAAATGCCGAGTTCTGATATAACCATGCCGGTTCGCGATACGCAGGAGGTGCGAATGGACTTCAAGCAGTTGAAGGCCATGGTCACGGTGGCCGAGGTCGGCAGCGTCACCAAGGCCGCGGAGTTGCTACACCTGGTCCAACCGGCCGTCACCCGGCAGATTCGCATGCTCGAGCAGGAGCTCGGCGTCGCACTATTCGAGCGCACCCGACAAGGTATGCGCCCGACCGAAGCCGGAACCGTCATGGTCGAGCGGGCGCGACGGGCGCTGCACGAGCTCGATCGTGCCCGCGCCGAACTACGCCCGGCGCCCGGTGTCGTCACCGGGGTGGTCACCGTCGGCCTGTTGGAGAGCGCTGCCGACCTCTTGGCCGAACCGCTGGTCTCGGCGCTCGCCCGCGATCATCCCGGCATCGAATTGCGTGTGCTCACCGGCTATTCCGGACATCTGCAGCGCTGGCTCGACGACGGCGATCTGGACCTGAGCCTGCTCTACAACCTGACCAGCACACCGTCGCTCAATGTCGAACCGCTTGCGCGGGAACGGCTCTGGGTGGTCGCGCCGCCGAGCGACGACTTACATGCCGAACGTCCCGTCGCTCTGGCCGAGGTCGCGAACCATCCGATGGTGATGCCCGCGCCGGGGCATGCGCTGCGCGCCCTCATCGACAGCGCCGCCGCGCAAATGCGGGTGAATTTCGAGGTGACCGTCCAGACCAATTCACTACGTCTGCAGAAACTGCTGGTGCTCGGTGGGCACGGCTGGACAATTCTGCCCGGCGTCGGCATCGCCGACGATGTCGCCAATGGGACGCTCAGCGCCGCACCGCTGTGCGACCCGGAAGTCCGGCGACTGATCGTCCTCGGCATGCCCCGAACCGGCCGCGTGCCCGCCGCCGCCGAAGTCGTTGCGGCCGAACTCATCCGCCAGGTGCGCGCCGCCGTAGCCGAGGGGAATTGGCCCGCGGCCCGACTCGTCGACCGCAGCGAAACCACCGCGAATTGATTGCTCCGCCGAACCGATTCCCGTCGACTATTACCGGTTCGACGCCCATCACGTCCAGAGCTGGCGACGTATGACATTCAGCAATGTAGGCATCAATCATTTCTATTTTTCAACTATGTTGATCATCACTCATGATGGGCGGCGTAGCCGATCCGAGTATGGAGTTCACATCATGGGGCAGACCGAGACGGTGCCGCCACCCTCGCCGGACGCCGACTTCCAGCAGTATCCGATGTTCATCGACGGGCATGATCACCAACCGATCGGCGGCGAGTGGTTCCCCACCGATAACCCATATCTGGGCGAACCATGGGCACGGATCGCCAAAGGCGCCGCCGAGGATGTCGATGTCGCAATGCAGGCGGCTCACCGGGCGTTCACCTGCGGCCCGTGGCCCGCACTCACCGCGAGCGCTCGCGGCGCACTGCTGCGCCGTCTCGGCGACACCCTCGCCGAGCATGCGCACCGACTGGCCGAGCTCGAGGTCCGCGACAACGGCAAGTTATTCGCCGAAATGTATAGCCAGCTCAGCTATCTGCCACAGTGGTTCTACTACTACGGCGGACTGGCCGACAAGATCGAGGGGACGGTGCTGCCGCTGGACAAGAAAGGCTATTTCGCATACACACGCCAAGAGCCAGTCGGTGTCGTCGGCATCATCACGCCGTGGAATTCACCGCTGATGCTGCTGACCTGGAAACTGGCTCCAGCCTTGGCCGCGGGCTGCACAGTGGTGATCAAACCGTCGGAATTCACCTCGGCCTCCACGCTCGAACTCGTCAAGCTGTTCCATGAGGCCGGAGTGCCGCCGGGCGTGATCAATGTGGTGACCGGCTTCGGCGCCGACGTCGGCACACCGCTCGTCGAGCATCCATTGGTCCGCAAGATCACCTTCACCGGATCCGATGTCACCGGGCGCCGAATCAACGAGGCCGCGGCCCGCGACCTCAAGCAGGTGAGTCTCGAGCTGGGTGGTAAATCCCCGAATATCGTATTCGCCGACGCCGATCTCGACGCGGCTGTCAATGGTGTCGTTTCCGGTATCTTCGCCGCCACCGGACAGACCTGTATCGCCGGATCGCGACTGCTGGTCCAGGACAGCATTCACGACGAATTCGTCGCGCGCGTAGTGGAACTCGCGCGCACCGCCCGCATGGGCGACCCCATGTCCAAGGACACTCGAGTCGGCCCGATCACCACACCCGCGCAGTACGCGAAGGTGCTGGACTACCTCCGGATCGCCGAACAGGAAGGCGCCACCCTGGCTTTGGGCGGTGCCGTCGCGACGCGTCCGGAATGCGGTAACGGATGGTTCATCGAACCGACCATCTTCACCGGCGTCGATAATCGGATGCGCATCGCCCAGGAGGAAGTCTTCGGACCGGTCCTCGCCGTCATTCCGTTTCGCGCCGAAGAGGATGCCGTCGCCCTCGCCAACGACGTCCGCTTCGGCCTCGGCGCCGGGGTGTGGACCAGTGATATCGGCCGTGCCCTGCGCATGGCCGAACGCATTCGCTCCGGCACCGTGTGGGTGAACACCTATCGCGCCGTCAGTTTCCTGGCGCCGTTCGGCGGATTCAAAGATTCCGGCTTCGGCCGCGAAAACGGTATAGACGCGGTTCGGGAATATCTCGAAACCAAGACCGTATGGATCAATTCCGGTGCGCCCGTGGGAAATCCATTCGTAATCCGCTGACCTGCGAAAGCTGGTCACCGCGTCCGTGCCTTGCAGACCCACAGAACTCGCGCGAGCGAACTACCGCTCGGAACTATTCCGCCGCCATCGACGACGTTGACACGAACCAAGGTCACTGATACTCATATGCTATGACTGCGCCGGAGGATTTCGAGTTCGAAGCCGTCTACCAAGGCACGGGTGGCCCGTTCGGCCCTGGCGTCAAACCGCCGTGGAGTATCGGGGAACCCCAGCCGGAACTCGCCGCGCTGATCGAGCAGGGCAGATTCCATGGCGATGTCCTCGATGTCGGATGTGGAGAGGCGGCGATCTCGCTGTATTTGGCCGAGCGGGGCTACACCACCGTGGGCCTGGATCTGTCGCCGACCGCGATCGAGCTCGCCCGCGCCGAGGCGACCAGGCGTGGCCTGGCCAACGCCTCCTTCGAGGTCGCCGATGTCACGGCCTTCACCGGCTACGACGGCCGCTTCGATACCATCGTCGACAGCACGCTATTCCATTCGATCCCGGTCGAGTCGCGGGCGGGCTATCAGCAGTCGATCGTGCGCGCCGCCGCGCCGGGCGCGTCATATTTCGCGCTGGTGTTCGACCGGACCGCCCTGCCCGAAGTACCTGTACCGGGCCCAGCGCCGGTCACCGCTGACGAGCTTCGTGAGGCGGTGGAGAAGTACTGGGTGGTCGATGAGATCAGGCCAGCGCGAATCCATGGCAACCTGCCTGTCGGCGACTTCGGGGCGACTGCCGACGGCCCGAGGTTCCGGTTCGAGGGCATCCGCGACGAACCCAGTGGCCGCAAGTCGGTCCCCGCCTGGCTGCTGTGCGCCCGGCTGGGCTGATTTCGTCACCATGGTCGGGGGGTAGCAACAACCTCTCGGAGTACTGACCCGAGGAACTGGCTCGGATGCGGAACATCCCGGCCCCGAACCCCCGGCCCGCAAGCGCGGCCAGGGGTTCGGTGTACCGAATTGTGGTCAGCCCTTGACTAATTCGGGGATTGCGGTCTCGATTTCGTCGGTCTCCTCCGGGGTGGCGACCGCCGCCCGGCTCGGAAGGAGCACGGCCATGGCGATCACGATCAGTGCCAGAGCAGCGGAGACCAGGAACGCCAGGCGCATACCGTCGAGGTGTGCGGTGACGGGGTCGGTGCCAGCGGCGACGAGTCCGGTGCTGCGGGCAGACATCACCGTGACCACCAGGGCGGTGCCGAAGGCCGCGGCGACCTGCTGCAGGGTGCCGAGCATCGAGCTGCCGTGCGAGTACAGGTGCTGCGGGAGCGCCCCGAGGCCGAGAGTGAAGACCGGGGTGAATGTGGTGGCCAGCGACACCATCAGCAGGATGTGCAGGACCAGCAGCTGCCAGTACGGCATCGACATCGAGACCTGGGTGAATCCGGCCAGCGCCGCGGCGATCCCGACCGAGCCGGGAATCACCAGTACGCGCCCACCGAAGCGGTCGAACAGGCGGCCGACGGTCGGTCCGAGCAGCCCCATCGCCAGCCCGCCCGGCATCACCAGCAGGCCGGTCTGCAAGGGGCTCAGACCACGCAGGTTCTGCAGATACAGCGGCAGCAGGATCATCGAGCCGAGCATCGCCATGAACGCGATCGACATCAGCACCAGCGCCTTTGCGTAGGTGCTGGACAGCAGCACCCGCAGATCCAGCAGCGGGGTACCGATGCGCTGCAGGCGCAGCTGACGGAATACGAATACGGCGATGAGGGCCGAACCCGCGGCGACGATCAGGGCAGGGCTGGTGTAGTTGTCGCTCTCGAACCTGCTGAGCCCGAATACCAGCCCACCGAACCCGAGCGCGGCGAACACCACACTCGACCAGTCGATCGCCCCGGCTTGCGGTTCACCGACATTCTCCAGTCGACGCAGACCCAGCCAGGTGACGACCGCCGTGATCGGCAGGACAAGTACGAAAAGCCAACGCCACGAACCGATCTGGAGCACCATTCCGGAGACCACCGGGCCGAGTGCGGGCGCCACCGAAATGGCCAGGGTGACATTGCCCATCACCCGGCCGCGGTCCTGTTCGGGCACGACGGTCATCAGCGTGGTCATCAGCAGCGGCATCATTACCGCGGTACCACCCGCCTGAATGATCCGTCCGAGCAGCAGCACCGCGAATGACGGCGCGACGGCCGATAATGCGGTACCGGCCAGGAAGACTCCCATCGCCACGGCATAGGCCCGTCTGGTCGAAACCCGCTGCAGGAACCAGCCGGTGGTCGGGATGACGGCGGCCATCGTCAACATGAACGCGGTGGACACCCACTGCGCCGCCCGCTCGGTGACCTCGAGATCGGCCATCAGACGAGGGATCGCGTTGATCATGATCGTCTCGTTCAGGATCACTACGAAGGTCGCGAGTACCAGTACCCGGATGACGGTCGGCGTCCGCCCTCCCGAGGCGGGGGCGGAAAGTTCGGCTGACATCGGGCGTACCTCCAGGGCGTCTCGACAGGAATGTGTGTGGCGCGTTGCCGATTCATCGGATCTCGCCACATCGGTTGAGACGGGACGGGCGGCTCGAATTCATCGGCCGCGCCAGTATTGCGGTCACCACCGACAAGTTCGGCCGCCTGTGCCACCCATCGGCGCACGCGTCCACCAAAAGGCGCATCGATGAGAACACACCTCTCATGATGAAGAACAATCCTTCCAGCGCGGCGCGAACGGCGCACCGCAATGGTTGCGGGCCCGAGCCGCAACAGCGCCAGATCGCCGCGGATGTCATGCTATTGCGCTACCCATGCCCCGGATACGGCACCGTCGAGCGGTACGCGCTTATCGGCGGCGGGCACACCTGGCCGGGCTCGCCACCTATCGCCCCTACACCGTTGGTCGGCGCTACCGCATCGATCAGCGCTGATCAGATCATGTGGGATTTCTTCCAGGCCCATCCGCGCACCAGCCCCCTCCGGTGAGGCGGGGTATCACCACCGATACCAGCGACCGCGGGTACCCGCGGAATCGGCGGACCGGAAAACAAAGCCGAGCGCCCAGAGCACCAGGACCGCAATCGCGACCCACCACAGGGCCTTCAGTGCGAACCCCGCGCCGAACAGAACTAATACAAGAAGCAGAACCAGCAACAAAGCAACCATTTCTTCTCACCTCCTGCCGCTCGCATACCCGGCAACCAGCACAAATAACGGATATCGCCGATCGGGTCAATGGGTTCTGCGGCTCGGTCCGCGGCTTATCCCCGTCGCTTCGGGAAACAGCCGCTTCGTGCCGCCTGCATGAAGTACGGTCAGGCCCATGTCCGAGGACTGTGTGGAGCGATCCGAGGTAGCGCAATCCAACACCTACAACTGGGAGGTCGTGGGCAGCGGTCCCGCCGGGGATTCCGTCGTCGACTCCGGTGACGGCGAATTCGGAATTCTCGATGACTGCACCGGCCGCATGTGTACCAACCACATCGAGGTCGGCACCGCGGTGTTCGACCGGGTCGTCGCGGACATCATGATCGAGTACCGAAACGCGGTGCTCGACGCCCGCCTCGAAGACGAACCCGACCCGGCACCGCCGCTGCACCGGGTCAGCATGCAGGTCCGTGACGGCAACGGCGTCGAAATGCTCTCGACGACAGCAGCATTGACCTATCCGGTCGTCACCGGTGCGGACACCGAAACCTACCGTAAGCAAGTGGCGTTGGCCGAGAAACGGGAACGTAGGCGACGCGAACGCCGCGATAAAGCCATTGCCGCCGGAACCTCCGCCCCACGCTCGGGACCGGCTGATCCCAGACTGGCCGGACTCATCCTCAATCTGCGCGTCGAGGCCGATACTGTGCGCGAGGAAGTCCCCGACGCCGACCACTGCCGAGAACAATTGGCTTTGGCCCAGAACACCGTCCAAGCGGCAACCGAAGCAGCGGCACGCGCACAAATAAACGGAACGCGAGCCGAGTTCGAACATGCCCACGCATTCATCCAACGGTGGACGCCGCGGATAAACCGCTGGGCCGCATTCCTCGAACTGACCACCGAGGCATACGCCGACGCGGACGCCGTCGACGCCCTCGCCGACCGCATCAGCCTGCAACCCCCACCCGAGCCGTAGCTACTCGATCAGCTTCTCGCTCTTCAGCCAGTCGTAGGCGACGTCGGCGGGATCCTCGCCGTCGATATCGACGCGGCCGTTGAGGTCCTGCATCAGTTCGTCGGTGAGATGTTCGGAAATCGTGCCGAGCAGGGTTCGCAACTGCGGGTAGCGGTCGAGGACGACGCCGCGAACGACCGCGGTGCCGCTGTAAGGCAGGAAGAACTTCTTGTCGTCGTCGAGGACAACCAGGTTCAGGTTCTTGACGCGGCCGTCGGTGGTGTAGATCATGCCGAAATTGCACGGCGCGCCCTTGGCGGTCGCCGTGTAGACGACACCGGCGTCCATGCGCGTGACATTTCCGGCAGGCACACCGTTCGGATCGTTGTAGGGGATCCCGTACTTCTTCAGCATCGGAATGAAACCGTCTGAGCGGCTGAAGAATTCGTCGTCGACACAGAAGGTCCGATCGGGCACCGGGAGCGCGGCCACGTCGGACAGCGACTGCACCTGTAGGCGTTCGGCATTCGACGTAGACGCGCCGAAGGCGTATGTGTCGTTGAAATTCGCCGGCGGCAGCCACTCCAAGTCGTGGTCGCTCTTTTCGATGTCGTGGACCCGCTGCCAGAGTTCCTTCGGATCCGAGATCGTCTCGGTCTCGTTGTGGTAGTTGACCCAACCGGTGCCGGTGTACTCCCACAACACATCGGCATCGCCGTTGAGCTGGGCCTGTCGAGACGATGCGGAACCCGGCGCCCCGGTCAGATCGGTGACGTGGGCGCCCGCCGCGGCCAGGTAGGTCGCGGTGATCTTGCCGAGCAGTATGCCCTCGGTGAAGCTCTTCGAGGTGACGACCAGCTTCGCACCGTCCAGTGGCCGCTCACCGCCGGGCAGCCGTGCATCGTGGAATGTTCCGGACGAGCTCACCAGACCGCACCCGGCGAGCAGCGCCGTCGTCGCGACGAGCGCCGAAACCAGAGTGGCCAGTGGCGATTTCATGAGACACCTCGCGGCGTCGCGGCCAGTTCGACGAGTCTGCCGAGCCAGTCGATGATCAGTGCGAGCAGCCCGACGAGGATCGCGCCGGAGATCAGCAGTTTGGGCAGGAAGAGGGTGACGCCGGTGGTGATCAGCGTGCCGAGGCTGGTCGCGCCGATGAAGGTACTCAGCGTCGCGGTACCGGCCAGAATGACCAGCGCGGTGCGCACGCCGTTGAGGATCACCGGCACCGCGAGCGGGAGTTCGACCTGAAACAGCGTCCGCGTACCCGAGAACCCGATACCCCGCGCGGCCTCGATGGTGCGCTGATCCACCTGCCGCAGCCCGACGATCGTGTTCTGCAGGATCGGCAGGATCGCGTACACGACGAGACCGACTATCGCCGTGCGGAATCCGGTGCCCAGCCAGAAGGTGAACAAGACGAGCAGACCGACCGCGGGCGCGGCTTGGCCGATATTGGCGATATTGACGGCGAGCGGCTCGAAGCGCTTCAAGCCTGGACGGGTCAGTGCGATACCGAGCGGAATCGCGACGACAACCACGATCACCGTTGCGACCACGGTCAGCTTGATGTGGGCGAGGATCGTGGTCTGCAGATTGGCCCAGCCGAGTGACGCCCGCTCTGTCGGGGTGAACGTCGTCGCGCGATACCAGATGACGTATCCGATGGCGATGACACCGATGACGAGCGGTTCGAACCACACGTCGATCGGAATGCGGCGCAGGCGATTCATGACTGCCCGGCCGATCCGAGCTCGTCATCGGCGAAGACCACCGGTGTCGGCGCCGGATCGGTTCCCTCGACGTACGTCTCGTACGACAGGTCCTCGCCATCGCCGGTCCCCTCGGCGAGTTTGGTCCGGATCACCTCTGTCACCGAGTTGATGCTGAGCGAGCCGACGACCGCGCCACGGCCGTCGGTGACGAGCGTGGCACCCTGGCTGGTCGCGAGCATGGCGTCGAGCGCGTCATTGAGGGTCGAAGATCGTGCGACGACGGGCAAGCGCCGATCGAGGAAGTCGGAAACCTCCGGTTTCGTCGCGACCTCGGTGAGTGATGGCCACGATCGCGGGCGCCCGGCCTCGTCGACGACGACGATCCAGGTGTGTCCGGCGGCCTTCGCGCGTTCGATCACCCCGTGCGCCGACTCCCCCACCCGAGCGGTGATCACCTCGTCGTAGGCGACATCACGCACCCGCGACACGGTCAGATACGCCAGCTTCGCGCCGGATCCGACGAACTCCTCCACGAACGGCGTGGCCGGGTCGGTGAGAATTTCCTCCGGGCGCGCGTACTGCTCGACGTGTCCGCCTTCGGACAGGATGAGCACCTTGTCACCGAGTTTGGTGGCCTCCTCGAAGTCGTGCGTGACGATCACGATGGTCTTTCCGAGTTCGTGCTGGATGGCGATCAGACTGTCCTGCAGGCGAACCCGAGTGATCGGGTCGACCGCGCCGAACGGCTCGTCCATGAGCAGGACCGGCGGGTCGGCCGCGAGCGCGCGGGCGACGCCGACCCGCTGCTGCTGTCCGCCGGACATATCTTTCGGCAGCCGGTCGGCGAAGGTGCCCGGGTCCAGACCGACCAGATCGAGCAGATACTCGGTGCGTTCGGCGATCCGCTTCCGGTCCCACCCGAGCACCCGGGGGATGGCGCCGACATTCTTGGCGACCGACCAGTGCGGGAAGAGCCCACCGGACTGGATGACGTATCCGATCGACTGCCGCAGCTTGTCCGGATCTTCCCGGGTGACATCGCGTCCGCCGATGAAGATCCGGCCGTCGGTGGGCTCGATCAGCCGATTGATCATCTTGAGTGTGGTCGTCTTACCGCAGCCGGACGGGCCGACGAAGGCGACGATATCGCCGGCGTCGATTTCCAGGTCGAGCCGCTCGACTGCCGGTTTCTCCTGGCCCTTGTAACGCTTGACAACCGAGTCCAACTTGATGGACGCGCCGGTGACATTGCGCTCCGGCTGGTTGGTCACATCGGTCATGACAGTCCCTTTGCGATCGTGAGGCGTCCGAGCAGGACGAGGAGCGCGTCGAACACCAACGCGATAAGGACGATGAGAATGGTGCCGGTCAGCGCCATTTCGAGCGCGTTCGCGCCACCGAGCCGCGAAAGGCCGTTGAAGATCAGCGATCCGAGGCCGGGTCCGAGGACATAAGCGACGATGGCGGCGACACCGACGATCATCTGGGTGGACACCCTGATACCGGTGAGGATCACCGGCCAGGCAATCGGCAATTCCACGGTCAACAGAATGCGCCATCGCGAAAAGCCGATCCCGCGTGCGGATTCGACGACCGAGGTGGGCACCGACCGCAAGCCGACGATCGCATTGCCGATCACCGGCAGTGCGGCGAAGAACGCCAACATGATGAACGACGGGACCACGCCGAGTCCGAACGGGACCAATAGCAGTGCCAACAGCGCGAGCGAAGGAATGGTCAGCGCGACCCGGCTCGAGGTCAGCGAAAGTGCGGACATCAGTGGAAGCCGATATACCGCGACCGCGATGAGAACAGCGACGACAGTCCCGACCAGCACCGTCTGAAATGCCAGGGAGGCATGCTGATACGTCAGAAACGCCAGAGTCTCTCCCCGTCCTCGGATGTAACTCCACAAGTGCACGGGATTCCCATCGTCAGCCGAAGACCGGTCGGTACCTATCTGCGCGCAGTAACCAGACGCGCGAATTGCCAAAGAGTAAACGAAACCGCCGCTCGGTGCTCGATGGCGCGCGGCGGCGAATGGGTCACCGTATCAGCGACGACTCGCGGTAGCGACGGGCTTACCGTGGAAGCGGGCTGAACGACACGAGTCCCTGCATGCCAACGCTGTTCGGTAGCGGCACACAGGGACTCGACGTGTTCGCGGTCCGGATCAGGGAGTGGAGTAGCCGATCAGCGCGCCGATTCCCGCGCCGATCGGGATAGTGACGAGGGCACCGACGCCACCGAGGAAGAAGCCGATCACAGCGCCGATGCCGGCGCCGATGAGCGCGCCGATACCGGCGTTGTACTGCTTGCGAGCGATCGTGTCGGAGGCCTCGTCGATTGCCTGCGCCGTCCGTGTGGTGTCGGATTGCGCTGTGAGGGTGAGGGTTCGGCCGTCGTTGGCGATCGCCGGCGTCAGGGCGACGGTCCCGGCTGCGGTCTGCAGTCCCAGCGGTATCGAGGTCACCGCATTGCCGGCGGCGTCGGTGAGGGTGATCGAAAGAGCATCGGCGGCCACGGTGAACCGTCCGGCCTCGACGGTGGTACTGACACCTCGGCGGTCTGCTGTCGGTGCGGTGATGAAGTTGATGCCGTGATCGGTTGCCTGCACGGTGGTGTCGGTCGTTACCGGCTGGGCCTGCACGGCGCCCGCGGTAATGCCGGTCGCACCGATCGCGAGCAGGGCGGTGGCGGCGAACTTGGTGGCGCTCATGGTTTTCCCCACATTCCATCGGCTGTCGCGCGCGCCGACACGTGCTGAAAGCCCGTGCCGGGCCACGTGATTCAGTCGACCACATCTGTGATCGAAAGGTAATAGTACCGTCCGGGGGCAACCCCTGCGGGCTCCGATTCTGACGGGGTGGGTGCCGATCGCGTTGCCGCCCAACATTTCCGGTGCGGAAAGCTGTCAGCGGATGGCGCGGGTTCGCAGGTCCCTACCAGCCCGAACGAGACGTCGAAGGTCCCTCGATCTCGGGCAGAATGGTGCGGTGAGTGGACTATTCAGACACTCACCGATTGCGACGGCCACGTAGTATCAGCCACGTCACCAAGGCCGCGATGGCGGCGGTGGCCACGGCTGCCAAGGGCGCCGGCCGACTGCGCGTCACGGCGGCGAACTGGACGGCGCGGTCTTGGGTGGCGGCGCTGGCCTTCTCTCGCTTCTCATGCACGGTTTCGGCCGCATGGTGCACCTTCGCGCGGGCGTTGTCCACGCTCTGATGCAGTTCTGCCTCGGCTCTGCCCTTCACATCGAGCTTGCCGGTCAGTTCCGCCATGGTCTGTCCCAGCTCTTGTCTGGCCAGGTCGCGGTCGGCGCGCAGCAGTTCCGCCTCGGGCGACCCGACTGGGGGGTTGCTCTCGTCACTCATCGCTATCCTCCGATCTTGATCGCATGGATGTCTTGCTGTACGCCGGTGAACGCCTCCTGCGGGACCGGCGGGACCGCCTTCTGCAGGTCCTTCTTGCCGATGAGGGCCAAGACGCCGCCAACGAGCAGCAGTACCACTCCAACGATCAGCGCAGCGGCCCAGCCCGACAGCGGGCCCGCTAGGGCGATGATCGCCGCGGCGATAACGGCGGCGCAGCCGTAGCACGCCGTGAGCGCCCCGGCACCGGTCACAACCGCGCCGCGACCCAGACGTTTGCCTTTGCTTCGCACCTCGAGTTCGGCGAGCTTGATCTCGTCCCGGATCAGGTGGGCCATTTGCTCGGTCGCATCGTTGACGAGTTCGATAACCGACCGTGTCTCCGTGGGCGAAGTTTCGATCGACGACCCGGTGGGTGTTTCGGTCATGGCGATTCCTAGGTACTCGGGAAAAAGCTCCAGATACGACCGAGATGGCCCACTATGCGACTTTCAAACCCCCGCCGGCCAGATCGGTTGGATGGGGGCAGCGATGCCCGTGGCGGTGGATCGACATCGAAGCCGCCGAATTCGGAAGGCACCCGCAGTCGACCGAAACCTTTGCGCCGGAATTCGAGTGCAGTGCAGAATCCGGATCAGGGCCGCAAGAGGGTTTTGATGGCACGGCGGTCGTTCATGGCGCGGTAGCCGTCGGCCACCTGCTCGAGCGGCAGAGTGAGGTCGAAGACCTGGCCGAGGTCGATGCGGCCGGTCAGGACGCGGTCGATGAGATCGGGCAGGAAGCGCCGGACCGGGGCGAGGCCGCCACGCAGCCCGACGCGTCATCGGTGAATTGGTCAGTTGCAAGGCTTCGCCGCCTGCGGTGACCGTGAAGTCCGCGATTTCGTGCGGGCGCGACTGGCCTACATGTGGGACACGGTTGCCGATACGACAGGCCTCGCCCCGGTGACGGTGAAGTCGTTCCTCGCCTTCGGTATGCTGCTCAACAACGTGGCCGCCGTCGAAGTGGACGAGCCGTGGGCCAAGGGGGTTCGCACTCGTATCCAAGCGGGCCTGTTCGAGCACATCACAGCGGACACCAACCGATGAAATCGGCCCCCTGTGTGACCAGGAGAAATCTGGCATTACGCCGCCAAGATGGGAATACCCGATCATCGAATTCGAGGTGCGCGACCTCATGCCGACGCCCATCGAATACGAACGGTCGACGAAAATAGCAGAATGTCAGGGACGGTTTACTTCCTCGCGGCGTTGTAGGCGGCGACGATGTCGGCGGATATCCGACCGCGCGCCGATACCTGATGGCCGTTTTTGCGGGCCCATTCGCGGATCGCGAGCGACTGGTCCCGATCCGCCGTCGACCGAAAATCTTTGCTGCCGCCTCCGCTCTTGGACCTGACCTTCAGCCGCCCGGTCTTGCGGGCCTTCTCCGTCCAAGGATCCAGATCGGCACGGAGCTTTCCGGCATTCTTTTTCGACAGATCAATCTCATAGGTAACGCCGTCGAGGGAGAACAGAACGGTCTCATCGGCTTTCGACGTGCCATCCAAATCATCGACCATGGTAACGGTCACCTTCTTCGCCATGAGTCAGCCCTTCATCTATGAGCATTTTCTTCGGCATGCTGATGGTATCTGTCATTATATCTAATAGTGCAGCGCGATATGTTGATGCACAAGCACGGCGGAGCAGACGACCATTGGAATCCGTCCGATAAATGCGAGCAACATTTCAGGACGGCCGAACCACCTCGCACACCGGTCCGAGCAGCGCGGGATATGAGCCAGTCGAGTCGCGCGAGCGAAATCGGGTATGGACTCCCGCGCACTGCTCGACTGGCGGCGAAAATGCGTCAAGGCGAACTGTGTGTCCGCTCGATCCTGAAACAGGGGCGACGGGAGTAACGCACGCATGCCGGGCAAGCGTGTTACGCGCGCCCGGTGCCCCGGTCGAATAAGTGCGGGTCGTGCGCGTTGACGAGAAGGAGGTCCGACTCGGCTTCGGATGGCTCGACATGCCGAGCAGTCCCCGCAGCACACGGAAGACCAGCGGCCACTTACGTGGGTCGCGCAGGATCACACCGCCGATGAGCTGTTTGAGCATCGACAGTGTGTCGAAGTAAATGCGCTCCACGATCAGGTTCTCGTTGTCGTCGAATACGAAGTACGCCGTCATCCGGGTGCGGTGCCGGGAACCGGCGGGCGGTATGCCGCCAAGCGGACCCAAATGTGTTCCAAGTAGCCAGAATTCGACGATTACCGCGTCGGCGCTGTGCCGCAACGCGATGATCTCGTGGTCCTGATCCGGAAATGCGACGCGGGTGTCGTGGTAGTAGCCGCGGACCTGAATCGACCGATCCGGACCGGCACTATTCCACTCTGGACAACGCCTCGTTACCGCCGTTCCACAACGGCGCTATGGTTGAGACACAGGTCGGGATGGATGCGCTGACGCGGAGGTGCCGCCGAATATTCGATGGACGAGCTAGACGAGGCCGCGACACAGCGCGACCGCCCAACCGGAATCCCGGCGGAACTAGCGGCGGCCGGATTCGGCGACGCGACCGAAATCGGCCGTGGCGGATTCGGCGTCGTGTATTGCTGCTACGAATACGCACTCGAACGCTACGTCGCGCTCAAATTGCTCAGATCCGAGGTCAGCGGCGACGAGCGCGAGCAATTTCTCCGAGAACAGCGGGCACTAGGTCGACTGTTCGGGCACCCCCATATCCTGCAGGTGCTACAGGTCGACATCACCGCCACCGGCCGCCCCTATATTGTCATGCCGTTCTACGCATGCGGCTCGCTGGAGACCGTGCTGCGGGATTCGGGACCACTGCGCTGGTCGGAGGTGCTTTCGATCGGCGTGAAGATGGCCGCGGCGCTGGCCGCCGCCCATGCGATCGGCATTGTGCATCGCGACGTGAAGCCCGGCAATATCCTGCTCACCGATTACGGTGAACCTCAGCTCGCCGACTTCGGCATCGCCCAATTCGGCGACGTCACCACGTCCTCCCTGCAGACCGTCCAGGGCACGCCCGCATTCACCGCACCCGAGGTGCTCAGCGGTGCGACGCCAACGCCGATCTCGGATATCTACGGCCTAGGCGCTACGTTGCACTGCTTACTGGCCGGGCGAGCAGCGTTCGCACGCCGCACCGGCGAACCGCTGCAAGTTCAACTGGCCCGCATCGCCACCGCCGCCATACCCAGTCTGCGCGATCAGCACATCCCCACGGCGGTGTGCGCGGCAATCGAGGCGGCGATGGCGGCGAAGCCGGACGAACGACCGACCTCGGCGATCGAGTTCGGGGAATGGCTGCGCCGGGTGCAGCACGAAACAGGCCTGGCGGTGGACGCACTGGCATTGCCGCCCACGGTCATCGAATCCGGTTCGGCCACGTCGGTTCCCGTGGCCTCGCACACCCCGGGTACGGTGACACCGCCCCCACCGCCCAGCACGGCAACAAAATTCCGGCCGCCGGCCGCACCCCATACGATGATTGCCCGCACCCGGCTGCTGGTGCTATTGCGTGGCGGCGGCGACCGACGACTCACGCTGATCCATGGACCGGCCGGATTCGGCAAGACCACCTTGGCTCTGCAATGGGCCACCGCGCTGGCGGCTGAGGACGTCCCGGTGGCGTGGCTGACCGCCGACCCCGACGACAACAATATCGTCTGGTTCCTTTCCCACCTGGTCGAGGCAATCCACCGCGTCGCTCCGGCGCTTGCGCGTGAACTCGGCACGCTGCTCGAGGAACGATCGTCCGACACGGCGAGATACGTGCTGTCCGCGCTGATCGACAAAATCCACTCGGGTGGACAAACGATGGTGTTGGTGATCGATGACTGGCACCGGGTGCACGGCGAAACCACCTGCGCCGCATTGGATTACCTACTCGAGCACGGTTGTCACCACCTGCGGCTGGTCATTGCGAGCCGGAGCAGAGCGTGCCTGCCGCTCAGTCGCATGCTGGTGCAAGACGAGCTGGTCGAAATCGATGTCGCGCAGCTGCGTTTCGATCCGCAGGAAACCGATGCTTTCCTGGCCGAGTCCGGCGGTTTGTCGTTGTCCACCGACGATGTGAGTCGCCTGCAGGAAACGACCGAAGGCTGGCCTGCCGCACTGCAATTGGCTTCGCTGTCATTGCGCGGCCACGATCATCCCGCCACGTTCATCGACCAGCTCACCGGCCGCCACCGGGCACTCGCCGATTACCTCGCCGAGAACGTGCTCGACTCACTCGAACCGCCACTGCTGGATTTCCTGCTGGACACGGCGATCACGGAGCGAATTTGCGCCGATCTCGCGATTCAGCTGACGGACCGATCCGACAGCCAGGAACTACTCGAAGAGATAGCCGACCGAAATCTATTCCTACGCCGCCTCGACGAAGAGGACCAGTGGTTCCAATATCACCACCTGTTCGCCGACTACCTGCGGCGCCGACTGGTCCGCCGTGATCCCGCACGCCTGGCACAACTGCACCGCCGTGCGGCCGAATGGTGCGATGAACACGAGATCGTCTCCGCCGCAGTCGATCACGCACTGGCCGCCGGTGATCCGGACTACGCCGCGAATATGGTCGAACGACGGGCCATGGACCTCATCGAAGGCTCCCGCATGGCGACGTTCCTCGGCTTGCTGACGAAACTGCCGCAACCCTCGGCGCAGGCACGACCAAGGCTGCAGATCTGCCGGGCCTGGGCCAACGTCGGACTGCAACGCTCGGAACAGGTTCAGCTTGCGCTGGAAGACTTATATGCCGAACTGGATGCCGGTGCGGCGACCGGTACCGAGGCGACCAAGCTGCGAGTAGAGGCGGAAACGGTTGCGGGTGCCGGACAATTCGTCACCGACCGATTCGATGGTCTGCCGGAGCTGCTGGCCCGGCATCTCGAGGATGCCGACACACCGTTCACCGCCACGAACGCCGCGAATCTCGCGTCCATCGATGCGCTCAACCGTTTCGACTTCGCCGAGGCCCGCCGCTGGCAACAATGGGCAGCTCCATATCACCGTCGCAGCAAAGGCGCGTTCGGGGTGATGTACGGCAGGTGCGTCGCCGGCCTCGCGGCCCTCGAGCAGCTCGACATCGCCGCCGCCGAAGAGCATTTCGATGCCGCCATCACCCGTACGCGACGCGGCCGCTCGCAAACCTACGGTTCACGGATGTCCGGTGCCCTCCTCGGCTCCATCCGCTACGAGCAGAACCGCCTCGACGAAGCCGAGCAACTACTCGATTCCAGCGCTGATCTCGGCCGCCACGGCGGCGCCGTCTGGTTCCTGCTCGCCAGCTTCGGCACCGGCGCACGCATCAAAGCAATACGCGGCGACCTCGCCGCCGCCGAACAACGCATTACCGAGGGGGCGGAAATCGCGGAGCACGAGTCACTGCCGCGCTTGGCCGCCCGCATGGTCAACGAGCGCATCCGCCTCGGTCTGCCGATTCCACTCGAAACTCGCGACGCGCTCCGGCAGCTGCCGCCATACCGCAAGCAGAACACAATGATTCACGCCGGAATCGCCGAACTCGAACAAGACTCCGCGATCCGGCTGCTGTTGGCCGATCGCTCGGCTGATCAAGCCTGCGATCGAGCCGAGCAGATGGTGCGCGTGATCGAAACCCAGCAGCGCCCAAGAGCATTCATCCAAGCGCAACTGTTGCGGGCGGGCTGCCTGTGGGTCGCCGGACGCCGACGGACCGCCGCGGAGACCGCACTACCCGCGTTGATGCTGTGCGCCGAGCACGGCCTCGTCCGCACCGCAGCCGACGGGCCACACATCTCGGCGATCGCGACCGAAACGCGCTACGACGACGCACCGCCGATCATGCAATTCCTAGCACTGCTCAGGGCAGTAGCGGATACGTCACCATCGGTCCGATGACACCACCGCTACCCGCTCAGCTCCGGACCACCCGCCGAGTTCGATCTGCGTCACGCGCGGACCGAACTGGCGCACCGGGGGAATCGTGGTCACCATGTGGGCAACCATGACTCGCTCGCTCGAGCACACGTGGATGTCACCGGGAAATCGCACGAAATCACCCGCGGCGAGGTCAACGGGTGTCGTTGAGCGGCCCGGTACGCAGCTTGCCGGTCAGTTGAAACGAAGTCATATTCGGCAGAGGCCCACCGCAACCGCAGCGAACGACGAAGAAGCCGAAAGCCCTTCGGCCATGACCGGTGACAACCGGATTCGAGACGTACCCGCCGCAGCGTGCCACCTGATCACCGCGGTACCGAACAGAGCGGCACCGCCAGCACAGCCCGTCAATGCGCGAGGCTGCGTGCTATGACCAGTCGCTGAATCTGGTTGGTGCCCTCGAAGATTTGGGTGATCTTGGCTTCGCGCATGTACCGCTCGACCCGGAAGTCGCGGGTATAGCCGTAGCCGCCGAATACCTGGACCGCGTCGGTGGTGACCTTCATGGCCGCGTCGGTGGCGATCAGTTTGGCCACACTCGCCTGCCGTGAGTACGCCAGGCCCGCATCGCGTCGACGCGCGGCATCGAGATAGGTGGCGCGGGCCGAATCGACCGCGGCAGCCATATCAGCCAGTAGGAACCCGAGACCCTGATGTTCGATGATCGGCTTGCCGAATGCCGAGCGCTCCTTGGCGTAGGCGACGGCTTCGTCGAGCGCGGCCTGAGCCAGTCCGGTCGCGACGGCGGCGATACCGAGCCGACCGGAATCCAGCGCACTCAAGGCGATCTGGAGGCCTTGCCCCTCCGTACCGATCCGACGCTCGACGGGCAGGAACGCGTCGTCGTAGTGCGCGGTCGTAGTCGGCACCGCGTGCAGTCCCATCTTCTGCTCGGGCTTGCCGAAGGTCAGGCCGATGGTCTCACGCGGTACCAGGAAGCAGGAGATGCCGCGCGGCCCCCCGCCCGTGCGCGCGAACAGGTTGTAGAAGTCGGCGATGCCGCCGTGGGTGATCCAGGCCTTGGTGCCGTTGACGAGATAGCCGCCATCGACCGGAGCGGCCTTGCAGGCCACTGCGGCGGCATCTGATCCGGCCTGCGGCTCGGAGAGGCTGTATGCGCCGATCGTGTTGCCGCCCAACATCTCCGGCAGCCAACGCCGCTTCTGCTCCTCGGTGCCGAATGCCAGCATCGGATGGCAGGCCAGGCTGTGCACACTGACCGCCACCGCGATCGCCGCCCACCGCGCGGCGATCTCCTCGAGGACCTGCAGATACACCTCGTACGGCTGGCCACCGCCGCCCCATTCGACCGGGTACGGCAGGCTCAACAACCCGGCCTCCCCCAGCCTCGCGAACACACCATCGGGATAGCTCTCGGCCCGCTCGCATTCATCGACGATCGGGGCGAGGACCTTATCGGCGATGTCGCGGGTCAGCTGGATCAATTCCCGGGCTTCGGTGGTGGGCAGCAGACGTTCGACGGCCACAAGACTCCTCGCCTACGTATAGCAGTACTGAATTACTATGTACAGTACTGGTCGTACCTCGGTACTGCAAGAGACGCTTCAGTACTATTCGCTGCTATGGACCAGCTCACACACGGCGGATTCGCCACTCGGCGGCGTACCGAACTGTTCGACGCGCTGGTCGACCTGTTTCTGACCGAGGGATTCGCGCATCTGACCCTCGATGAGATCGCCGCGCGACTGCGTTGCTCCAAATCGACCCTCTACACCCTGGCGGGCAGCAAGGAACAGCTGGTCCGGGCCGCGACCGTGCACTTCTTCCGCCGCGCCACCGACGATGTGGAGGCCGGTATCGCGCCGATCGCCGATGCCCGTGAGCGCATCACCGCCTACCTGTCCGCGGTCGGTACCGCCCTGGCCGCCGCCTCCGACCGGTTCATGGCCGACTTGAGCGGTTTCGCGCCCGCGCGGGAGATCTACGAGAAGAACACCAGGATCGCCGCCCGCCGGGTCCGCGAACTCATCGATGAGGGGGTCGCGGCGGGCGAATTCCGTGACGTCCACGCCGCCTTCGCCGCCGATATGGTCGCCACCATGATGGTCCGCATCCAGCAGGGCGGGGTGCGCGAACACACCGGACTCGACGATGCCGACGCCTACCGCGAGTTGGCCGCCATCCTGACCGCGGGCATCAGCGCCTAGCGGGGCGACATCCTTCTCGAACCCGGTGACGCGGCGCGGACATCGCCATTTACACCGCCGCGCATTGAACGATGTGGCGGACATGATCGACAATGGTGGCATGGCGACGGTGCTGCTGGGCGGCGACGTCATGCTGGGCCGTGGGGTGGACCAGATTCTCCCGCACCCCGGTGATCCGACGCTGCACGAACGGTATATCGAGGATGCGCGGACGTATGCGGAGTTGGCTGAGCAAATAAGCGGTGAATTTGCCCGCCCGGTGGATTTCGGTCACCCATGGGGTGAGGTCCTGCCGATACTTGCGCAGCTCGCCCCGCAGGTGCGATTGCTCAATCTGGAAACCGCGATCACCGCCGATGGCGCCTTCGCAGCCGGCAAGGGCATCCACTACCGCATGAATCCAGCCAATATTCCGGTGTTGACCGCAATCGCGCCGGTCGTCTGCGCGCTGGCCAACAACCACATTCTCGATTTCGGTGTCGAAGGGCTGGCGGACACGGTGGAAACACTCGATACCGCGCGCATCCAGCGCGCCGGGGCGGGCGTGGATTTCGACGAGGCCCGGACCCCGGCGATATCGGAACTCGATGACGGACGACGAGTGGTAATCGTCTCGGTCGGCGCGGGATCGAGTGGGGTCCCGAACCATTGGGCGGCTGGCCGCGATCGGCCGGGGCTGTGGTGGATCGGAGACGCGCCGAATATTCGCGCCGCCGAGGAGGTGGCGGCAGAAGTATTGGCGCACAAGCGCAATGGCGATATCGCGATCGTTTCCGTACATTGGGGGCCCAACTGGGGCTACGGGGTGCCGCGGAGCGAAAGGCAGTTCGCGCATCGATTGATCGATGCCGGAGTCGACCTCGTGCACGGGCATTCCGCACACCATCCACGGCCGATCGAGATCTATCAGGGCAAACCGATTCTGTACGGGTGCGGTGACGTCATCGATGATTACGAGGGCATCCGCGGCTATGAGCGGTACCGCCCGGAGCTTCGCCTGCTCTATCTGGTGTCCATCGATCCCGGCGTGATGCAGACGCGAATGATTCCACTGCGGATTCGGCACATGCGCCTGGAGTCGGCCGCGCGCGATGAATCTCGATGGCTGTGCGAGACGATCGAGCACATCAGTCACGACTTCGGCACCCGGGTCGCACTGCGCCCCGACGACCTACCGGTGGTGTTCAAGACCGCACGACGCTGAGGTTGCCGCGGAACCAGTCGCGAGCCAGATCCGCCACCTGCTCGAGCGCACCGGGCTCCTCGAACAGGTGCGTCGCACCGGGGACGACGTCGATCTCGCTCGGACACGGCATCCGCAGTTGGGCCTCGCGATTGAGCTCCAGCACGTACTGATCGTTACCGCCGACGATGAGCAGCGTCGGCGCCCGGACGTGCGCCAGTCGCGCACCGGCCAGGTCCGGGCGACCGCCACGGGAGACGATGGCCGCGATCTCGGTGCCGGGTTCGGTCGCCGCCCACAGTGCGGCACCGGCACCGGTGCTCGCCCCGAAATATCCGGTCGGAAGGCCGCTCAGGACCGGCCGCGTGCGCAGCCCACGAGTCACCGCGACGAGACGCTCGGCGAGCAGCTCGATATCGAAAACTCGTGCACGGTCGCCCTCCTCGGTCGCGGTCAGCAGGTCGACAAGCATCGTCGCGAGTCCCGCTCGGTTGAGTACATCGGCGACCAGCCGATTCCGCGGACTGTGGCGACCGCTGCCGCTGCCGTGCGCGAAGACGACCAGACCGGTGGGGCTCTGTGGGACGGCCAGTATCCCCGTCAGCCGGATGGACTCCGACGACACGATGACTTCTTCTGTCCGCGCCAAGGGATCGGATGCGGAGGACAGCATCGAACACCTCCTGCTATCCGGACTACCCGCCCGGTCGGTCGTATGCAAGCCGCGGTCAGGCCGGGGCTCCGTCGAGAACTTCGACCCGCCCGGTGTCGAGGTTGTAGTAGGCGCCCACGACCGAAACAGCGCCACGTTCCACCATCGGCGCGAGGTCGTTGTTGCGTCGCAGATCTTGTGCGGTCAACTCGATCTGGATGCGGCTCATCGTTTCGACCGGGTCGGTGCCCGGCGAATCCATCCGCTCGTATGCCGGTCGCAGTGCCTCCACAATCGACTGCAGATTGCCCGGCAGCGACGTGCCCTCCTGCAGTGCCTTGTATGCCGCGGCCACCGCACCGCAGCGCTGGTGCCCGAGGACCATGATCAATGGGGAGCCACTGGTCATCGGCCCGTATTCGACGGAACCGGTCACGACGGGTCCCACCGCAAGACCGCCGGTACGCATCACGAACAAATCGCCGAGCCCGGTGTCGAACACCAGCTCCGGCGGGACGCGCGAATCGATACAAGCCAGCACGACGCCGTACGGCTGCTGATCCCGGGCCAGCAACTCGCGCCGATCCGGATCGCGGTCAGGATGGTCCAGATTGCCATCGATCCAGCGGCGATTACCTGTCATCAGCCTGTCGAAGGCCGCCTTCGCGGTCTGCGGCGGCGACTGCGTCGTTGGGACCTGATCGGATGACTGATCTCGCCCGCAACCCGCCATCAAGGCGGTCGTCGCAGTAAGGGTGCCGACCAGAACGGTTCGGCGATCGAGCACACCCATGTTTTCACCTCCGTGCTCGGGTGGATCTGCATCGGTTACGAGAACGGCGAACGGTGCCACAGCAATCGCCGCAAGTATGCGCGCGGCTTGAAAGCCGGGTTCCATCCGGCTAGCGAGGCGCGCACAATGGATACGCAATCAATGGATTGAAACGGCCGGCGACGCACTGACTCGCGGGAAAGCGTTCAACCATGTCCATCCCCGAGAACGTTCGAACGCCGACGGTGCTCATCCTCGGAGCCGGGTTCGGCGGGCTGGAACTGGCCGCCTGCCTGTCCGAGTCAGTGCCCGGCGAGGTTCGAGTGGTACTCGTCGACCGTAACAACGGGTTCACATTCGGTTTCTCGAAATTGGAAATCCTTTTCCACGACCGGACTCCGGAATCCGTGCGGGTCAGCTACCGCGACCTGGTCCGTCCCGGCGTCGAGTTCCGGCAGGAGCAGGTCACCGCGATCGACCCGCAGACCCGTCACGTGGACACCGACCGCGCCAGTTACGACCCGGACTTTCTGGTTGTCGCTTTGGGCGCCGATTACGACCCCGCCGCTACCCCGGGGTTCGTCGCGGACGGTCACGAGTACTACTCGATCCCGGGAGCGTGCCGACTGCGCGATCGGCTGGCCGGTTTCGACGGTGGCACCATTCTCATCGCGATATTGAGCGTCCCGTTCAAGTGCCCGCCCGCACCCTATGAGTGCGCGATGCTGCTGCACGAATTACTGAGCCGGCGTGGCATCCGCGACCGTACTCGCATGCATGTGCTGACCCCGATGGACTTACCGATCCCGGTCTCCGCGGACACCTCCGCCGCGCTTGTCGAGGCGCTCGGGCGACGTGGAATCGACTACTCTCCGGGGCAGCGGGTCCATGCGCTCGACCCGAAGAACCATATCGCCCGGACTGGCGCGGGCGACCTCGCCTACGACCTGTTCATCGGCATCCCGACCCATTGCGTCGTACCCGTGGTCGAGGCATCCGGGCTGACCGTCGACGGCGGCGACGGCTGGATCCACGTCGACCCGTGAACCCTCGCCACCCCCTATCCGGGCGTCTACGCCATCGGCGACTGCGCGGACGCTCCGGTTCCCCGCGCCGGGGTTTTCGCCGAAAACGCCGCACGCACGGTTGCAGCGCACATTGCCGCGCAACTGCACCGAACACCCGCGCCCGGGAAGTATCTCGGGCAGGGTTCCTGCTACATCGAATTCGGGGACGGACTCGTCGGCAAGGTAGACGCCGACTTCCTTTCCGGACCGAAGCCGGCCGCACCGTTCGTCACACCCTCGGCCGAATTGGCGACCGAGAAGGCCGAATTCGCTGCAACACGGGTTCGGCGCTGGTTCACCGGACCGTGACCGGGACTTCCTGAATCAGGTTGTTCCCCAGGCCCTGTCGGTTCCAGAATTGCTCGGCCGGTTGCACATTCCCTTCCGCATCGGTGGCGCGGCAGCTCAGTCGGCACTCGCCCGGTCGCGCATCCCAGGTGTAACTCCAACTGCGCCAGGCGAATTCGGCGACGCCGCGCTCCAATTGAGCGTCCTGCCAGCGGCCATCGACACCGACTTCCACGCGGACCACGGGCGAGGTGCCACACCACGCGCGGCCGCGGAGCAGGACCGCACCGGCGTCGACCGTGCGTCGCCCACTCGGGTAGTCGGGAATGCCAGGCGGAATCATCAACGCACGCACCTTGATTCGCGATACCGGTAGCCCCGGATCGTCCGCGTCGCGTTGGTAGCGATAGGCCACCGCCTGTTGTAACCCGGTGAAGGGCCGGTCGACGACTTCGATATTCCGCAGCCATTTGACGCTCGTCATGCCGTACCACCCGGGGACGAGCAGTCGCAGTGGGAAGCCGTGCTGTGGTGGGAGCGGTGTGCCGTTCATTTCGTAAGCGAGCAGAATTTCGGGTCTGCGGCATTCGCTGATGCTCAGGGAGCGTTGATAGTTGTGCTCCACTTTGTCCTGGAATCCGCGATCGGCGCCGGTGAATACGACCTCGACCGCTTCGTCCCGGATACCGCAGTCGTCGAGAATCCCACCCAGTGCGGTGCCCGTCCACGCCGCCGTGCCGATCGCCTCAGACCCCACGGTTGGCTGACGTTGCGCGGGTCCATTCTCGTGCGCCCATTACCCGCGCATTCGAGGGTGACCGGAATCGTCGTCGCCGGTCGCGATCTGATGTCGTCGAGCGACAGCTCCAGTCCACGCTTGACGTATCCGGTCACCCGCAACCGCCATGACGATGCGTCGATCTCCGGGATATCGAAATGAATCAGCAAGTAATGCATGCCGATGGGCGTGATGTCGTACCGCATGCCCTCCAGTTGCATGCCGTGATTGCGCGTCGCCAGCGCGAGTTCGTCGAAGCGGACGCCTTGGGCGCGCGAAACAAGTTCGGTCATCGGCTCGGCCGATCTTCTGATCGAGATGGAACAGCTGTCGGTGTCAGTGTATGACCGCCCGAAGAAACAACAGTCGGCCTATTCGGGGCGCGATGTTGCCCCGAATAGGCCGACCGTTTCAGCGATCAAAGATCAGGCGGGCAGTCCCACCTCGATGGCCTCGATGATGCGCGGGCGAAGTTCGGCGGCGCGGATGATGGCATCGACCGAACCGACCTCGACAGCGCGCTGAATATTGTGCACGCGGTCGAACTCCGCTGCGACCTCACCGAGTTTCTCCGTGCGAACCGAAGACCGGACCTCGTCGCGTTCCGCTGTCAGTGCCGCACGGTCGGCGCCGAGCGCGTTCGCGGCGCGTGCCTCGAGATCGCGCACCCGCGGATCGGCTGCCGTACGGGCATTGACCTCACCGGCGAACACCACCGCGGCCGCGGGGGCGCCGCCGAGTACCGAAGCGAACGAGCCTTCCAGCGCCAGCACGGTCATATTCGGGTTGAGCAGCTTCGAGAACACCACGAAGGCGCCACCGTGATAGCGCGAGATCACGCAGAACACGATGGGGCCCTGGAAGTTGACGATCGCTCGGCCGATCTCGGCACCGTACTCGAGCTGCAACTTCCGCATCGATTCCGGTGAGCCGTCGAAGCCCGACAGATTCGCCAACACCACAAGCGGCCGATTGCCGCTGGCCGCGTTGATCGCCCGCGCGGCCTTCTTCGAAGACTGCGGGAACAACGTGCCAGCCGTGTAGGTGTCCGGGCCGTCGGTGGACGGGTAGCCGCGGCGCGGCACTCCCCTGGACTCGATGCCCAGCAGGCACACCGGAATACCGCCGAGCCGCGCATCCTGTACGACGGCCGTCTCGGCGTCGGCCATCCCGGCCCAGCGTTCCAGCACCGGGTGGTCCTGATCGGCCACGGCTCGCATAACGGTCCGGATGTCGAACGGCTTCTTGCGGTCGGGGTTGGCGGTGGCGGAGAAGATCTCGCCGACCGTGGTGAAGTCGCTGCCCGCCACGACATGCGGGAAGTCCGAGACGTCGCGATCGATGGGGTCGCTGGTGTCCGACCGCCGCGGCGACTGCTCGCCCGGCGCCACATAGGTGTGGTCGTAGTGCGACATCAGCACATCTCGCGCGGCGAGCAGATTAGGCGCCCAGTACTGCGCCTGCCCGTTCGGGCCCATCACCCGGTCGTAACCGCCGATACCGAAGTTGTCCTCGGCCGACACGCCGCCGGAGAAGTCCAGCGCCTGCTTGCCGGTGAGCACCATCGCCGAGTCCGGCGTCATCACCAGGATGCCCTTGGTATGCATGAGCATCGTCGCCTCGGCGTTCCAGTACGGCTGCGCGCCGACGTTGATCCCCGAGACCACGATGTTGATCTCGCCGCCGTCCTGGGTGAATTCGACGATCCGCTTGAGCGCCGCCGCCACCCAGTCCATGTTCTCGGTGCCGGACTGCATCGAGATCCGGGCGCCGGAGGACAGCGCGTACCACTCCAGCGGCACCTGCATCCGTTCGGCCAGGTCCATCGCGGCGATCACGCGACGGCACTCCGGCTCCGAAAGCGCACCGAGCGATTTCGTCGGATCACCGAGCAGCACCACTCTGCTGATGCCGTCCGGATACTGCTCGGTCGCCGTGGTGACCACGCCCGCGACGATCGCGGCCTTATTGCGTCCCTTGGGCCGGTCGACCGGCACGAGCGTGTGATCGGAATCCAGGTCGTACTCGGCGAATTCACCGAGCAGAGCGGTCAGCTCGTACGGGTACACGGTGTTGCGGCTGCTGGCCCGCAGCACCTTCTGCCGGTACTCGTCGATCGGCTCGACCGCCTCGTCGGACCGCTCACCAATGGTCACCTCGGTGCCGCCAGTGGCGTCGAAGGCGATGCGCACGGCGACCTTGATCAGCTCGCCGGTCTTCGGGTGGCGATGCCGCGCGATGAGCAGGATCTCCTCCAGCCCGGCGCCCGCGGTCGTCGGCCGCACCCGATCGACGATCATCTCCAGCTCGGCGCGGGTCATCTCGACCGGCGGCCAGATGTACATCACGATGCGGTTGGTGTGGAACCGCTTGGCCGAGGGCCGCTGCGACTGCGCGCGGCGGATCGAATCCAGGCAGGCGGCAATGGTGCTCTCGGCGGTCGGCAGCGCCAGCAGCCGACCGTCGTGCTCGCGCAATGCGGCCAAGTCTCGTACCTGCGCGAATGCGACGAGACGCTCGTCGGACGCATTCTCCTTCGCGATGCACCGGAACAGGTAGACCTCCTCGTCCGAGGACGGGAGCCGAGTGAGGTCGAACTTGCGCAACCGCTTCATCTGCATCCGCTCCGCGATGTACGGATGCAGGCCGCGGATCAACCGCTCCTCGACCATGCCGGTCGCGGACGGACGGAAGGTGAAGTGATGGTGCATCACCGCACCGCCGCTCCCCGCGACAGTGGCGGTGATCCGGTGGATCTGGTTCGGCAACCGCCGCGCACCGAGCACTTCCTGCAACGCGGCGGCCATCGCGTCGAAGTCCTCCGGCTGCTTCTCCCAGCTCAGGTAGATGTCGGCCTCGATGGAGGAAGTCACGCTCGCCAGCTCGGTGAGACCGCGCAGCACAGTGTCGAGCGCATCGAAACTCACCGCCGCCGAAACCAAGCTCAGGCCCCGACGTTCGGCGATCACGAACGTGCACCCACCGGCCTCCCGGGTGTGCACACCGGTCAGACCCTTGTTCCCGTAGTACCGGCGGGTCAGCACCTCGAGCATGGCGGTGTTGTCGGCACTGCCGCGCACCAGGCGCTGACCGAGCAGCCGCACCAGCGGCTCGGTACTGCGGACCATCTCGGAGATGCGCTCGGCGCGATCCGCCGTCTCCGGGTGCGCATCGAGGTGGCTCAGCTGCTTACGGACATTGGTGTAGACGCGGGCACGATTGCGCCGCAGCAGCGGCTGGCCGAACCAGGAGTACACCAGGCCACGGGTGAGGTCGGCGATCACGGGGAAGCGCACCTGTGTCGCGGTAACCAGCCGCTCCAGTGCCAGACCGACCGGCTCCCGCAGCGCCCGGTCCGGCACCGGCTCGCCCAGCCACTCGCGCAGCAAGGTGGTGATGACGGTGACGGTGTCGGATGGCCGTTGCTGGGCGAGGAAGATCCGGAAGACCGCGGCTTCGAGCTCAGGGGAACGATCCAGTTCGGTGACGCCGTAATGCCCGAGTGCCTTGGCGAGCTCGGCCTGGTACGACTCCGGCAGTCCGGCCCGCTCGACATCGAGGCTCTGCAGGTAGGTGTGGAAGTACTCGCGGGCGCTGTGGACGTGGCCCTGGACGCCGTCCTCATTCCACGACCGGTTGTGGCTCAGCTCGGACAGGTCGGAGAACACCTGCACGAGTTCGATCTCATCGGCAAGGGGCCTGCGGTTGTCCGCGATGGCCGCCCGGCGCACGGCGAGGTAGTGGTCGAGCACCCGGCGCTCGTCATGCGGGTCGACGTCGAAGCCGAGCAGCAAGCTGCGCAGGTCCTGCAGGCTGCGGGCGATGCCGTCGTGCACGCGGTCCGGCGCGGGCTCGTCGGGCAGGTCCAGTTCGACCGACGCGACCTCCACGGCGTCTGCGGCCTCATCGTCCTCGGCGAGCGGCTCCAGCCGCAGCAGCGGCGCGCCGGTCTCGACCTGGGTGCCGACGGTGACAGCGGATTCCTTCAACCGAGCCCGGAACGGCGCGCGCAGCACCGTTTCCATCTTCATGCTCTCGAGTACCAGCACCGGTGCGCCCGCCTCGACCTCGGCACCGACCTCCAGCGGGGTGGCAACGACCAGCGCGGGGGCGGGCGAGCGGACGACGCCACCCTCGTCACGGCTGATCCGATGCGTCACACCGTCGACATCGACCAGGTGGATCGGCCCATGCGTACCGGTGATCACCCGGTAGCGGACGCCGTTGACCACGATCTGCCCGGTGTGGCGGTCGAAGCGCTCGAGATCAATATCCGCGGCACGCATCTCGCCACCCGCTTCGATGCCGACGCGGAACCGGTGCGCACCGATCCGTGCGACGCGCACACGGTAGCCGACGCCACGCAACTTCAGGTCGTGCGGGCGACCGCTCTGGTGCTGCACCTGGGGCCGTCCACCGGCCGCCGTGGACAACAGCCGGTGCCGCTCGACCCGCTCTTCCTCTTCGTAGGCATCGATGGCGGCGACGGCCACCGCGACCGCGGAGTGTTGATGCGATACGAGGCGTCCCTCGGCGCGCACGCGGTCGATCCAGCCGGTGTCCGCGCTGGCGTCGATCACCTCGGGCTGGTTCAGCAGATCGAGCACGAAGCTCTTGTTCGTCGCCCCGCCCTCGATGACGACCCTGGTCTGCGACATTGCCCGGCGCAGCCGGCCCAGCGCTTGCTCGCGGTCTCGTCCGTAGGCGATGATCTTGGCGATCATCGAGTCGAAGTCGGCAGGAATCGTGTCGCCCTCGCTGACGCCGGTGTCGACGCGAATGCCGGGCCCGGCGGGCAGATCCAGCCGCGCGATGCGGCCCGGCGCGGGCGCGAAGTCGCGGTCCGGATCCTCGGCGTTGAGCCGGGCTTCGATCGCGTGCCCGCGTTCGGCCGGAGCTTCGCCCTCGAGCTTGCCGCCCGATGCCACCAGCAGCTGCGCCCGAACCAGGTCGAAACCGGTGGTGTACTCGGTGATCGGGTGTTCGACCTGCAGGCGAGTGTTGACCTCGAGGAATGCGAACAGCTCGTCACCCGGGTGGTACAGGAACTCGACGGTCGCCGCGCCGCGATACTGAACCGCGATCGCCAAGCGCTCGGCCGACGCCTTGAGTTCGGCCACCTGCTCGGGACGCAGCACCGGTGACGCCGACTCCTCGATGACCTTCTGATTGCGCCGCTGCACCGAGCAGTCGCGGACGCCGAGCGCCCATGCGGTGCCCTGGCCGTCCGCGATCACCTGGACCTCGACGTGCCGGGCGCCGGTCACCAGCCGTTCCAGGAAGACCACGCCGCTGCCGAAGGCGCGCGCGGCTTCCTGACGGGTGCGTTCGTAGGCATCGACGAGTTCGGCCTCGTTCGTCACCACCCGGATACCACGGCCGCCACCACCGGCGGTCGCTTTCAGCATCAACGGGTAGCCGATCTCGGCGGCGGCCGCGAGCGCGGCGTCCACGGTCTCGACCGAACCGCGGCTCCACGGCGCGACCGGCACGCCGACTTCCTCCGCGATCAGCTTCGCGCCGATCTTGTCACCGAGCTTGCGCATGGCCTCCGGACTGGGGCCGATGAAGGTGACGCCGATCTGCTCGCACAGCTCGGCGAATGCCGGATCCTCGGCGACGAAACCCCAACCGACCCAGGCGGCGTCGGCCTTGGTCGTGACCAGAGCGCGCTCGAGCGCCTTCAGATCCAGATACGGACGCGCGGACGCCGGACCGAGGTCATAGGCGATATCGGCCTCGCGCACGAATGTCGCGTTCCGATCGACATCGGTGTGCAACGCGACGGTTTCGATCGGTCGCCCGGTCTCCGCGGCCAGATCTCGGACGGCATGGATGAGCCGCATAGCGGCCTCTCCCCGGTTCACGATGGCGATGCGGCTGAACACTCGCCAACTCCTTCCACTCCACAGCACTGGCCCGGTCGGGCGACGGTTTGCGACTGCCGGTCCCGCGTAGTCTGCACCCTTACTGCGCGCAATTACACAGCGTCAGGTGGTTACCCGCGCGTATCATCGGAAATTTCTCATTTGTGTCTATGACACTAGTGGCGGAATTCCTCGGCCGGCAGGATTCCAGTACCGTACCCGTGATCGGGTCGTAGCCGGGTTACGTGTCGATCAAAGCAATCAAACGAGAGGGAGCGTCGATTCGCGCCCGACCATCGTCAGATGCGTTGACCTGCAGCCTCTCTCTCGTTCTCGTGCGCAGTGGTGGGAGGTGATCTGTGTGGCCGACATTCTCGATATACTGCACGCGCGCTGCGCCGAGGTCGCGGGCGAGGCGATCCTCTCCGGAGAGGAGCACCCGACCCTCACCCTGTCCACACGTGAGGTCGCCGATCTGCTCAATCGTGTGGCCGACCTGCGCGGCCGCTGCCACGACATCGACCTCGCCTATCGCGACCTCGACCACCGGTACACCGTGCTCCGCCGCGCCACCAGCGATGCCACCGCATCGTTGGATCGGATCCGCACCACGCTGGAGCAGCGCACCGCGCACCCGGAAGCTCATACGCGCCAGGCCTGCAGCATCGCCCGTTTCGCCGCCGAAAACCTCACCGCCGCACGACTGGGCACGACGACGTCCGGCCCATAATGCGGTCAGCGGACGCGCGATAGCACCAGGCCGAGTCCGGCGACGCTGAACGACTACGCGGTGACCGTGACGTCAGTGTCGGTGAAACGGCGTCCATTCAGATGGTCTGTTATGAAGTGTCGGATCGGTTCGGGTTGGTCTACAAGGCTGTTCGCGATCGCGGCCGGGACCTCAATGGTGCCGTCGAGGTGACGGGGCTGATCGCTGATCCCCCGCTGCTGCGGCATTTGGCGTAGTCCGTCGACGGTATGCAGGATCAGGTCGAGTCGAAGGTCGCCGCCGAAGTCGAGGCGCAATAGCGTAGGTGTCACCGCGATGTCGAAGGCATCGATGGTGGCCATCCAGCCCCGGTCCGAACGCTCCGTATATGTGTATGGCGATGGTGCCGCCAGGGTTTCGAGTGTGTGGTCGGCGGCAGTGTCGTTGCCGGGGCCGGTCCACAGCGGTGTGCCGTAGCGGCTGCTCCAGTTCCAGTCTCGCGGTGCGCTCAGCGCGTGGTCCATGGTGAAGAATCGGCGGTCGCGGTCGATCGCCATCACCTCGTCGTCGTCCGCCGACACCCCGGAGATGCGGCCATCCATACCGCCCGGGAGTGGGAGAATGTGCCAATCCTCTTGTTCCGCAGCATCTTTCACGAAGATGCGGCCGTCACGGACGGCGAAGGACCAGCGGCGGTTGAACGATTCGGCGGTGGTGCGGAAATACACCTGCGCGGGCAGTGCAATGTCGGCGGGCGGTAACACTTCCAGACCGACACTGGACCGGTCGCTTGCGCCCTCAGGAGTTCCCACGGTGCCGAGCAAGGTACAGGGCGTATGTTCGGCAGTCGCGGAATGCGCGGTGATGCCGGTGAATACGAGCGTGAGCGCGGTGGTGAGCGCGAATCGAGCGAGAGTGTTCACAACCATCCCAGCGAGCCGAAAGCAATGAGAGCCACCGCGTCGAGCCCCAGGATCGCCCCGGCTGCCAAGGCCTTGGCGCGCACGGTGGGCAGATCGTGCACCCAGAAGCAGGCCGCGAAGAACGGGACGTAGCCGATCAGCCAGATCAGCGGCGGGAAGCCTGCCTGCCACCAGGACCAGTCCCAGGTCAGCACACCGATCTTGTTGAGCACGATCTCGACGCCAACGGCCAACGCCGCATTCACCGCCACCAGCACCGGACGGTTGGGCAGCCCGAACACGCGCATCTCGCGTGGCGGCAGCAACTTCGCCGCCGCCACGCCCATGATCGCGAACATGAAGCAGATCTCGATATTGAGCCCGATCAAAATTTGATAGGCGGTCGGCCCGACCGCGCCCCACACTGGCGCGCGATCGGTGACATGGAAGACCACGGCGTTCCAGATCTCGTTGAACCAGTCCATCCCCCACAGCGCCAGCCCACCGAACAGCACATTCCAGTTCCGGCGCTCGACCTCGGTGGCATACACGTAAACCACGATCAGCAACAGCGGGATCACATACCACTTGAACTGGCTCGAATCACGAACCAACTCCAGCGCCGCACGGGCGTTATCGGTCACTGGCCAGCCCCTCTTCCGATGACCGCGAACCCCGGAGAGTTTGTTACATCGCTACACTCATTGTCAATCTGTCATGGCGCGAGCGTCGGGCCGAGGTACCGGTCGGCGACTTTGGTGATTTCGTCGAGGGCGCGCAGTGTTTCCAGTTCCGGGAGCGTCGGCACGCTGAAGACCAATCGCTCTACCCCGGCCTCGGCATAGCCGTCGATCAGTGCTGAATCGACTGCGGCGAACGCGACGGTGACAGGCACGTCATATCCGTCGAGTCGGGCTAATTGGGCCGGTATCGCGGCGGGATCGGCGACCGCGGCGGGAAGCCACCCGAGGCCGTGGCGGATCGCGCGTTCGGCCGCCGCTTCCGCGCCACCGATGAAGATCGGCGGGTGCGGGGTTTGCATGGGTTTCGGCCAGGCATACATCGGGTCGAAATCGATGAAGCGGCCATGATATTCGGCGACGTCCTCGGTCCAGATCGCTCGGATGGCGTCGAGTTGCTCGTCGAGCAGCGCGCCGCGGGTACGCGGATCGGTACCGTGATCGGCCATCTCCTCGCGGTTCCAGCCCGCGCCGACGCCGAATATGAAGCGCCCGCGCGAGATTCGGTCGAGCGTGGCGACCTCCTTCGCGGTGTGGATGACATCGCGCTGGATCAGCAGAGTGACCCCGGTACCGAGGATCAACCGTTCGGTGACCGCCGCAATCGCGCCGAGGGTGACGAACGGATCCAGTGCGCGGTAGTACTCCCGAGGCAATTCGCCTCCACCCGGGGCCGGAGACTTCCGGCTCGCGGGGATATGCGAATGTTCCGGCAGGAACAACGATTCGAATCCCCGCGCCTCCAGCGCCACACCGAGTTTCGGACCGCTGATTCCCTCGTCGGTAAGGAAGGTGGTAATGCCTATCTTCATGACTCGAATATTCGAACCTTCACATGTATGTGAAGGTCAACCCGAGGCATTGTGAGGTGGAGCACCTTTGCGTTGCATCTCTGCGGCCGCGGCAGTCGCTTCGTCATCGACTCCCTGGCGTTCGATCCCGACCTTCCACTCAGCGGAAGCTGATCAGGGATAGGCCATCCAACCGTTGGTATGAAGATTGCGGCCCAGTCGGCCGGTGCAGCTTTCGCGCGGAGGGGCGCACAGCAGCGCCGCCTACTGATCACAGACGATCGAAGGGAGGAACTGATGCCGAAGCGATACGTGATCCTGGAAATCGCGATGGCAAGTGCGATCGCGACAATCACACGGCTGTTCCAGCGGCCGATTCCGCGCGTGTTTCGGTACCGGATTCACCGCCAGATCGGCAATGGCCAGCGCCCATGACCTTGGCTAACCTGGCCGCAGCACGGTACCGCGAGGTCGTGTACATGCCGACCGGTCCCGATGTAGCCCGCGAACTGCGGGCCTTCGCATCGGTCGAGCACTGAGGAAACGGAGCAACTTTCGTGCCAATCCAGCGCCTGAACCATGCCGTCCTGTTCGTCTCCGATGTGGAGCGCTCGGCCACGTTCTACCACGATGTCCTCGGCTTCCGACAGATCGGCGCAATTCCGGGTGGGGTCTTCCTGCAGGCGGCCGGTTCAGCCAACGACCATGACCTGGGTTTGTTCCGATCCACCGAACCGGCCGCTACGCATCGCACCGGACGGGTCGGGCTGTACCACCTGGCCTGGGAGGTTGACACGCTGCGCGAGTTGGGGCGGGTCAAGGACGCACTGCGGGCGGCGGACGCTCTGAGCGGAGCGTCGAATCATGCGGTCACCAAGTCGCTGTACGGAGCCGACCCCGACGGCATCGAATTCGAGGTGTGCTGGTTGGTGCCGGATGCCGCGATCGAACAGGAGTTGCGAGGTATGACCGCGCCGACCATGCCGCTCGATCTCGCGGCGGAGATCACCCGATATGGTGCGGATACGCCCGGCGGCCAGCGTACGGATCATGCGGTCTGGCAGCGCTTCCTCGCGGGTGAGACTGCCGACTAGCCCGCGCTTAAAATGGGGAACCCATGGAGCGCATCGGCATAGAACATCTCAGCGTCTTCGGCCTGCCACGGACCGAATTCGTCGACCTGGCAGCGGATCTGGGTGTCCAGAACATATTCTCGCGACGGCTCTGGCCGCCGTGCGCCACGTCGGACGTCCCGACTTCCGGTTGCTGATCGATACGATGCATCTGATCCGATCCGGTGCCACCCCGAGCGACCTGGCCACCCTGGATCCGAATCTCATTGGCTACGTTCAGATCTGCGACGTCCCTCGCTATCCGGCCATCCCGGATTACATGGCGGAATCGATGACGGAGCGGCTCGTACCGGGAGCCGGGGAGCTGCCGCTGTTCGAGATCCTCTCCGCGATTCCACCCAGCACCGTGGTCAGTCTGGAGGTTCCGCAACTGACCGAGGCGCGCAGCGGCGTCAGTCATTACGACCGGATCAGGCCGGCTGTCGAAGCAACTCGTGCGCTGTTGGGTCGACTGACAATCGGAGGGTGAGCGCCCCGCCGCGGGATTCGGGGGAAGGTCTTGACTCCAGATGATGCCTCGCGCACACTACCGAGTAGCAACCGGACAGTACAGTCCGGATTGTCGGATCGCACAGCCGCCACCATGGCCGTCGCACCCTCAACGGATTTCCGCAGCCGATCGACGGACCACCAGCCCGCGGCCGACCTGGCATCGACTATCGATCCACACGAAAGGCAACCCTCATAGCCGAGGGCCACCATGACATCATCGTTGCTTCCCCTGGTTCGGCGTTCCCTGGTGACGGCCGCGGCCACAGCTCTGCTGTTGCCGACCGGAATCCTTGCCGCGCAACCGCAGTCGGATATAACCGGCAGCGTTCGAGAAATCTCCGGCCGCACCGATATCGCGGTCGCCCGCGCCGAGTGCGGCCCCGGTTCCGAGCCGGAATCCGAACACCAGGGCGACGTCCCCGCCGCCGACCGGAATGACGGCCGCAGCACCCGCGGCTACCGCTGCAATATGTCGCAGGTCGGCAATTACCCGGGACGCGGCGGGGGTATCTCCTCGGCCAGCTTCGAACATTGCGTCTACGTCGGCACCTTCTTCCCGGGCAACCTGCTGGGGCCCGAACAAGGTGTGCAGGTGCTCGACGTCTCCGATCCCGCCGCGCCGGTGCTCACCGCAACGTTGAACGAACCGGCAATGCTGGCGGGCACCTGGGAAAGCTTGAAGGTCAACGAGACTCGCAAACTGCTCGTCGGCACGGGCGCACCCGTCATAACCGGTGCGGGCCTGCTGTCGGTCTACGACATCTCCGATTGCGCACACCCCCGTCTGCTCAACCCGGGCACCGGAACCAGTCTGAACATGCCACTGCCGATCACCTCACATGAGGGTGGCTTTTCCCCCGACGGCAACACCTACTGGAGCTCGGGCGTCGCCCCGGGCCTGGTCAGCGCGGTCGATCTCACCGATCCGGCCAATCCGCGCGTTATCTGGCAGAACCTGCCCGGATTATCCATGCACGGCTTCGGATTCAGTCCCGACGGGAACACCATGTATCTCGCCAATAACTTCGGCGGACTCATGATCCTCGATATCAGCGCTGTCCAGCGCCGCGATACCGATCCGCAGGTGCGCCAACTGGCCAACATCTCCTGGACCGACGGTTGGGCCACCCAGCACAACATCCCGGTCACATATCGAGGCACACCGTATGTCTTCGCCACCAACGAGGCCGGATCCGGCGGCGTAATGCTGTTCGACGTCTCCGACGCGACGAATCCACGCCTGCGCAACACCATCAAACTCGAGATCGATCTACCCCAGAACGAGGACATCGCAATGGCTTCCGCCGCGGGCGGTTCGCTGTTCGCCTACGACGCGCACTACTGTGCCGCGGATCGGCCCGTCGATCCCACCGCACTGGCCTGCAGCTGGACCTCCTCCGGCATCCGCGTATTCGACGTGCGCGACCCGCTCGCCATCCGCGAGATCGCCTACTACAACCCGCCCGCGCGCACCGGACACAACACCGAGCTGACGAACTCGCCGCATGCACTCGCCTCGATCATCGGGCCGCCGCTGCTCGCGTCGCCGACAGTGGTCCAGACCATATTGCAGGGCCAGTTCGATATGTCCGAGGCCGCCAGTCCGCGCACCGGCATGCTGGCTTTCGGCGATCTGTCCTCGGACTGGTGCTTCTCGGCACCTGAATGGCGTGGCAATCAACTGTGGACCACCTGCGCCGACAGCGGATTCCTGGCGTTGCGACTGGATTCGAGCATCTACACCCCGCCGGCCGATCAGCACTCGACCATGGGCTCATGACCCGGCGAACCTGGATCAGCAGTGCCGCACTCGTCAGCCTGGCCGTACTGCTGCTCGCTGTCGGTGCGGCCATCCGACCGGTGCTGATAACCGATGACAAGGCCGCGCCGCCCGTGCTGAGCAGTACCGAAATCGGCTTCACACAGGATATGGTCGCCCACCACAGCCAGGCACTGCTCATGACGCAGCGGCTCGACTCGGGAGTCGACGGGACGGTACGGGCACTGGCACAACAGATTTCGGACACCCAGCGCACCGAGATCGGAATGTTGCTCGGCTGGCTACGAATGGCCCGCGTGGTCACGATCAATCCGCACCCGATGGCTTGGATGCACACCGACCAACCGAATCTCACGCAACACCAGCACGCGACACCGACCAGCACCGCCGACCACATGCCCGGTATGGCGACCCAGGCCGAACTCGATGCGCTGGCCGCGGCGCGCGGCGCTGACGCGGAAGCGCTGTTCCTGCGACTCATGCAGCGCCACCATGTCGGCGGCATCCAGATGGCCCAAGCCGCCGATCGCCAATTGTCCAGCGGCATAGTCGAACAGGCGGCCCGCGACATGATCGACACCCAGAGCCGCGAAGTCGGCCTGATGATGCTGCTGACGCAGCGCAGCACCCCGAGCTGACCCACCGCAACTTTCAATTCGTCCGCGCGCTGACCGAATTGAATGTCGATGACGCGCTCGAGTTCGCCGATGCCACTGCGTGCGATCAGTTCGTCGACCAGAGCCGCCGAAGCGCTGGTACCGGCCCGTAAACGAGTCAGTGCCATGTTGATTCCGAACAGACCGAGACGTCTGACGAGATGCTTTCGTGCCGCGCAATCAATCGGCAGATAATCGGCACGCTGGAATCGATCGGCCGATAGCATGGCCAATTCCAGGTCGGCCGGTGCGACCGTCGCAAGCTGGCGCAGGGCCACGAACTCGCTCTGTCGAAGAGTTTTCGCGGTAAAGGCGAGCAAACCCGCAACCGGCACGGCCGCCTGACACAGGCCCGTCATTTCCAACTCGCGAGTGAATTCCTTGGCTGCGGCCCGGGCAGAATGCATTGCGTCCGGATGGCCCGCACCGAGTTCGTCCGCCCGCGATAGGACGCCGACAATTCCCAGCGGGCCGGCGTTACCGCCGACGCGCTCCCCGATCTGCCGAATCAGTGCCAGGTCGGAATCGTCGAGAGAACGAAACAGATAGACCACCGCATCGGCTCCGGCCGAGCCGGTATCCGGAGTAAGCAGCCGCAATGTTCGCGCGGAGACGTCCCTCGACAGTGACGTGGTTCCGGGTGTGTCGATGATCGTGGTGCGGGCAAGTCGAGGCAGCGGCCAGTCGACATCGATTCGATCGACCTGCACCGCCATGAGCTTGCCGAGGTCGAAGCTCAGACCACCCTCGGCTCGCTGTATCGGTACATACTCCGACCGGCCGCCCGCGAGCCGGGCGATGACCGTCGGGGTGGCACCGTGCCGGTACCAGGTCACGACGCGGGTGCACTCGGTGGCGTCGGTCGGGGCGATATCTTGGCCGACCAGCGCGTTGAGCAACGTCGACTTTCCGGCCTTGACGGCACCGGCCAATGCGATGCGCAGCGGTTCGTGCAGCCGTCGCGCGCCCTCCTCGAGCGGACCGGTAGCGGACCGGTTGCCGAAGTAGACGCGATGGGCTTCCTCGATGATTCTGTCGACCCTCGTGATCGGCGCCGCGGTGTTCATATCGACACCCGGGTAACCCCGCTCCGGCTGCCGCGAAGCGTCGCCCAGCATGGTTTCACCCATACCGAACATCATCGCGCCACTGCGGCCGCGGTGCCTGCCCAACGCTTCTTTCTCTGCGCTGACCATTGCCGATGGCCCGGGCACGACCCGAGGTCTGAGGGTTTCCAACCCGGGGGAGGATGATCTTCCGCGCCCTCTACGAGGAGAGTTGGTGGTGTTCATGTGTGGGAAGCCTTCGACGGACGAGGCGTCCCTGAAGCACTCAATTGAAGGAACCATCATGAAGAGCACGAAAATTCGCGCAGCCGTAGCGACGGCAGCGCTCGCACCGATGATTGCCCTCGGCTCAGGCGTTGCGACCGCCGATCCCGCGCCGGCCGCTCCTCCGGCGCCGGTCCAAGTGGCGCCCGCTTCAGAACAACTCCCCCAGGCGGCCGATCCCGCCTTCCTGTGGTGGAACCCGTTCCTGTGGTGGGTCTGCTTCGTTCCGCCGATCTTCCCCTTCGGAACGGGCATCTGCCTCGTATGACCTACTCGACGACGGAATAGTTGCAGCTCGAGCGATTGGATAGGACATGTTCAGGAAGTTCGCGAGAGCTGCGGCTGTGCTCGCAGCATGCGCAGCGCTGGCCGGGGTGCAAGTAGGCACTGCGCATGCCGCAGGCCCGTCGGTACTGGGCGGCGGTTCCGGCATTGTCGTCAACGACCAGGGCGTTTGCACGCTCACCACGATCGGGCACGATGCCGCGGGTCGGCTGGTCGGGATCACCGCAGGTCACTGCAATGATGCGGGTAACACGGTGACCGCCGAGGCCAACCGTGACGCCGGCGTCGTCGGCACCTTCGCCTACTCGAACCGCGACATGGACTACGCCGTCATCGCTTTCGATGCGGACAAGGTAGTACCAGTGAATCGCGTTGGTAATACGACGATTACCGGATTGGGCGGTCCGGCGCAGTTCCCGGACGTCGCGTGCAAGGAGGGCTATACCACGGGCCAGACCTGTGGCCTGGCCTACGGAGATCTGGACCAGACCAACACTTGGACCTGGACGCAGATATGTGTCCTTCCCGGTGACTCCGGCGCGCCGGTCGTGGTCGGAACAACGCTCGTCGGCATGGTGAACGGATACCTGCGGGTGCCATGCCTGGGACCGGAGCTCGGCGCGAACATCGCCACCATCATCGACGACATCAACGCGCGCGGTGGCATCGGATCGGGTTTCCATCCGATTTAGCCGCCGAAGGACTACCGTCCGTGGTGATTGACGATCACGCCGCTCTCGAGCGCACGTTCAACCAGAAACATGCGTTTTTTGTTCTGCGGGAAGGATTCGACGTCGAATATTTTGAACAGCGCCCGCATGTGGGTCTTCACCGTAGCCACGCTCAGGCATAGGTCGTGTGCAATCTGCCAGTTCGATGCAGGGTAGGTGAATCCGGTCCGAGCGTCATACGGGCGACACAGTGCCTCGAGAATCAGATATTGAGCGTCGGTCAGCGCACTCCTGGTCGGCAGGGTGCCGTGGGCAATCGTTACTTCATCTTCGGATGAGTGGTCGTCTGTGAAGATGAAAACCGATTTTCCGAAGCGAATGGTATCGCCGGACTCGAGTTTGCGACACCCGTCGACGCGCTCGCCGTTGACGAAGGTCCCATTTGTGGACAGCCCGTTATCGATGACAACCCAGTAGTCGCTCACCCGCTCGATAATGGCGTGCAGGCGCGAGACCGTAGCGTCGGCGGTCACGGTTATGTCGGCGGCCTCCGACCGCCCGATTGTCATGCTGTGCATGTCGCCATCGAGCGGAATCTCGCGCCAATTTCCATAGCCGATCCGGTGGGAGAGAGTGCCACCAACGGCTGACTGTTGCCACGCACCATCGCCTGCGTCTGGATAGGGTCCGTGACGCAGCGCCTGTGGTCCGTATGGCGTGGCCATGATGCGTCGTTCCCAATCCGAGGTACGTCATGAACTGCGGGCACCGCTTTGTATGCTCAGAATGCGCCTTTCCGCCAGTGATTTGTGCCAATTCAACTAACTTGATGCAAAGGGTGGGGGTCCGGTCGTTCCCGGGGTCTGATTCTGCGGGTATTCCAGACCATGGTGCGGTTACCGAATATCGGGTTGATCGTTCGGTCGCGACTATGCCCCCAGGACACCGTGGCAGATCGCTCAGTCGCCGCTATTGCGGATCCGGGGCGGGCAGCGGCCAGCGATCCACCGTATGCAGGGTCGAACCGGCTTGGCGCGCATAGTATTCGGCGTGTAGGGCCTGGGGGTGTAGGCGGCGGGCGGCGGCCAGCCAGCCGCCTGCCTGGCGGAGTACTTCGGTACGGGTGAGCGGGGGGTCGTCACCCAGCAGCAGACCACCGTGTTCAGGGGCGAGAACCACCGCCGATCCGAGGTGCTGCAGGCAGCGGCCGGTACCGAGATCGTCATCGAGCTCGCGGTAGGCGGTTAGTGCGCGTTGCCATTGCCGAAGGGCACGGCGGGGTTCACCGCGGGTCCACCAGAGGACGCCGAGCGTTTCGCGCGTCTGGGCACGGCCGTCGGGGTCGCGGCCGTCGCGGGTCAGCGATTCGGCCAATTCCAGGCGGTCTTGGGCGGCGTCCAGTCGACCTTGATGCAAGTGGACGACGGCCAGGTTGATCAGCGTGCAGACCACTCCGGCCAGATCGGTTCGCGGCAGCAACCACCAGGCAGCTTCCAGTTGTTCGGCCGACTCGGACAGCACCGGCGGACTCGGCGGCTCGGCGTCGAGTCGATGCAGCGCGGAGTAGTGCGACCAGCGCGCGGACAGACTGCTGGATAGGGCACGTGGCCGATATTTCGGCGGACGTCGACGCAGCCGGCCGGCCCGGAGCGCGGTCAGCTCACCACGCAGCGGGAAATCGCCGGGATCGGTGAGGTCACCCAGCGCTCGCGCTACGCCGTTGGCATTCTCGGGCAGGCCCTTGCGGGCATACCAGACGTCGAGGGCGTCCGCGATTCTGGCGAGTTCGTGTACCGCCGCCGTCGGTAACCGCGTTGCCGGAGTCGGGAAGAGTGCGCGCAGATATTCTTCTTCCGCTTCGAACCAGCGTCGCGCACCCTTGGCAAAACGAACCGTTTCCAAGGCGACGGCCCAGCGGTTGGCCCGGTCCGCGTAGTGGTGCAGCAGTGCGGGCAACGCCGCCTGCCAGTGTGGTCCGCGAATGACCTCCGCGGTGGGCGGCAGCCGCGGAGCTTCGCGCAGGCAATATCGGTCGGCGCGGAGGTAGCCGATGATCCCGCGCATTTCGAGGTCCGCCAGCACCAGGGTCGCGGTGCGCCCGTCGGGTGCGGAATCCGCAGGCAACCGCGTCGGCGCTTCGAGGACGGCCGACAGCACCGCGAGCAGAGCGGCCGTCTCGAATTCCTGAACCGGCAGGTCCCGCAGTGCCGCGAGGATGGGCTCGTGATCGAGTTCGGAAAGCTGTCGCGGCGGATCGGGACGGTTTCTGGCGGCGACACGTACCGGCTCGCCGGGCTCGACCAGTTCGGCGATCAGGGCGAGTTCCCTTTCGGTGCGCGCTGTTTCGCGAAACCTGTCGATGCGTCGGTAGGCCACATACGTGCCCGCACCGAGCACGGCGACGATGGCGAGCCCACGCAGCAACCCGCCGATCACCTTGACGACATCGTTGTCGCCGAGTGAGTTGACCACGATATTGCGACCGAGTTCGAGTACCAGCGCCCACGCGACGACCTCCGCGGTGCCGAGAACCCCCTCCCAGATCGACGAGCGCGGCGTGATCTGCTGCGGCGCTTCGTATCCGCGTGGCGCCGTCACGACCGCGTCCCGGCGGTCAATCCCGGTACCAGCCAGCGCCGCCAAGTGGCAAGCAACAGCAGCACGGGCAGCACGGCCGACAGCAGCGACCCGGCCGCGAGTTCCGCGGCGTTCTCGTTGAATTGCCGTGCCTCGCCCCACAACAGCAACGACCAGGGGCTGGCACCCGCGCCGTTCATCATCAGCCCGATGAAGAAGTCGTTCCATACCTGGATGAATTCCAGTACCGCGACCGCGACCACGGCGGGACCCGCCGATGTCAGCAGCCGCCGCGTAACGGTGCCCGGACTGGCCAGCCCGTGCAGCGCCGCCTCGGCCGGACTGTCCGGCGGGGCCAGCATCGCACCGCGCAGGATCAGGATCGCGATCGGCAATCCGGCGGCGGCGTGCACGAAGATCAACGGGATCCTGGTGCCGGACAGGTTGAACGTGTCGATGAACGCATCGAGGGAACCGAGGTAGCTCTGCGCAGGTAGCACCGAAAGGACGACCAGGGACACCACCGCGATCCGCGAGACCACACCCTGCTGGCGCCCGGCGGCCAGGCGATGCGCCACCGGTAGAGCGGCCGCCACCACGACGATAGTCGCCAACCCGGCCACCAGTAACGTCGTCTGCCATGCCGCACGGAAGGATTCGTCGCGCCACATGCCGGTGAGAGCGGAGAGTCCGAATCCCTTGGGGCCGTTCAGACAAACGACAATCAGAACCAGGATCGGCACCAACGCCAACAGCGACACCACGCCGATCCCGATCGCGCGCACCGGACCGATGCGGCGGCTGGCATCCACCGGCGGCGAAACCGCCGTGTGGGTCCGGCCGCCGCGCACACCGGTCCGGGGCAGCCAGGCCACGAAACCGACCAGGACCGCCAACGGCAGCGCGTATGCCGCGGCGACGCCCGCGCTGGGATCGCCGTCGGTGGCCAGCCGCCACCACTGCACCGTCGCACTGTCGAGCTGATACTGCATCGAACCGGGTACGCCGATCAGCACCACATCGAACACCCTGGCCGCCGCCACCCCGACGACCAATCCGAGAATCAGCAGGATCGGGCGCACCAACTCCAGCAGTCGCAGCAGCGGGAAACGCTTACCCTGCCCGTGCAGATAGCCCGACCGCACCGGGTCTGCCTCGATGGCCCGGATATCGGCGCGCAACAACCCGGTCAGAAAGCCGAGCCAGGTCCACAGAAACGCCGAACCGAGCATCAGCGCGAACCAGATCCGGTACCCGCCAACGCTTTCGATGCCGAACCAGGCGGCGAGATGTTGGAAGATTATCCGGAAGGCGACACCGGAGACGAACGCCGAGATACCGAACGGCACGATCAGCGGTGCCCACAATCTGCGCGAATCCCGTGACAGCCAGGCGATGCCGACGGCGACGAGCAGTAGGACCAGACCGAAGACGACCCACAGCATGGTCAGCAGGTACGCCCATCGTCCGTCGCCGGCCAGGGCGTCGGCGAGCAGCCAGAGTCCCAGCGCGGTGAGCACGGCGCAAGCCGCGAGCACCGACAGGCGCGCCCTGCTCAACGATCCTCGCCTGCGGATCAGAGTGAAGGCGACGGCGCCACAGGCAATGAGCATGCAGGACAACACGATTCGTGGACGCGCGGGCACCGCGATCGCCACCGTCCACACCGCGGGCGCCACCAGCAACACCGCGATCAACCCGACCGCGAGTAGACCCGCCCAACCGAGCCAGCGGTGCGGCCGCCCACCCGGTATCAGTGGGCCGCGCATCCGGCGCGTCGCGAGCTCGATGCGCAATCCGTTGGCACGGAAGTCGGCGACACCCGTCATCGGCGGCTCCGCTCGAATCCGTCCAACGCGGCGATCGCGCGATCGATCGCCGCATCCGGCCGCTCGGCGGCACCGTCACCGATCGCGACGAGAAAGTCGGTCAGAATGCGCCACAAACCATTACGGCCGCCCACCGCTCCCAGCTGATCGGACAGATCGAATGCGCTCCACGGGCTCTGCGCACGCGCGATCGGATCCAGCAACGCCGAATAGCGCACGGTAGTCCGAATATTCGGGGCGATGAAGCCGCCGTCGCCCTGAATCCACGGCAGCGGTGCCTCCGGCGCGGCCAGCGCCGTCACCACCTCGTCGGCGTGCGAGCCGGCATATCTGGTCACCACCATGACATCGCCGCCGACAATCCGCGGCCGTTCACCACTGAGGCCGGTGACCGGGAACGGTGCGATACCGACCACCTCCTCGGATCGGCGCCCGGAGACCCGAAGGCTTTCACGGACAACGGGTTCGGCGAAATCGGGTGCGATCACCATGGCGGCGCGACGGTGCTCGAACACCTCTCGAATCGCGTCCGGGAACTGACGGGTCAACGCCACGGCGACACCTCCCGCGATGGCGTGCGGTCGACCCCACAGCCGCGCGAGATTCGCGAACGTTTCGCGCACGGCAGGCCGGTCCCAGACACGATCCTGCGAAGTTGTCGTCAAATCGTCGTAGGTGCGCGCAGATTCGGCGCGCAGCACATTCTCGAAGACATCAGTCAGTACCCAGCCGTCCGCGGCGGCGAGCGCGAGCAACCGCATCGGCGTGCCCGCGAGCACCTCGATCCGGTCGACCCAGTCCGCGATCGTCCAATCGGCGGGGTCGCCGAGGTGATACTTGTCGACGGTCTGCCGGTCGTACCAGACCATCGACTTATCGGCGGCCTTGAACGGCACTCCATACGGTTTTCCGTTGTGGTACAACAGCTGTCGCCACAACTCGGGATACCGCGCCCCTTGGTCGTCGGTCCACAGCGCATCGGGGACCGGCCGAAGCTTACCGTCGTCGACAAGCGCGCGAACCTGACCGGCCTGCGGCAGCAGCACGATATCCGGCGCCGACTTCCCGCCCGCACTGAACGCAGTACCGACCTCGTCGCCCATCGGAATCACATCCACCGATCGCGCGAACGGCATCGGCGCCAACACCTTCCGGAAGGCCGCCAGCTCCGCGCCACTCCACGAGACCCCGATCCGAATCGACGCCGAGTCGCCCCACAACAGCTGCGGCGCACACGCGGCCAGCGGCAGCACCCAACCCGCTTGCAGCAAAGCTCTTCTGGTCCCCATGCTCCCCCAACAGAGCGGAAACGGTGTCGCCGAGGATTATTGCATCACCCCCTAGTCGGGAAGGAGCTTTCCCAAGGGACCCAGGTCGATGTTGAGATCTTCTGGGGTGAGGCCGAAATGGTCGCGCAGCTCGTCCATGCGTTGTTCGAGCAGCATAAGGGTGGTGCCGATGCGTTCGATCTGGGTCTCGGTCAGATCGCCGTCGTCCACGCGCCGCAGAGCCTGCCGTTCCATCAGCTGCCGCAGCAGCTCCACCAGTGTGAGCACGAGCGTGACCAGACCGCGCTCGACGGATTCGGGGTTGGTATCGATACGCGGTGGAATGCCGCCTATTTCAGTCATCTCGGGGCGGTTCCAGTTCAGGGTGTGCCGTCGCGGACTCGACCGAGGAGACAGACAAGCTACTGATGGATGAGATGAGGGCTCGCAGCGAGATCGCGACCAGGTCGACGTCCGCGATGGCCAGTCTGATATCGCCGGAGATGATTACCCCGCCGGCCAGCACTCGGTCCAACAGGTCGACGAGTGCGACCCGGCGCTCGCCGTCGACGCTCTGGTCGGTCGGTCTCATATCGGCTCCTGGTCCACACCGGCGAACGAATAGGGCGGCCACGGACCGGTGATTTCGAGCCGGATGCCGGGAAATTCCTTGCCGAGTTCGTCGACGGTCGCGGCGAAGTCACCGCCGTCGTCGTCATCGACCAGATAGGTGCCGTTGAGCACCATCCAGTCGCGGCGTCCGCTCAGCACCGGATCCGTCGCCGCTTGGCGATGTCCCGCCACGGAGTGTCGAACCAAGCGCGCATGGATCTCCCCGGCCTGCTCTGCCGCGTCGCGCTCCACAGTTGCCTGTGCGGACAGTTCCGCGCGGCGACGGGCCAGATAGGCCGTGCCCCTGCCCTTTTCGGTCCCTGTGCTCGCGGCCTCGGCATCGGCCACGGCGGCGGTGAGGGCTGCGCGGTCGGTATAGGCTTTCACGCCCCACTCGGTGCGTCCGGTCACCAAGGTCAGCGCCGCGATGAAGTCCGCACGCCGCGCATCGAGCAGCTCGCGCACCCGCTCGTCGTCGAGAAAGACAGTGGCCAGACGCAGCGGAACGGTCGGGCCGCGGCGCACCAAGGTCGACACGACGGCGTCGTGTGCCCGAGCCGTCGCCGCCAGCCAGTCCAGATCCTCGAAGTTCTGCCGTAGTGGTTGGTCCCCGAATACCGCGAGCGGCACCGATCCGACGAACGCCGCCAGCGCATCCGACACCACCGTGCGTACCACCTCGCCCGCCACGCCCGTGGTCGAGCCGGCTCCCGCCGCGGCGTCCGTTGCGCGCGTCACCGCGTACAGCCAGACGCCGACCTCGTCAGTCACGCCGCCTCGATTCCTTGGGTTCACGGCGGCGTTCGATAGATTGCGGGACCTCGCGTGCGGCTTCTAGTTCGGCGATCCGGTCACGCAGTTCCCGGTTCTCCAGTTCGAGGTCGTGATCCTGCCGCTCGAGTGTGCGGGCCTTGCTGTTGAGCCAGGGATCGGTCTCCCACCAGTCGATGCCCACCGCCTTGGCCGTCTCCAACGACGCGATGACCAGTCGCAGCTTGATCGTGAGCAGTTCGATGTCGAGCAGATTCACCTGAATGTCGCCAGCGATCACCAAGCCCTTGTCGAGCACCCGTTCGAGGATGTCGGCGAGATTCGTCGACTGATGTCCGCCTCCGAACGGCTGCGGTGCGGACGATTCGCCTCCTGGGACCACCGTCATCGTCGATCTCTTCGGCCGATATCGGTGCTGCCGCGCGTGTAGCGTCTGGTTCTGCGGTAGGCCAGCAGATTTCCGTCCAAATCGAGCTCGAGCTCGTAGAGCGCCAACATGTCCCCCGATGACGGGATACGGCGATCCTCGAGGACCTCCATCTCTACCAGCCATCCGTCCTCGATCGGCTCCATGGAGGTGACTCCCTCCACATGCTTCGAGGTCAGTTCCACGAGGATCTCGATCGCCGCGGCCGAGGCCTGCGCCGCGGTGATGGGGGGCGGTTCGTCCGGCGCCGCGTCGACATCCTCGGGGTTTTCCGGAGTGGTCATGCGTGCCACGCGAATCACTCCTTCCGTTTGGTCGCCGTCGCGTCGTCCGAGGACGGGAGTGTGCGATCGAGGACGGCTTGCTGCGCTTGTTTCCGCTCTTCTTCGGACAGGCGACCGGCCGCGGCGGCCTCATCGATCTCCTCGAGTTCGCGCCGCACTGCCGCGGGACTTTGTAGCTGCTGCTCTACCTGGTCCTGGATCAGTTCGCCCAGCCAGATCACGCCGCGCACCGGTGCGAGCGGCAACGACAAGATCGCTGAGACCAGACCCATGGTTCAGCTCTCGGGTGCCTGCTTGGTCACGAAATCGTAGGCTGCCATCGGTCCGAGCAGGGTCAGTTCGACCCGGTCGTCCCAGTCCCTGGCGAGCCGGCGCAACACATCCTCCAGATCGCCTTGCCGACTCGTGTCGACCAGAACCGCGACGTGCACGGCGTCCTCCTCGTGGGTGGGCTGGCGCTGGTTGACGAGCGGGTCGAATTCCTCGAGTTCGGAAATCACCCTGCGGGTGTCCTCGGCGCGTTTGGCTTCGATCGCCTGATTGATCATTTCGCCCAGTGCAATCCGGGCATCGCGGGTGGCGTCTTCGGGTTTGTCGTGGATCTCCTCGCGTAGCCGGGCGACTTCGGCGTTCTCGTCGATGAGTTCACGCAGCACGGCATTCTCGACGTAGCGTCCCTTGATCACGAACTGCGCACGACCCTCCAGTTCCGCCAGCGCGGCACGGAACTCGTCCTCGTGTTCCCCGAGCAGCTCGTTCTCCACCGCCTCCGCATCGGTCATCACCGCGCCGAAGCGCAGCGGCAGCACCGGAACGACGGCCGCCGACTCGTCCAGTAACTTGGCGTGCGCGGCGAGGTCATCGGGATCGCCGAGCCGGCGATCGGTGGCGACGTCACTGACCAGGGCGGCGATCTCGCCGTGTCGCACCACTGCGACATCGCCGGGGGGATCGCCGACACCACTGGCATGCGGCTGCGGCTCCACATCCGCGGGGACGATTCCGTAGACGTATAGGGCGTGGTCGGTAGCCATTATTCCTCCCTGCGCCGCGAAGACCGGGGTGCTGTTTGGCGCTTGTCCTCGACGTCGTCGAGGAAGCCCTTGACCTTCTCGCCCGCCGCTTCGAGCGCACCCTTGGTCTTGTGCTTGCTCGCGCCCTCGGTAACGTCGCCGACGATATCGGTCAAGCCCTTGGGTTCACTGGTGGAAATTTCGAGTCGGTTGACGGCCTCGGCAAAGCGCAGATACGTGTCGACGCTGGCAACGACGACGCGGGCGTCGACGGTCACCAGTTCGATGCCGACCAACGAAACGCGCGCGAACGCGTCGATGACCAGCCCTTTGTCCAGAATCGTGTCCACAACGTCGGCAAGGCTGGAGGAATTCGGGCGCGCCATCGTGCCGGCTCCACCACCGCCACCGCCTGCGGGTTCGATCGTCATGTTCGTGCTCTCCTCTCGCTCGACCGGCGAGCTGCCGTGGTGCGGCGCTGCGAGCCCGATCGACGACGGGGCGGCGCGGGCGCGGTCTGCTCGTCCTCGTCTTGCTCGTCCTCGTCGTACTCGTCGGACTCGTCTTTCCGTTCCTTTTCGTCTCGATCTTCGTTGTCCGCGGTTTCGGCCTCGGCGCTCTCGTCCTGTTCCTCGCGCCGCGCGGTCTCGTCGTCCTTGACGACCTTGCTGTCGTGGATCTCGCCGTGCCAGCCCATGACGTCGTCGGGATGCAGCACAGCCTCGGTCATGACGTGCCGCTCGAATTGCTTCAGTTCCAGGCGGCATCGGCGACCGGCCGCGCGCCACAGGTTGGCTGTCTTCTCGAAGACTCCGTGGGGTCGGTACTCGAGCACCACGATGATGCGGGTGAGATCCGGCGTGATCTCGTGGAAGCTCACCGCCCCGTCGATGTAGCCCTTGGCGCCTGAGGAACGCCAGACAATTCGCTCGAAGGGCACCTGCTCGAGGATCGTGGATTTCCAAGTCCGCCTGGACCAGAACACCTTGCCGGTCCAGGTGAGTTTCTCGTCGGCGACCTGCTCGACCTGCTCGACCTTCTTGGTGAACTTCGGAAAGTCCGCGAACTGGGTCCACTGGTCGTAGGCAAGGTCGATCGGGACGCCGAGATCGAGCTGCTCGACGATATTGGTCGCTTTGCGCTCCTTGCCACCCCCATTGCCTTTGCCGCCGGTCATGGACTCCTTGACCGATTCGAAGTTGTCGCGAACGGAGTGCTTCACCTTCTCCATGCCCGCACTCATCGTCGCTCGCAGCGGCGAGGCGCCTTGGCTGAGTTTTTCCACTCCCGTTATCGCCGAAAGCAGATTTCCCCCACCGTCTTCCGCGTATTGATTAAGCCGGTCGGCGGTCTTCGATACCGTGCCCGAGAGCCCGGAGACCGCGCGTTCAGCCAGGGTTGCGGTGAGATTCTGCACCGATTGCTGCAAGGCGCTGGTCGGGACGGCTTTTTGGGTTTTCCGCTGGATGGTCGATCCCGCACGGGTGGCGGCTTTAGTAGCCCGCCCCGTGGAGTCGGCGGCCTTCTTGCCGACTCCGGTTGTCGCATCACGCAGTGTTCTGGCCGCCATCGGCCTCATCTCCTCGTGCGTCGCACGGGCGCTTCGTCGGATTCGTCGGTATCGACGCGACTACGGCGTCGGCGGGCCGAGGGCGCCTTACGCTCGGCGGAGCGGGGCGCACGGTCCGAGGTCCGAGAGCCCGTCCCACGGGCGGCGGTCCGCGTCCGTCGTGCCCGGGGCCGCGCGCTGGTCTGCTCGGAGTCCTCGTCGTACTCGTCTCGGGTTCGGCCGGAATCGTCCTCGTCGTAGGCGTCCTCGTCGTCTTCGTCCTCGGCGGGTTCTTCCTCAGCCGATTCGCCCTCGGGCCGTTCGTCCTCGGCCAATTCGTCCTCGGGCCGTTCTTCCTCGGCCAATTCGTCCTCGGGCCGTTCTTCCTCGTCTGAATCCGGCTCCTGCGACTCGCCTCGATCCTCCTGCGAGTCGGGTATCGCACGCTGCTGCAACCGGTCGTTGAGCGCGTCGATGCGGTTGCTGGCCGCGGTGACCGCGGCGGAGCGCACAGCGCCCAGCAACTCACCCTTGACGGTATCGGTGATCTGGGTCAGCTCCTGCGACGATTTGAGCAACGATGTCCCCCGCTCGAGCAATTCCCCAGTCATTCCCGTCGACCCCCTCGACATCGCCGCACCCGCCAGCGCCAACGCGAACCGCATCTTGCGCGTGCGCCCCAGCAGGTACCCGACGCCCACCCCTATCGCAATTCTTGCTCCACCTTGCACGGCTCACTCCTTGCTCGCCTCGACATCCGAACGCATCGGCGAAGCCGGGACGTCCGACATACGACGCCCAGAGTGGGATAGATCGGACGCAAAACATTCGGCAACTTCAGCGTATTCCTGGTTACCGGATAGGTCCATGGGTGCGGCCCGCGAAGAGCGGTCGGACTTCGCGGTTCAGGGGACGGCCGTGAACAGTTCGTAGCTGTGGCCATCGGGGTCGCGAACATATACCCCGCGCCCTCCGGCGAGGTGGTTGATATCCCGGTCCCAGCCGTTCTCGGGACCGGAACCGTAATCGACAGCAGGCCAATTCGACAATCGGTGCAGCACTGCGTCGAAGGTTTCGTCATCGACGAGGAACGCGTAGTGCCCTGGTTCGACACTGCCACGGTCGTCGAAGTCGAGAGTCAGATCGTCGTTGACGGTTACCGGCACGAACGGTCCGTTCGGAGCCGACACCGACCGACCCATCAATTCGGCGAAGAACGTGGCCGAGGTCTGCTTGTCGGTCGCGGGCACGATTGTGTGGTTGAGAACGATTGGCATTGCGACCTCCTGTGTTCGACCCGACCCGAGCCAATTTGTATGCGATACGCACATAAATATACGTGTGCATCGCATACAATGTCGAGGGTGAATGTCAGTGCTGCGCGAAATCATGAGACCGCCGAAGGTGGGCCGGCGCTGTTCCGGCTGGTCCGCTTCTGGTCACGGCGCTGGGTCAACCAGGCGCGCACAGATACCGCGGCAGCCCAGGACGACGACATGCGCCAGGTCCAGCACATCCAGGTCGTCGAAGCCGTCACGGCCGGGCTGCGGACTTCCGACGAAGCCACCGTCTCGACAGTCGCCGATCAACTCGGCCTGGACCACTCCGGCGCCAGCCGCATGGTCCGCGACGCCGTCGCGGCGGGCTACCTCACCCGCGTCGACTCCGCCCACGACCGGCGACGAGTGGTCCTGGAACTCACCGACAACGGTCGAGACCTGCTCACCGCATCCCGCGACTGGCAACGCCGATGCTTCGACCGACTGACCGCGTCCTGGCCCGACCGCGACCGCCACCAATTCGCCGCCTACCTGCAACGCCTCGCCGACGAGACCACCCGCAACGGCGCTGAGTAGCGTCGACCGGTATGGCTACACCCCAGCATCCGGTCGCGACGGCGGGTACGCGGAAGTTGGCCGCGGCCTGCCGTGCGGAGATTCCAGTGCTGACCCGGCGGTTGCTGGCGGCGATTTTCACCGATAACCCGGAGTGGACGGATTACACCTCGGTGCCGCGCAAGGAGTTACGAGAAGGCTGTCGGCAATATCTGACCCGGATTTTGGATCTGCTCGGTGGGGCGGCTACCGATCCCGAACACGATGATGTGGCCGCGGCGATCGGTAGGCATCGCGCAGCGCAAGCGGTGCCGTTGGAGGCGATGTTGCGCACATTCCGGCTCGGCGGCGCGATCGTGTGGGAGGCCTTGCTGGACAAGGCCGATGCGATCGACGCCCGGGAAGTCCGCGAGGCCGGCACCGCGATGTGGACGGTGATCGATGGGTTGTCCTCGTCGTTGGTCACCTCCTATCGCAATGCCGAGCTCGAACAAGTGCGCCGCGACGAGCGCCGCAGGCATGCCCTGATCGAGGATCTGCTCGCCGGTCGCGCCCATGATGCGACCTTCGCCGCACGGGTGGCGCGCGAGCTGAACCTGCCCGTCCAGGGTGCGTATCTGGTGGTCGCGGTCCGCGGCGGCGAGGGGCGGCCGCTGCGCACGGGCACCGAAGCCGCGTTGGGCGCGTTGGGGATTCGGTCGGTATGGCATGACCGGGTGGATGCCACGATCGGGCTCGTTTCACTAGCCCGTCACGACAGCGCGACCGTGCTGGCTCATCTTCGTCCCCAGATACGCGGACTGGCCGGTGTCTCGCCGGCTGTCGCGGGACTCGCGGATGTCGATACCGCGCATGCGCTCGCTCTCATAGCGATGCAGACAATGCCCAGGGAGGCAACGGGATTGGTCGCTCTCGACGAGCGTTATCCGGAAGCGCTGCTGGTCCGCTCGCCCGACCTGACCGAGCTGCTGGTCACCCGCACCCTCGGTCCGGTGCTGGCGCTGCCGGTCAAAGAGCGCGACTCACTGCTGCAGACCCTCGCGGTGTGGCTGGCGGAGAACTGCTCGGCGGCCAATGCCGCGCCGCGCCTGCATTGCCACCGCAATACCGTGATCAACCGGCTGCAACGTATCTCGACCCTGCTCGATCGTCCGCTCGAGGGGCAACGCTCCTACCTGGAGCTGTCACTCGCGCTCGCGGCACTCCAACTCGGCGAGTCACACTACCGATAGGCACCGGCGGAATTGGGCGCAGCGCCCATTTTCCAGACCGATTTCCTGGGCTTCGGAGTGATTGTTTGTGCGCAGGGTGGTGACGAGACTCGTCGATGATGACTCGCGCCATACCCGTGTCGAGTCGAAATCGTTCGAGACGAGGAGCACCACGAGTGCCGGACTTCGATCTTCTGGTAGTCGGCGGCGGCCCCGGCGGCTATGTGGCCGCCATCCGCGCGGCCCAGCACGGCTTGACAGTCGCCCTGGTGGAGAAGGAACGGCCGGGCGGGGTCTGCCTGAATTGGGGCTGCATTCCGACCAAGGCCATGTTGCGATCCGCGGAGGTTTTCCAGACTGTCAGCGCCGCAGCGGATTTCGGTATCTACGCCGACAATGTGCGCTTCGACTTCCCGGCCGTGCGCCAGCGCAAGGACGGCATCGTCAAGGAACTCACCGACGGTGTCGCGGGATTGCTCGCGGCCAACGGCGTGACGGTCATCGAGGGCCATGCGCGCTTCATCGATCCCACCACCGTCGAGGTGCACCAGGTGGGTCCCTCCCCCATCGGCCCGGAGGGCCCGCGCTACGCCGCCGCTCCGACCACGCCGATCCGACAGGTCAGTGCGCGTGATGTGATCATCGCGACCGGCTCGGTGCCCGCTCGGCTGCCGATTCCGGGCGCTGATCTGCCGGGCGTGATCACTTCCGATGGCGCGTTCGGGTTGACCGAGGTGCCGAAGCGGCTCGTGATCATCGGCGGCAGCGCGGTCGGCGCCGAATGGGCCAGCCTGTTCGCCACCTTCGGCGCCGAGGTCACGATCGTCGAAATGCAGGACCGGCTCGTTCCCGCGGAAGACGCCGATATCGGGACCGCGCTGGGTCGCTCCTTCAGCAAGCGCGGCATTGCGGTGCTCACCGGTTCGACAGTGAAATCCATTGCACAAGAGTCGAATCGGACACTGCGAGTGTCCGTCGACGGCCAGCGGGCGCGCGAGCTCGATGCCGACGTGGTACTGGTCGGTGTCGGTCGGCGACCCAACACCGCCGACCTGGGCTTGGACATCGCCGCAATCGCCACCGACGACCGCGGATTCATCACTGTCGACGAGCAGCTGCGTACCGGTACCGCGCATGTGTACGCCATCGGCGACGTCACCGGTCGGGCGCTGCTCGCCCACGTGGCCTCCCACCAAGGCCTCACCGCCGCCGACGTGATCGCCGGACGTCAGGCGCATATCGATTACACGGTGATCCCCGCGGCCACCTTCACCCATCCGGAGATCGCCAGCGTCGGACTCACCGAAGCGGCCGCCCGCGCCGCCGGGCACGAGGTGATCACCGCGCGCTTCCCGTTCGCGGCCCTGGGCCGAGCCAAAACCTTCGGCGAGACCGAGGGGTTCGTGAAAATAATCGCCGGGCAACAGCATCAAGAGGTTCTCGGAGTGCACATCATCGGCCCCTCGGCCAGCGACCTGATCACCGAAGGCGCACTGGCGATTTCGCTCGAGGCGACGCTCGACGAGCTGGCCGACACCATCCACGCCCACCCAACCCTCGGCGAGATCGGCATGGAGGCGGCGCTGGCCGGACTCGGACTGCCCGTACACATCGCGCCACGCAAACGCTGAGGAGCCACCGTGACCACGACCACCGCACCCCGGAAATTCACGTCGAAGGCCGCAGCCCGCAAGGCATTCGCCGGCACCGATCCCGACACCCTGCGCAGCTACTTCCGCGACATGCTGTTCGTGCGCCGCTTCGAAGAGCGCACCGCGCAGGGCTACACCCAGGCCAAGATCGGCGGCTACTGCCATCTCAACCTCGGCGAGGAAGCAACCGTCGTCGGACTCGCCGCGGCGATGCGCCCGACCGATTACCTGTTCACCAACTACCGCGAACACGGCTACGCGATCGCCAAAGGCATCGAACCCGGCCGGGTGATGGCCGAGCTGTACGGCCGATCCACCGGCACCTCCAAGGGCTGGGGCGGCTCGATGCATATGTTCGACACCGCGACCCGACTGCTCGGCGGTTACGGCATCGTGGGCGGTCAGTTGCCGCTGGCCGTCGGCGCCGCACTGGCCATCGACTATCGCGGGGGCGACGATGTGGTGGTCTGCCAAATGGGCGACGGCACAACGAATATCGGGGCATTCCACGAGTCGCTGAATATCGCGGCGCTGTGGCATCTGCCCGTGGTGTTCGTGGTGATCAACAACCAGACCGGCATGGGCACCACCGTCGAACAGTCCTCCGCCGAACCCGACCTCTACAAGCGGGCCAGCGCATACCGGATGCGGGGCGAACGAGTCGACGGGACCGATGTACTCGCGGTGCGGGATATCGCCATTGAACTGGTGGAAGCCGCTCGCCGGGAGGGAAAGCCGGCCCTGTTGGAAGCCGTCAGCCACCGACTCAAGGGGCATTCGGTGGTCGATCCCGCGAAATACCGTAGTGCCGAAGCGGTTTCGATCGCGCGCGAATCCGATCCGATCGCGCGGCTACAGCGGGAGCTGATCGCCGCCGGCTTCCTCGACGACGACACCGTTGCCGCTATCGAAGCCGAAGTGGGCGAAGGGGTCGACGCGGCCGTGGCATTCGCCGACGCCAGCCCGCACCCCGAGCCGACGAGCCTGTTCGACTACACCTACGCCACCCCGGTGGCCGGTGAATCTCGACGGCTACCCGCCGATCCGCTGTTCTGAAAACACTTCCCGCGACCGCTGAGGACACCACCGTGCCTGTCATGACCTATCGCGAAGCGCTGCGCGAAACCCTGCGCGAGGAGATGCGTCGCGATGACGACGTCCTACTCATCGGGGAAGAGATCGGCGTCTTCGAGGGCTCCTACAAGATCACCGCCGGACTGCTCGCCGAATTCGGCGACAAGCGGGTCCGCGATACCCCGATCGCGGAAGAGGGATTCGTCGGCGCGGCCATCGGTGCGGCCATGCTCGGCCTGCGCCCCGTCGTGGAACTCATGACGATCAACTTCTCGCTGCTGGCCTTGGACCAGATCGTCAATCACGCGGCCAAGATCTACGGCATGTTCGGCGGACAGACCAGCGTCCCGCTGGTGATCCGCACGCCAGGTGGTGGCGGCCAGCAATTGGGCGCGACGCACTCGCAAAACATCGAGCTGTATTACGCGTTCGTGCCCGGCCTGAAGGTCGTCGCGCCGAGCACTCCGGCCGACGCTCGTGCGCTGCTGCGCGCCGCGATCGAGGACGACGACCCGGTGCTGTTCCTGGAAAACCTCGCCCTCTACAACACCAAAGGCGAAGTGCCCGAGGATCTTCCGCCCGCCCGAATTGGCAAGGCAGCGATCACACGTGCGGGCACCGACATCACACTCATCGGCTACTCGCGAATGGCGACGATCGCCACCCAGGTCGCCGAACGCCTTGCTGCCGAAGGGATCTCGGCCGAGGTCATCGACCTGCGCAGTCTGCGCCCCTTGGATCGCGACACCATTGTCAACTCGGTACGCAAGACCGGCTGCGCCGTGGTGGCCGAAGACGACTGGCTCACCTACGGCATCGGCGCGGAAATCGCCGCCTCCATCTCCGACGGCGCCTTCGACTACCTCGACGCCCCCGTTCGGCGAGTCGCCGCAGCGGAAGTGCCACTGCCCTACGCCAAAACCCTCGAGCAGATCGCGCTGCCGTCCGCCGAATCCCTGTACACCGCCGCCGCGGAGACACTCGCGGCCGTCGGCCGACGCCGCTGAGAGGACATCACATGCCCGACATCATCATGCCCCGCCTGTCCGACACCATGGAGGAAGGCGTCGTCGTCGCCTGGCTCAAGCAGGTCGGCGACAAGATCAGCCGCGGCGATATTCTCGCCGAAATCGAAACCGACAAAGCACTGATGGAACTCGAGGCCTACGAGGACGGCATCCTCGAACAGATTCTCTTCGAGCCGGGCTCACGGGTCCCGATCGGCAACACTATCGCGCTGATCGGCGACGGAACCGGGTCAGCGGCGGGCGGATCGAACTCTGCCGCCGAAAGCGGTGCGGCATCGAGTGATACGGCAAAGGACCGTGCGGCCAGTTTGCCAGCGCAATCGGAACGCACTGGTAGGCAAGATAATCCGATCGAAGCGGGCGGAACTGCGCCCGCCGTTTCGACGACAAGAGGGGTCGGAGCGCACAAGAAGTCCTCACCGCTGGCCCGCAAGATCGCCCGCGAACTCGACGTCGACCTCGCCACCGTAACCGGCACCGGGCCGGGCGGACGGATCACCCGCAACGATGTCGAATCCGCCCACCGCACCATCGCATCCACGCCTGACCTACCGTCAGCAGTCCAGCCCGCGGCATCCGCAACCTCCGCGGCTCCTCCCGCAGGCGACTACGACGAGATCCCGCTCAGCACCATCCAGCAGGTTTCGGCCAAACGTCTCACCGAAAGCAAACAGCAGGCCCCGCACATCTACCTGACCAGCGCAATCGACGTCACCGACCTGCTGGCCTTCCGCGCGGAGATCAACCGCACCCTCGAACAAGCAGGCAAAACCAAGGTCAGCGTCAACGACCTACTCGTCAAGGCGGTCGCCACCACACTGCGCACCGACCCCGCCGTCAACGTCTCCATCGCCGACGACAAACTGCTGCGGCACCGCGGAATTCACCTCGGCATCGCCGTCGCCGCCCCCGCCGGGCTCCTGGTTCCGGTCATCCGCGACGCCGACCGCAAAAGTGTCTCCGAAATCGCCACCGAGACCCGCGACAAAGCCGAACGCGCCCGCGACCGCAAACTCCGCGCCGACGAGATGAGCGGCGGCACCTTCACCATCTCCAACCTCGGCATGTTCGGCATCGAACAATTCACCGCCGTCATCAACCCACCCGAATCCGCCATCCTCGCCGTCGGCGCGGCCAAGGACGAACTGAGCCTCGACAACTCCCAGGTCGTGACCCGCAGCATCCTGCGCGTCACCCTCTCCGCCGACCACCGTGCGATCGACGGCGCCACCGCCGCACGGTTCCTCCAGCAGCTGACCGAAGTCCTGGAACACCCCCTGCGCATCATCACCTGACCGGCCTTCTCGCTGAACGGAAGGACCGGGCCACCTCACCGCCCCAACCGGCTACCGTTTTCCGCGTCCACTCCAACGCGACGAAGGAACACCAGTGAACTCACCGCTCATATCACTGGCTCTGCCACTGGCTTTGGCCGTGATCATGTTCGGACTGGGTCTTTCGCTCAGCGTCGACGATTTCACCCGTACCGCGCGCCAACCCAGGACGGTCGCCACCGCGCTGGTATGTCAACTGCTCGTGCTGCCGGTAATCGCGTTCGGTCTGGTCCTGCTCTTCGATCTGCCGCCGACCCTCGCAGTCGGCATGCTGCTGCTCGCGTCATCGCCCGGCGGCACTACGGCCAACCTGCTCAGTCACCTGTTCGGCGGCGATGTCGCACTCAACGTATCGCTCACGGCTGTCAATTCGGTCATCGCGGTCGGAACAGCACCTCTGATAACGAACTTCGCGATCGACTACTTCGAACCCGAAGCCGGTGCGAGCGGACTCGGTCTGCAGTTCGGCAAGGTGGTCCAGGTATTCGCGATGATCCTGATCCCGGTCATCATCGGCATGCTGGTGCGGCGGCTGTCCGCCGATTTCGCCGACCGGATGGACCGGCCGGTGCGCATCGGGTCGGCGCTGACCCTGGTACTAGTCATAGCCGCGAGCGTGATCAGCGGTGCCGCCGACCTGCCGGGATATCTCCTCGATGTCGGCGCGGTCACCTTTGTTTTCTGCCTGCTCAGCTTGTCGGTGGGCTACTTCGTCCCCCGTTGGCTCGGCGTCGATATCCGGCAGGCGATAGCATGCTCGATGGAGATCGGCATCCACAACAGCGCCATCGCCATCACTATCGCCATCAGCGTTCTCGACAGCACCGAAATAAGCGTGCCCGCAGGGGTTTACGGTGGAATTATGCTGCCGGTCGCGGGCGCTGTCGGTTGGCTCATCACCCGACGACACACCGTGGCTCGGACTGAAGAGGGTGCGGGACTCAATCGCCGAATTCGGCATTGAGGCGGTGTAGGAGTTCGGCGAGTGTTGCCAGGTCGGATTCGGGCCAGCTCGACAGTCGTTCGTGCAGCGCTCGACGGCGAGCCGCGCGGGTGGCGTCGAGCCGCTGTTTGCCGAGCGTGGTCAGTGCGAGCAGCTGGGCGCGACCGTCGTCCGGGTCGGGTTGCCGATCGATGAGTCCGAGTTCCTCGAGTGCCGAAAGTTGGCGGCCGGTAGTGGCTTTCCCGATGCGGAAATAGCTGGCCAAGTCGCTGGGACGGCTGGGGCCGATCGCATCGAGCCGCATCAGGAAAGCGTAGGCGGCGGGTTCGAGACCAGGATGGACGCGTTCGGCGGACTCGAACGAGGTCCTACGGCTGCGCCGCAGCGCCACAATGAGCTGTTCCTCGATCTCGTCGATCGTTTCGTTCACCGTCTTACCCACCTCCACAGCGCCGCGTGAAGCATACGGGTTACTCAGCAGTGGCCGACTCTACTCTCGGACGCGGACCCGGCTGCTTCGACTACGGGGTCGGGGGCAATTGTGGTGCGCAGCGGGACCTCCCGGATGAACAGGACAGCGATCAGCGCGAGCACCGCCAGGGGCGCGGTGTAGAGGAAGGCATCGGCGACGCCGTGTCCGTAGCCGTCTTCCACTACGGAGCGGACCGGAGCCGACAGCGCGGGCAAGCTGGGCAGTCTGCTACTCGAATGTGCGCCGCTGCCGGAGATCCCCAGCCGAGCCAACCCCGATTCTGTGTAGCGGGTGATGCTGTTCGCCATGACCGCCCCCAGTGCGGCAACACCGATCGCTCCGCCGAGAGATCGCATGAATGCGACAGTCGCGCTGGCCGCGCCGATCTCGTGGATGCGCACTTGGTTCTGTACGGCGACTACCAAGTTCTGCATGATCATGCCGACCCCGGCACCGACGCAGAACATGTACATGGCCAGCAGACCGTAGGGTGTGTCGGCGCGCACAGTCCCCAACGTGGTGACACCGACGACCATGAGCACACTGCCGATGACGAGGACGATCTTCCAGCGACCGGTCCGGGAAATCAACCGCCCCGACACGATCGACACGATCGCCAGCCCGAAGATCATCGGCAGAGTGAGCAAGCCGGCCGCGGTCGGTGACGCATCCCGGGCGAGTTGAAAGTACTGGCTGAGGAAGGTGGTGCCGGAGTACATGGCTACACCCGCGACCAGGGATCCGATGACGGCAAGCACGATGGTGCGATTGCCGAACAGGTGCAGCGGGATGATCGGCTCACTGGTCTTCGACTCCGTCAGCAGCAACAGCGCGACCAATACCACGGTGCCACCGAGCATCACGCCGGTCTGCCAGGACAGCCAGGCGTACTTGTCACCGGCGAACGAAACCCAGATCAGTAGCAGCGAGGTGGCGGCGGCCACGAAAAACGCACCGAGCCAGTCCACCGTCGTCTGCCGCTTGACCATCGGCAGGTTCATCGTCTTCTGGAGCACGACCAGTGCGACCGCCGCGATCGGGACGCCGATAAAGAAGCACCACCGCCAGCCCAGCCAGGAAGTATCCACGATGGCACCGCCCACCAGCGGTCCGACGACCGTTCCGACGGCGAACAGACCGCTCATGTATCCGCCGTAGCGACCGCGCTCACGGGGCGAGACCATGACCGCCATGATGGTCTGGGTCAGCGCCGTCATGCCGCCCGCGCCGACACCCTGAATCGTCCGCGCCGCGATCAGCTGTCCCGTGTTGGCCGCCAGGCCCGCGATAATCGAGCCGACGACGAAGATGACCAGGCTGATCTGCACCAGTAGTTTCTTGTCGACCAGATCCGACAGCTTTCCCCAGATGGGAGTGGTCACCGTCATGGCGAGCAGGGTCGCGGTGATCACCCAGCTGTAGGCGGTCTGGCCCGCATGCAGATCCGAGATGATCGTGGGCAGCGCGTTCGCCACGATGGTCGAGGACAGGATTGCGACGAACATGCCGCTCAACAGTCCGGCCAGCGTTTCCATGATCTGACGGTGGGTCATCGGGGTGCTGAGCTCGGGGTGCTTGTTCAGGTTCGGTGCGGCGCTCTGCTGGTCGGCGTCCTGTAATGGCTGCTGCGACATGGCAGGCCTCACTCTCTCGCGGCGCTAGTGCACGCGGCACCGAATTGCCCGCTGAGTGGATGTCGCCGCGGACCCCGTCGATAGTTGCTTGGGGCTACCATATCAGATTAGTTGCCCAAGGCAACTAGTCGGAGCCTCTCGTCGGGCCGGCCCGAGGTTTCGAGCTACGACAGAAGCCGTCCGGCTGCGTCGACGACGGGCGTTTCAGCTGCGGCACGTCGGGAGAAATCGGCCGCACCGGGCAGCCACGGTTTGGTTGCGCTGAAGAAGATCGAGGTGTTGAGGACCACCAGCAGCAGGCACAGCGGCGGAACCGCACCCACGATCGCTTTCGTGGCCAGCGAGAGCTCACCGGGATTCGTTATGTTGAACGCGTTTCCGACGACGCTGGCGGCGACACCGCTCAGCAGCAAAACCCCGAAGTACAGTCGGATGATTCCGGTCCGGTACGGCAATGTTCCAACCATCACGTAGCAGTATGCGATCTGAAAGACCGTGAGGCCCACCACAATCGGCCAGAGCCACGCGATGATGGACGGCGTTCCGGCCAACCGTGCCAGATGGTGTCCGAACGTGAAGGATGCGACCGCCGCCACTGCGATCAGGACCGAGGCGGACACAACAGCGACCCTGTTGACGCAGAGTCGCTCAGTCCATGGATTCATCTGTTCCTCCAAAGTGAGAAAGCTTGCGAGTGGCGGAAATTCGTCGCCGCCGAAATCGAGCGTGCGGCCAGGCAATAGCAAGAGTCGAACAACGAGGCTCGTTGCTCCGGTCGATGTAACGAACCGATCGCTGTCCCGGGCAATCCAGGTTAGAGAAAAGCTGTGCGCGTGAACTTTTCGACGCGACTACCGCCGCGCGGGTCGGGATTGTTCGACGAGCTGTTGCGGCAGAATCGGTTCGGCGCTACGCGGGTAGTCCTATCGGCGACAGAGCTCGCTGCGCCGACGCCGCAGGCACGCGTCGCGCTAGGCCGGTTGTGTAGCGAGTTGGGCGATTTCGGCAACAACGAGCGACGATCGCACTGGTCACAACGGGCCCCTTCGGGTCTTGTCTCTCCTCGATGCAGCTTTGCCTGGCAAGTATGCCCCCACCGGCACACCGACACGCGGAATACCGACATCCACTGGCCACCGCACTGGATCGCGATCGGTTCTTCGCCCGGAGTCGCGACGAGCGAGGCGGCGCTGCGTCGAGCGCGCTCGGCCGAGGTGCGGATCCTCCATGTCGACGATTCGCTCACCCAGGTGTGGGGCAAGCCGGCCTGGTCGAAATGACCATGCCGCGACGTCACTTGCTGGCGACCGGCCAACTCCGCGACGAGATCGATCGCGGGGTGAAGCCAGCTGTTTCGGGTGCGGTGGGCCGGGAACGCCCAGTGTATGGAGAAAGTAGTGGAACGCGAAAGCAAATGGGAGGTCGACGGGGTCTTTACACTTCCGCCATTGGACAACCTGGCCTCCGACAGTCGTGTCGAAAAAACATCGGTCGAATTGACCAGCACCTATTTCGACACCCCCGAGCGAGACCTGCTCGCTCACAATCTCACCTTGCGGCGGCGCGAAGGCACCGACGAATCCGGTTGGCAGTTGAAAGTTCCCCATCCGAAGGGTCGCACCGAATTGCATGCCCCGCTCTCGGAGGAACTGCCGCCCGAGTTGATCGAGGTGGTCACCGGCGCGGCGCTGGGCAAGCAACTGCACGCGGTTACCACAATTCACACGCTGCGTAATCGCCACCGCGTACTCGGGCCGGACGGTGAATTGATAGTCGAAGTCGACGATGACATCGTCGATACGACACCGGCAGACAGCGGTTCCGTCGCCTGGCACGAGATCGAGGTCGAACTCGGCCCGCGGACCGACGCGGTACCCGCGGCGCTGGCGGACAGCCTCGCCAAGGCGGGCGCACGCAGGTCGGAGTTTCCCTCCAAGCTGTCTCGCGTGCTACCCGCGCGGTCCGGCCCGGACACCGACACTGCCGCGGAGCGCGCCATCTATAACTACATGACCGCGCAGATCGATATGATCTTCGCTGGCGACGTCGCTTTGCGCCGCGGCCAGGATCCGATCCACGACACCCGCGTCGCGACGCGGCGCCTGCGCAGCACCCTCCGCGTTTTCGGAAAGCTGCTGGACCGTTCCGCCATCGGTGCCATCGAGGACGAATTGAAATGGTATGCGGGGTTACTCGGCGATGTGCGCGACTGCCACGTCCAACATCGCCGTCTGGCCGACCAGGTGAACAAACTGCCGCCCGAACTCGTTCTCGGCCCGATCGCCGCGCGCATCGACAGCACGATCCTGGCCCGACAGGTGCCCAGCCGCGACGCACTCACCGCGGCCATGGACTCGACGCGCTACTTGAAGTTGCTCGCGACCCTGCATGCCTGGCAATCGCAGCCACCGTTCGACCGACGAGTTCGCCGACGTGAACTCGTGAAACGGACACACAAAGCCGCGCGCAAAGCCGATCACCGGCTCACGACCGGCCTGCACAACCAACGGCACGCGTCATTGCACCGAGCCCGCAAAGCCGCCAAACGAGCCCGCTATGCCGCCGAACTGCTCGAGCCCGCGGGAAAACGCAAGCAAGCGAAGCCGAACATCAAGTACTACAAGACGATTCAACGCGTGCTCGGCGACTACAACGACGGCATCGTATCTTCACAATTCCTGTGGCGCACCGCGACGACCGCAGGCACAACAGCGGGCGAGAACGGCTTCACCTTCGGCCTGCTGTACGCAAACGAAATGCACGCCGCCGACGATGCCCGTCGCAAGGCCGCCACAATCGCCGCGAACAGATATTCGTGACCTGAATTCAGTGATGAATCACTTTCGGCGGATTGAAAGTCGTTGCAGCACCGGCTAAGTCGGCCCCACTCCGGCCTCGGTCGCCGCCAGCGCGGCAACAACCTCCCCTGCGGTGAGCCTCGGCAGCCAGTCGCGGCGCTGCGCGGCGGTTCCCCACCGATCCAGCGCGGCGGCGACCATGCCGTGCACCGTGACCAGCGATCTTAAACTCGTGCAGTGTTCCCCGAGCGTCGCGGCGATCCGGCCGAGTTCACGAGCATCCCGACCCGCGCCACCGAATGTCACCGGCCGATCGGCACCCAGCAGCCCGGTCCGGGCCGTGAGCGTGATCATTTCGTCGGGCAAGCACGCGCGATCCCACTGGGCCGCATCCGATTCCGCGGCCACGACCCGTCCCGGACTGCTTGCGCTCGGCGAACTCGGCCGCGCGGGCCGCGGTACGGAAGTTGTCGAGATCGAGATCCTCGACACCGACCGAGATCCCGTAGGCCCGCTCGACGTCGACGATCTCCAGTGCCCGTGGGGAATTGATCAGCCCCAGCGCGAAAGTATCGTCGTCACTGCCTAATTCGACGGCGGCGATCGAGCCGAAGTACGCCCCGCAAAGAATCGAAAGTCTCACTCGCCGAATACAATTCGGAAATGAAATCCTGCCATGCCGGATCACAAATGTTCTTCGCATATGAACGACGCAAATGGCCCCACCCGGCACCGCAAATCGTCCCAATTATGGCGATAGGTATTGCAGCACTCCGGGTTCAGAAAACCCGACGAGCCACATTACGCGCCCGGTACGTCGAAAGCGCCAAGTTCGCAGGCTGGGGGGCGGATCGGTGACCGTGGACAGAACGCGGCAGATGCGGCATCAGACGCCGCCGGGCATGTCATGCAATTCGACAGAGAGCCGCGGCCCGGTTCACCAATTATTTAAAATCATCGGTCGCCGATGGGGGTGGACAAATGGACACAAGAGCGAAAGGCTGTTTGTGAAGTGCTCGCCGGAGGGATCCAACACCCCTCGGTGCGGGACCGAGCTCAACCACTTCGAAGCGAGCGACGATGGATCAGAACCTCGGAGCGAGCACACCCGGCGCCGGTGTCGCCCGCGCGACGGCAACGCGGACCGCGTTGACGACTCTGGTTGCCCAGTTCGCCGGGGACTGGAAAGCATCGAGCGAACCGCCCGATCTGGCGACCCACCTCCCGGTCGAGCCCGCGCTGCGACGGACCACGTTGATCGAGCTGATCAAAGTGGATCTGCACGAACGCTGGCAGCGCAGCGACAACGCGCTGCGCCTTGCCGACTATCGCGAACAGTTCCCGGAACTGGGCACCGCCCCGCTGCCGCCGGATCTCATCTACGAGGAGATCAGTGCCCGCAGCTGCCGCCACGACATCGACCTCACCGAGTACGAGCACGACTATCCGGCCCAAATGGCCCGCATCACCGAGACTTTCGACGTTGGCGGCCTGCGCAACACGCTGCTGGCCGACCCCAGGGCGCTCGACGCCCTCGACTCCATCAATACGGGCGCCTCCGTCGACGATTTCGATCTGCTGCTGCCGCTGGGCAGCGGCGCCTTCGCGCGCGTATTCCTGGCTCGGCAGCGATCGATGAGCCGACTGGTGGCGGTGAAGATCTCCCGCGACCGGGGCACCGAACCGCAGACGCTGGCCCAGCTCGACCACGACTACATCGTGCGCGTCTTCGATCAGCGTCAACTCGCCGAACAGCATCTGAAACTGATGTACATGCAGTACGTACCCGGCGGCACCCTGCTGGGCGTGCTGCGCTTGCTGCACAGCACCACACCGGTCCGACGCGGCGGCAAGCTGCTGTTGCAGGCCATCGACGCCGCCACCATGAGCGGCGGCGTTCTCCAGCCGCAGCCCTCGCCCGCGCGCGCGGAACTGGAACAGCTCACCTGGCCAGAAACCGTCGCCTGGCTGGGCGCTCGGCTGGCCACCGCGCTCGACTACGCCAATCACCACGGTGTGCTGCACCGCGACATCAAACCCGCGAATGTCCTGCTGACCACCGACGGCCAGCCCAAACTGGCCGATTTCAACATCAGCTTCAGCCGCCACCTGCCCGGCGCGAACCCGGTCGCCTACTTCGGCGGCTCGCTGGTCTACATGTCCCCCGAACAACTCGAGGCCTGTCACCCCAACCTGGCCACCACCGCCGCCGATCTCGACACCCGCAGCGACCTCTACTCGCTGGCTGTGGTCCTGTGGGAGCTACTCACCGGACGGCGACCGTTCGACGACGGCTACGGAGCCGGCGAATCGGAGCAATCGTTGCAGGCGATGATCGATCGACGCCGCCGTCTCGACGATACGACCCTGGCGGGCGACCTGCCCCCGGACTGCCCGGCCTTACTGCGTCATGCGCTGCTCACCTGCCTTGCGCCCCACCCCGCAGATCGCTACCCCGGCGGCGCCGAACTGGCCCAGCAGCTGGAATTGAGCCAGGACCGGGCCGCCCGCGACCTGGTCGACCCGCCCGCACACAGCCTGCGAGCACGGCTGCGCATGCGGCCGATCCCGGTGGTGATTCCGGCAAGCATGTTCGGCCAAGTCGCGGCGGGACTGTACCTGTCAGCACATAATGTCCGGCTGATCCAACTCCAACTGGGCTCCGAGGCTGCCGGGCGGCTTACCCACCTGGGGTACGTGGTGATCGCGATCTCCTATCCGGTTGCCATCGCCGGCCTGCTGTACTGGTGCCGCAACGTCTTCCTGGTGCCCGACGGCCTACGCCGGGGCAAATGCTTCGACGAGGCCACCCTGGCCCGGGCACGCGCCGACACCCTTGCGTGCGGCGACCGGATCGCGGCGGTCGCGTTTATCGGATGGATCCTGGCCATGGGTATCTTCGCGGTGAAGCTGCTGTCGCTGGGGCCCATACCGGGCGGGCTGCTGGCGAATCTGATTGTCTCGAGCCTCGTCGCGGCCGCGGTGGCGGTCGTGTACACGTACTTTCCGGCCACCTTTTTCGTCTTGCGCTGGTACTACCCAGGTTTGGTCGCTGCCGGTGGCATCTCCCCCGACGACGCCCCCCGACTACACCGGCTGATCCGGCGCAGCCGCGTGTATCTCGGTGTGGCGGCATCGGTTCCGCTGATCGGCGTGTCGTTGGGGCTGATATTCCTTACTCCGCACCAGCAGCACACGGTGATCGGCTCGATCGTAGCGCTCTGTATCGGTGGGCTTATCGCCTTCGCCGTCGCCCTGCGCACCTTCTACGCCCTGCAATCGGATCTGGCGGCCCTCGAGCGCGTCGTAAACCCCCGTTTCCGATCCCACACCTGACGGCTGCAGGACCTGCCATCGATCGCTGACCGATGAGGTGATATTTATGCGAACGGACGGAGACAGCTGGGACATCGTTACGAGCGTGGGTCTGACCGCCCTGGGCGTCGCCACATTTCGCGCACTCGAGACGCTCGATCCCGAGCCGATGATTCACGACGACTACGCGGCATGGTTCGTCCAGGCGGCGGGTGAACCGCACTTCCTGCGGAAACTGGACGACCCGGCATCGGCGGGCACAGTCGGACTGTTCGGGCGCTTCATGGGGGTTCGGACAAAGTTCTTCGACGATTTCTTCGCCGCGGCATGGCAGCGGGGTGTGCGGCAGGCAGTGATCCTGGCATCGGTTACAGCGGGCGTCCTACATATCCGCCGAGAAGCACCAGTGAACCCACAGGAGCAGCGTCACGAGGCGCCCTAGCGGATTTCCCACGCACGCAGACCCGCGGGCTGGGACCATGGATGGGTGCGGCACGGCGAGTGCCGCGTTCTCTTCCCGTTGTGTTCAGCGATTCATCCCCGCTACACAGGAGGAACCGAGATCCATGACGACTACTCGGAATTGTCGGCGCACCACCCGTGTCGCGACCGGCTTCGCAGCGATGGCGACCGCGCTGGTTGTGACGGCTGCCCCCGCTCTAGCCGCGGCGACCATCGACATCTCCCGCGCCGGACCGACCATAGTTCAAGTCACCTATAGTTGCGACGACTCCGACGGAGTCGCCAGTATTCAGGCGATGATGGGCGAACCCACTGCCGATGGTCCCGCCGCCCAGGGCATTCAGAACGCCGTCACCTGCGACAACGCCCAACACGACGCGAGCATCCCGATGACCGCAACCGCTGGCCAGCCACCCCTGGGTTCGGGCCAGGTCCAGGTGCGAGTCGCCCTCGTCGACCGCAATGACACCGTTGTATCCGGACAGGCGAAGCTATTCAGCGTGTCATAGCGGAACAGCCGGGGCGAGCCCTACGCGGCATCGAGACACCATGTATCCAGCAACCGGTGAGTGACCCGCCCCGGATGCGACCCATGTGACGTCATGACGCCGGTGCCTGTGATTTGATAGGGCAGAAATACTCCAAAATCGATTCCTTCTCGCTTTGTTCGACACTGGTCCGCCAATGGTGCCAGGATCCGGCCGGGTTCGTGGGTTTCGGCTAAACCTGTGGGCTCGACGCGAGAGGACTGTAGTACTCGAATGGATAGGGTTCGTCGCACTGTTCGAGGTCGAATTCGCCGCAGATCGAGTAGCCCGCTCTTCATGCAGTTGTTGGCCGCGGCGGTCGAATCCGCGGCCGACTCGATCGCGATCAGCTACAACCCGACCGGCGAACCGGCTGATCAGCGCGAACTCACCTACACGCAGCTGGACGAGTCCTCATCGCGACTGGCACGGGAACTGATCGAGCGGGGCGTAGGCCCCGGCGACGTCGTTGCCGTCGGCTTCACCCGCTCGATCGAATCGGTGCTGGCTGTATGGGCCATCGCCAAGACCGGTGCGGCCTACGTGCCGGTCGACCCCACCCTTCCGCCCGAGCGCAGCGCATACATAGTCGCCGACTCGCGGGCGGTGCTGGGGCTCACCGACTCGACGCATCACTCGCGGCTCGGCACCGAGATCTACTGGCTCGACATCGATGATCCGCTGCACCGGGAGCGGATCGCGGCACGACCCGGCCATCCGATCTCCTACGTCGATCGGGTGGGGACACCGACCGAACAGCATCCGGCCTACGTCATCTACACCTCCGGCTCCACCGGTCGCCCGAAGGGCGTTGCGGTGACCCACGCCGGTCTTGCGATGCTGGTCAACGCTCAGCGAGAGCGTTATGCGGTCGATGGCGATTCGCGGGTGCTGCACGTTTGCTCGCCGAACTTCGACGTATCGGTGCTCGAACTGCTGCTCGCTTTCAGTTCCGGTGCCACTCTCGTGGTGTCCCCGCCGACGGTGTTCGGCGGCGCCGAACTGGCCGAGCTGCTACGTCGTGAGCGTGTCACGCACATGCTGATCACGCCCGCGGCGCTGGAGTCGGTGGATCCGGTCGGACTCGACGCGTTGCGGGTCGTTGTCGTCGCGGGTGATGCGTTCGGCCCCCGGCTGGTCGAGCGGTGGGCGGTCGCCGGGCGGTCGTTCTACAACGCTTACGGGCCCACCGAGGTCACCATTCTCGCCGCTGAAAGCGCCGAGTTGGTGCCTCGGCAGCCGATCACCATCGGTACCGCCTTACCGGGAGTCGGTGCGGTGGTGCTGGATTCGCGGTTGCGCCCGGTACCCACCGACGTGATCGGCGAGCTCTACCTTTCCGGCCCCGCGCTGGCGCAGGGCTACCTCGGGCGGGCGGCGCTCACGGCGGAACGATTCGTGGCCAATCCGTTCGGCGGGGAAGCCGGTTCTCCTGGCGTACGGATGTATCGCACCGGCGATCTGGTGCGGCGCCGCATGGTCGATGGCGCGATCGAATATCTGGGCCGCTCGGATTTCCAGGTCAAGATCCGCGGCTTCCGTATCGAGCCAGGTGAGATCGACGCCGCACTGACCGCTCATCCCGAAATCGAATACGCCGCGACTCTCGGCAAGCTCGCGCCCTCGGGCGCGACCGTACTGGTCTCCTATGTGCTGCCACGCAACGGCATTTCCATCGACGCCGGAGAACTCCTGCGCTTCGTCGCAGGCTCATTGCCCGGCCATATGGTGCCGTCCGCGATCGTTGTGCTCGACGAGATCCCCTTGTCCGCCAATGGAAAGCTCGATCGGCAGGCGTTGCCCCAGCCGGTGTTCGAGGCGGCGGTGTCGCGTGCTCCGGTGGGCGCCGTGGAATCCCGGCTCGCCGAGTTGTATGCCCAAGTGCTCGGTGTGCGGGTCGGGGCGGAGGACTCGTTCTTCGCCGCCGGTGGAGACAGCATCCTATCGATCCAGCTGGTGTCGCGGGCCCGTGCGGCAGGGCTACTGTTCACCCCCCAGGATGTATTCGAGCAGCGCACCGTGGCCGGGTTGGCCCGGGTCGCTGTGATCGGTGCCGAATCCGCGCCGAGGCTCGCGGAGTTGCCCGGCGGCGGTGTCGGGGAGATTCCGTTGACACCGGTGTTGGCCGCCCACCTCGTCGGAGGGAGGTCGTTCGGCCGGTTCACCCAGCAGATGGTGCTGGCCCTACCCGAGCACATCGACCGGTCTGGTTTGGTGGCCACGCTCGCCGCGGTGCTGGACCACCACGACATGCTGCGCGCACGGGTGTGGTCTGTCGACGGGCGATGGGAGCTGCACACTCTGCCGCCGGGCGCGGTGGACGTGGACGCGCTGCTCACTCATATCGACGTGGCCACGGGACTGGACACCGATGCGTTGTGCGTAACCGCCAGTGCGGCAATGGATTCCGCCCTCGCTACGCTAGATCCGGCATCGGCCCGGATGATCGCCTGCACCTGGCTGTCTCGGCCGGACGGCCGGGATGCGCTGATCATCGCCGCGCATCACTACGTGATCGATGGCGTGTCGTGGCGCATTCTGATCTCGGACTTGGTGACCGCGTGGGCGCAACGCGACGGTGGACATCGGATCGCCCTGCCCGGCGTCGGCACGTCGTTCCGGCGGTGGGCACACGGTCTGGTCGAGGCGTCGACGGCCGCGGACCGTACCAGCGAGCTGCCGTACTGGCGACAGGTTCTGACCGTCACCGATCCGCTATTGGGCGCGCGGGCACTCGACCCGGTCGTCGACACCGCGGCAACGGTGCGACATTTCACCGTCACGGTGCCGGCCGAGGTCACCCACGCGGTGTTGACCGAGTTGCCGACGCTGTATCGCAGCGGGGTCAACGACAGTCTGCTCGCGGCGTTGGCGCTGGCGGTGCGCTCGTGGCGGGCGATAAGAGGGGTCGATGCCGCGGCCACACGAATCCGGCTCGAGGGCCACGGTCGTGAAGAAGCCGCCGTCGCCGGCGCCGACCTGAACCGCACTGTCGGCTGGTTCACCAGCATGTATCCGGTGGTGCTCGATCTGTCCGGCATCGACGCCGACGCCGCATGGAACACCGCCGACGCGACCGCGGCGATGCTCAAGACGGTGAAGGAGCAACTGCTCGCGGTGCCGCAAAAGGGCATCGGTTTCGGCATGCTGCGTCATCTCAACACCGATACCGCGGGCCAACTCGGCGGTGCACTGGGCCAGATCGGTTTCAACTATCTCGGTCGGATTTCCGCGAGCGACGTGCCGGAATCGCTGACGGATCGAAGTTGGCTGCCGACCGCCGACTGGGGCGCCCCGGAAGCCGACCAGGATCGGGCGATGCCCGCAGCCGCCGTGGTGGACATCAACGCGATCGTTACCGATACCGACGCGGGCGCGCAGATGAACGCGTCCTTCGCGTACGCGTCCGAGATCCTCGACGAGGCCTGCGTGCGGGAGCTGGCCGAGTACTGGGTCGCCGCACTGACCATGCTTGCCGGACATGTACACGATCCGGCGGCCGGTGGCCTGACGCCGGCGGATGTCCCGCTCGTGCGAATCACCCAGGGTGAACTCGATATCTGGCAGCGGGAGCACCCGGGTCTGCTCGATGTCCTGCCGCTGTCGCCCCTGCAGCTCGGATTGCTTTTCCTGACACAGCTTTCCGACGATTCGGCAGATCCCTATCTGCTGCAGTTGGCGGTGGAGTTGTCCGGCGTGATCGATCTGGATCGGCTGCGGCGGGCGGCGCAGGCGATGTTGGATCGGCATGTGATCCTGCGGGCCGCGTTCCGAACTTCGGCCGAGGGCACCCCCGTCCAGGTCGTTGCCGAGGGTCTGGCGGTCCCGTGGCGGATCGTCGACACATCCGACACCGATCCGGCCTCGCTCCTGGCCGCGGAAGCACGTCTCGGGTTCGATCCGACGGTGGCCCCATTGCTGCGCTTCACGGTGTATCGCACGAACTCCGGACGCGTGCATCTGGTGTTGACCGCGCATCACATCCTGTTGGATGGCTGGTCGATGCCGTTGCTGATGAAGGAACTGCTGGTTTCCTATGCGGCCGACGGTGATTCGACGCCGCTGCCGCGAGTCAGGCCGTATCGGGACTATCTCGCCTGGTTGGCGCGCTACGACCGCGACGCTGCCTTGCAGACGTGGCGCGCAGCGCTGGCGGATCTGACGCCGACTCGACTGGCCCCCACGCTGCCGCCGCCCACGACGGCCGCCGACGGCCACGGGGTCTGCGCGGCCGAACTGTCACCTGCCGAAACAGCGGAGCTGCTCGCGTTCGCTGCCGCAGCCGAGGTCACCGTCAACACGGTACTCCAGGCGGCCTGGGGTCTGGTGCTCGCGGCCTGTGCCGGCGGCGATGATGTCGTATTCGGCGCGGTGGTTTCCGGGCGGCCGCCGCAGGTCGACGGGGTCGACGAAATGGTCGGCCTGTTCGCGAATACCGTCCCGGTTCGGGTTCGGTTCGACTCCGATGCGCCGGTGCGGCAACTACTGATTCGGCTTCAGTCCGAACAGGTTTCGTTGCTCGACTGCCATCACATCGGGTTGGCCGATATTCAGCGCGCCGCTGGTGCGGATGAGTTGTTCGATTCTCTGGTGGCCTTCGAGTCGTATCCCGTCGACACCGATGGTTTGCGGCAGGCCCACGCGAGCATCGACGGGCTGGAGATCGTCGATCTACAAGGTCGCAACTTCACGCACTATCCGGTGGCTGTAGTGGTCGAGTTGGGCACCCAACTGCATGTACAGGTGCAGTACCGGCGCGACATGATCACCACCGCGACCGCGCAGGCGCTCGCCGCGCGGTTGCGGGTGCTGATCGGTGAATTCGTCGCGACGCCGGAGCGCACGCCGGCGGAAATCAATCGGTTCTTCGATGATCGCGGCGATCTGATCTCGCAGACGCGCTACTGGCGCACCGCGCTCCAGGGTCTGCCGGATGAGCTGAACCTGCCCACAGATCGCCCACGGGTTGCGATGCCCTCCCTTGCGGACTCGTGCGTCGAGTTCGAGATCGGTGCGGATCTGCGGCACCGTCTACACCAGCTTGCGCGGACACGCGATACCACGGTGTTCACCGTTGCACACGCGGCATTCGCGGTACTACTTGCGCGACTATCGGGGAACGATGACATCGCGATCGGCACCCCCGCCGAGATAGCCGGAGCGGTCGACACCGTGGTACTGCGCACCAGGGTGCCGGGTGGAATCTGCTTCGATGATCTGCTCGCGAACGCGAAAGACATTGCCCTACAGGCATTCGCACGAGCAGACCTGCCGTTCGACGAGTTGGTGGCATTGCTCGATCCGGCCCGGTCGCTGGCACAGGTGATGTTGTCCGTCGGTGCTCGGACTCCGGTCGCACGCGGGCCGTTCGATCTATCCCTGCACATTCGAGAGAACCCGGACAGCGCCCGCATCGCCGCGAACCTCTCTTTCGCGAGCGATCTGTTCGACCGGCGCACCGTGGAGATTTTCGCCGAACGATTCCTCCGGCTGCTGGCGGCCGCCGTGCACCGCCCTGGGGACCCGATCGGTGACCTGCCGTTGCTCGGGGATGACGAATTGGCCCTGCTGACCCGGGTCGACGACGATGACGCGCGGGAACCCCGGTTGCTGCCCGATCTGCTGACTCGTGGAGTCGCCTTGGGCAGGGACCGGGTTGCGGTGCGATACCGGGGTCGGTCGATCAGTTATGGCGAACTCGACGAACAGTCGTCGCGGCTGGCGAGAGTCTTGATCGATCGAGGTGTCGGTCCCGAACTGCCGGTCGCGGTGTCACTGCCCCGCTCCTACGAGATGGTGCTGGCGGCAATCGCGATCGCCAAGGCCGGCGGTGCGCACCTACCGGTCGACCCGGCTCATCCCGCGCATCGGGTGCGGCACATGCTGACCGATTCCGGCGCGGCCCTTGGCATTACCGGCTCCGACCAGGTCGACCGGCTGCCCGATGAGGTGGATTGGCTGGTGCTGGACGCACCGGCGACGGCGGTGTTGTGTGCCGGCAAATCCGCCGACACGGTTACCGATGCCGAGCGGATCGTGCCGTTACGGACGCAACATCCGGCGTATGTGATCTACACCTCGGGCTCGACAGGCCTACCCAAGGGAGTCGCCGTAACCCATGGCGGGTTGAGCGATCTGGTCGATCATTCGGTCGGCCAGTACTGCCTCGAGCCGCACCACCGGTACCTACATATCTGTTCGCCGAGTTTCGATCCGTCGGTGATGGAATGGATGTGCGCGTTCTCGGTGGGGGCGACGTTGGTGGTCGTGCCCTCGGATGTCATGGGCGGAACGGAACTCGGTGAGTTGCTGCGGACCGAGGGGGTGACGCACACGATCATCACTCCGGCGGTGCTCGGCACGGTCGATCCGGCCGCTGCGGACCGGATGGAAGTGCTTTTCGTGGGTGGGGATGTGCTTACCCCGGAGCTGTTGGCCAAGTGGCAGCCGGGCCGCCGGTTGTTCAACGCCTACGGTCCGACCGAGGCGACGGTCATGTCGTCCAATGTGGAACTGGTTGCAGGGCAGCACATCACGGTCGGTAAGCCGATTCTGGGTAGCTCGGCGTTCGTGCTGGACTCGCGATTGAATCCGGTACCGCCCGGAGTTACGGGTGAGCTGTATCTGGCCGGCGCCGGGTTGGCTCGCGGCTACTGGCACCGTGCCGGGTTGTCCGCGCAGCGGTTTGTCGCCAATCCCTGGGGTGGGCCGGGTTCGCGGATGTATCGCACCGGCGACCTCGTGCGCTGGTACGCGGCCCCGGAGCAGCGGGCAGGCAATCTCGCCGTTGCGTCGGCGGATTGGCAGCTCGACTATGTCGGTCGCACTGATTTCCAGGTGAAGGTCCGTGGTTTCCGTATCGAGCTCGGCGAGATCGATACCGTGCTCGGGCGACATGCCGATGTCGATTTCGTGGTCACGCTGGGTCGCGAAATGCCCGGTGGTGCAACGGTATTGGTGTCGTATGTGCGGGCGGCGCCGGGACGGGTCGTGGATCCAGCCGGGCTGCGAGAGCATGCGGCCGCGATCCTGCCGTCGCATATGGTGCCCACGGCGATTGTGGTGCTGGACCGGGTTCCGTTGACTTCGAATGGAAAGCTGGACCGTAAAGCGTTGCCGGAGCCGGTGTTCCCGACGTCTGCGTCGCGTGCTCCGGTCGGCACGGTGCAGGCACGGCTTGCCGAACTCTTCGCGCAGGTGCTGGGTGTGGAGCGGGTCGGGGTGGACGATTCGTTCTTCGCGGTCGGTGGTGACAGCATCATGTCGATCCAGTTGGTGTCGCGGGCCAAGGCGGCGGGAATGGTGTTCACCACGCGAGATGTGTTCGAGCAGAAGACAGTCGCGGGGTTGGCTCGTATTGCCGTGGTCGGTGCGCAGTCGGCGGCGGTTTTGGCGGAGTTGCCCGGCGGTGGTGTCGGCCCGGTTCCGTTGACCCCGGTCCTTGCTTGGTTCCTCGCCAACGGTTCGTTCGGTCGGTTCGCCCAGAGCATGGTGCTCGGTTTGCCGGAGGGGATCGATCGCGCGGGTGTGGTGGCCACCGTCGGTGCGGTGCTCGATCATCATGATGTGCTGCGCTCGCGGGTGTGGCAGGTGGACGACTCGTGGCGGTTCGAGGTATCGGCTCGTGGCGCCATCGAGGTCGACGCGCTGGTGGCCGAGATCGAGGTGCCTGCTGGTATCGACGAGGCCGAGCTGAACCGGATTGCCAACGCGGCCATGGATTCCGCGCTGGCCAGGTTGGATCCCGCTGCGGGCCGGATGATCACGTGCACCTGGCTGCGCAGGCCCGACGCGCGCGACGCTGTCGCGGTCGCGGTCCATCACTATGTGACCGATGGTGTCTCGTGGCGCATCCTGATCCCGGATCTCGTACTGACGTGGGCACAGCGCAGCGCCGGGCAGCCGGTGGCATTGCCCACCGTCGGCACCTCCTTCCGGCGCTGGGCGCACGGTTTGGTGGAAGCGGCTGCCACACCGGACCGTGCCGAGGAACTCGGTTATTGGCAGCGGGTTCTGGCCACACCGGATCCGCTGCTCGGCACGCGCGCCTTGGACTCGGTCGCCGATACCTTCCAAACCAGGGGTGTGTTCGATATCCGGGTTCCGGTCGAGGTCGCCGACGCGGTACTCACCAAGGTTCCCGCGCTATACCAGGGCAGTGCCAATGACAGTCTGCTCGCCGCGCTCGCGATGGCGGTGCGTTCCTGGCGGGCGCGCCGCGGTATCCATGCTCCGGTCACTCTGCTGCGACTCGAGGGGCACGGGCGCGAGGAAGACGCGATACCCGGCGCCGACCTGACCCGCACTGTGGGTTGGTTCACCAGCATCAGTCCGGTGGCCATCGACCTGTCGGGCACCGACACCGAGGCCGCCCTCGCCGGTGGCGAGGCGACCGCCGCAGTGCTGAAATCGGTGAAGGAGCAACTGCTTTCCGTACCGGATCGAGGCATCGGTTTCGGCCTGCTTCGGCATCTGAATCCGGATACCGCCGACGCGCTGGCTGGTGATCTCGGGCAGATCAGCTTCAACTACCTCGGCCGCGTCTCCGCGGCCGCGGTGGCGGACATCGGTTCGGATGCGGGCTGGTTGCCGACCGGTGACCTGGGAACCGTTGCCGCTGAGCCGAATCCGGACCTGCCACTGTCCGCGGTGATCGACATCAACACGATCGTCAGCGATACCGAGGATGGCCCGCGGATGGTGGCGTCGTTCGCCTTCGCCGCCGCCATCCTCGACCAAGCGGCGGTGCGGGAGTTGGCCGAGGACTGGCTGGCCGCGCTCACCGCGATCGCCGACCACTCGAAGGATCCGGCCGCCGGCGGTCTGACTCCGTCGGATGTGCCGCTGGTGCGGGTCTCCCAGGTCGAGTTGGACCAGTGGCGGCGGAACTATCCCGGCCTGTCGGATGTGCTGCCGCTGTCACCGCTGCAAGGCTCGTTGCGGGTGCTCATCGAACTACTGGACGGTTCGGTCGACGCCTACATCATCCAGCTGGCGGCGCGGCTGACCGGCGAGCTGGATATGGGCCGGTTGCGCCGCGCCGCGCAGACGATTCTGGACCGGCACGCGAACCTGCGGTCGGCCTTCGTCCCCACCGCCGACGGGACGTCGGTGCAGCTGGTGGTGGACGGGGTCGAGGTGCCGTGGCAGGTTGTCGACGGCGTGTCCGAGGCCGAGCTGCCGGACCTGCTGGTCGCCGAGCGGCGACGCGGATTCGATCCGGCGGTGGCGCCGCTGCTGCGATTCACGGTGTACACCAACGACTCCGGACACCAAAAATACAGCCACCTCGTGTTGACCGGACACCACATCCTGCTCGACGGCTGGTCGATGCCGCTGTTGATGAAGGAGCTGCTGGTTCTGTACGCGACCGGCGGCGACACATCGCTGCTCGCACCGGTCCGGCCCTACCGCGACTACCTGCGCTGGCTCGCGCAGCAAGACCGGGAGGCCGCGGCGCGCGCCTGGTCGGAGATGTTGACCGGCGCCACCGCGACCATGCTCGCCCCCGAACTGGCATGGCCCGCACCGGCCGGCGACGGGTTCGGCGTCCGTGAATTCGATCTGTCGACCGCACAGACCTCGGCGCTCACCGCGTACGCGGCTACGGCCGAGGTCACCGCGAATACGGTGATTCAGGCGGCGTGGGGTCTGGTCGTCGCCGCTAGCACCGGACGCGACGACGTCGTCTTCGGCGCCACCGTCTCCGGCAGACCACCGCAACTCGACGGTATCGGCGACATGATCGGCCTGTTCGTGGATGCCATCCCGGTACGAATCCGATTCGATCGCGGCACGACGGTGCCGACCCTGCTGGCGGGTTTGCAGGCCGAGCAAGCGTCGCTGTTGGACCATCACCACCTCGGACTCGCCGCGATCCAACGCCTCGCGCACCCGCTGCACTCACCCACCCCGCCGACTACGCAGGCTCCCTCGGCTGCCATCCCGCTGTATTCACCCACCCCGCCGACTACGCAGGCTCCGTCGGCTGCCACCCCGCTGTATTCACCCACCCCGCCGACTACGCAGGCTCCGTCGGCTGCCATCCCCCGTGACGAACTGTTCGACACGATGCTGGTCTTCGAGTCCTACCCGGTCGACGCCGAGGGGCTACAGCAGGCCGGCGGCGCCATCGACGGGTTGCGGATCGAGCAAATGCGCGGGGCCGACTTCACGCACTATCCGATCACCGTTGTGGTCTTCCTGGATACCCGGACGCTGGTGCAGGTGAAGTACCGGCGCGATATCGTCGCCGACGAGACGGCGCGGGCCGTGGCCGATCGGCTGCGCAGCGTGCTCAGCGATCTGCTCGCGACACCGGACCGTACCGCCGCCGATATCGCGCTGCTGTGCGCTACCGAATTGGACGACCCGATAACCAGATCTCGATACTGGCGCACGGCATTGGCGGGCTTGCCCGATCGACTGGAGCTGCCAACAGACCGGCCGCGCACGGCGGTGCGGTCCGATGTCCGTGGGCAGGTGGAGTTCTCGGTGCCGAACGAGGTACACCTGGGTCTACGACGACTTGCGCACACGGCGGGCGTGACATGGACCGCGGTGGTGCGCACGGCATTGGCGGTAGTGCTCGCGCGGCTCTCTAGCTCCGACGACATCGCGATCGGCACTCCGGCGCCAGGTGGCCATCGAACCGAGTTGGTGCTGCGTCACCGCGTGGATCGGTGCGCGCGCTTCGCCGACCTACTACCGGAGGCACACCAGCGTGAGCTGCAAGGGTTCGCGCACGCCGGTATTCCGTTCGACGAATTGGCCGATCTGTTGGGAGCGCGACGGCCGCCGGATCGACATCCCCTGTTCCAGGTGGCTCTGTCGTTCCAGAGTCCACCGGATGCGGTCGGGGATCTGGCACTGTCGATCTCGGCCGCGGATGGTGACTCGGACCGGATACACGGCGAGCTGTCTTTCGCGCGGGATCTTTTCGATGACGGTACGGCGCAGATGTTTGCCCGGCGGTTCGTTCGGATGCTGGCGGCGGTCGTGGACGAGCCCACGGCACAGGTCGGCGATCTGCCGCTGTTGATCGACGACGAATACGAGCAGCTGACCCGAATCCGCAGCGGCGCTCCGGCTACCGTCGGGATGCTGCCGGATCTCCTGTCCCGCGGCGTCGGATTCGGGCGTGATCGAGTCGCGGTACGCGACGCGGGGCGGGCGTACACCTACGGTGAGCTCGATGAGCTGTCGTCGCGTCTGGCGCGCGTGCTGATCGATCGAGGTGTCGCGCCGGAGACAGTGGTTGCGTTGGCGATGCGACGTTCGTACGAGATGATCGCGGCGGTATGGGCGGTCGCCAAGGCGGGTGGCGCGTATCTGCCGGTCGATCCGAACTATCCGGTGGACCGGGTGCGGCACATGGTGGCCGATTCCGGTGCGGTGGTGGGCATTACAGTTGCTGAGCAGGCAGGGCTGCCCGACACGGTGGATTGGCTGGTGTTCGACGATCCGGCATTGCTCGCGCGCTGCGCCGCCCACACGGCGGCCGCGGTAACCGACGCGGACCGTCGCGCGCCACTGCGCATGTCGCACCCGGCCTATGTGATCTACACGTCGGGGTCCACCGGATTGCCCAAGGGGGTCGCCGTCACCCACGCCGGGCTCGGTGGACTCGTCGGCCACACTGTCGACCTGCTCGGACTCCGGCCGCAACATCGGATGCTGCATGTGTGTTCGCCGAGTTTCGACCAATCGGTCGAGGAGTGGTGCAGCGCCTTCTACAGCGGTGCCACCCTGGTTATCGCCGCACCGGATATCGTCGGCGGCAGCGAACTGCATGACCTGCTGCGCGGCGAACGGGTGACCCATACGATCATCACTCCCGCGCTGCTCGGCACCGTCGATCCCGCCGGTCTGCACGACTTGGCGGTGGTGTCCGCAGGGGGCGAGGCCACCACTGCCGAACTGCTGGCCAGGTGGCAGCCGGGTCGCCGCTTCATCAACGGATACGGTCCGACCGAGGCAACCATCGGTGCAACCTATACGACTCTGCTCGCGGGACAACGGATAACGATCGGAGGTCCGGTACCCGGCGGGTGGGCGGCGGTGCTCGATGAGCGGTTGCACCCGGTGCCCACAGGTGTCATCGGTGAGCTGTATCTGGCGGGCCCGGCACTCGCCCGCGGCTATCACGGCCGTTGCGGCTCGACGTCGGGACATTTCGTCGCGAATCCGTGGGGTCCGCCGGGCGACCGAATGTACCGGACCGGTGATCTGGTCCGATGGGTCGAGGTACCGGCTGCCGCGACTACCCGTTGGGAGTTGGAGTACCTGGGCCGCACAGACTTCCAGGTGAAGGTACGCGGCTTCCGCATCGAGCTCGGGGAGATCGACGCGGTGCTTACCGCGCACCCCGACGTGGACTACGCGGTGACCCTTGGGCGCGAAAACCCCAGCGGGACCACGATTCTGGTGTCGTATGTGACGGGCCGGTCGCTGGATCCGGATCAACTGGCGCGGTGGGCAGCGCGGAGCCTGCCTTCGCATATGGTTCCCACGTCGGTCGTGGTGCTCGACCAGATTCCATTGACGGCGGTCGGCAAGCTCGACCGAAATGCCCTCCCCGAGCCGCAGTTCGCGGTGCGCACCTACCGGGAACCGTCGACAGTCGCGGAGCAAGCCGTGGCCGCGGTCTTCGCTGAGGTGCTGGGCATCGAGCGGATCGGCGCCGACGACAATTTCTTCGAGTTGGGCGGCAATTCGCTGCTTGCCACGCGGGTGACGGCCCGCCTCGGCATGGCGGTGGATGCCCGTGTTCCGGTGCGTGTGCTGTTCGCCGCGCCCACCGTCGCGGGTTGCGCGCGGGAGGTGGCCGAGCTCACCGGTACCGGGAGGCGCCGCGCCCTGGTGGCGGGCCCGCGGCCGGAGCGTATTCCGCTGTCGCCCGCCCAGCAACGGATGTGGTTTCTGAACAGGTTCGATACCGAGTCGACCGCATACAACATCCCTGTCGCGATCCGTTTGACCGGCGATCTGGATATCGCCGCGCTGGCGCAGGCTTTCACCGATGTCGTTGTGCGCCATGAGATCCTGCGAACGGTGTATCCGCAGCCTGCAGTGGATGAGTCGGGTGTAGCGGATCCGGTGCAGGTCATCCTGCCTCCCGCACACTCCGACCTGCCGCGGCTGGAGGTCCGGAACGTCGGCGCCGCTGAGGTCGAATCGGCTGTACTGGAACTGGTTTCGACAACTTTCGACGTGACTGTCGAGGTGCCCGTCCGCGCCGTACTGTTCCGGGTCGCGGACGGTGAATTCGTGCTGGGGATGGTCGTCGATCACATCGCGGGTGACGGCTACTCCGGTGGCCCGCTCACTCGTGATCTGGCCGCGGCATACGCGGCTCGTACGCTGGGGCGGGCTCCGGATTGGTCACCGCTCGCCGTGCAGTACGCGGATTACACGGTGTGGCAACGTGCGTTGCTCGGCAGCGCGGGCCAGCCGGGGTCGCTGGCAGCCGAGCAGATCGCCTACTGGCGGGGCGCCCTTGCCGACCTACCGGATGAGCTGGAGTTGCCGAGAGACCGGCCGCGTCCGCCGGTACAGTCGTTCGTCGGCGGCCGAGTTGAGTTACGCATCGATGCGCGTGCGCATACGGCGCTGACGAAGTTGGCGCGGGCCGAGGGCGCCACGCTGTTCATGGTTGTGCATACCGCATTGGCGGTGTTGCTGGCTCGCTTGTCGAGCACCGACGATATCGCGATCGGTACACCGATAGCGGGCCGCGGTGAGGCGGTGCTGGACGATCTGATCGGCATGTTCGTCAACACACTGGTGTTCCGTACCCGGGTGGACGCGGGTACGGGTTTCACCGAGTTGCTTGCGCGGCAACGCGATATCGACGTCCAAGCGTTCGCCCATGCCGATGTGCCGTTCGAGCAATTGGTCGAGGTACTGAATCCGGTGCGCTCGACGGCGCGGCATCCACTGTTCCAGGTGGGGCTGTCGTTCCAGAATCTGGCCCCGGCCAGGATGGAGCTGCCGGGCTTGACCGTCACGGCATTGGAAACGGATCGACAGCTGTCGCAGTTCGATCTGCATGTGATCATGGCCGACAGCTATGACGAGGCCGGTGTGCCGACGGGTATCGGTGGCTTCTTCACCTACGCCGCGGATCTATTCGACGAGTCGACGGTGCGCGGTTTCGTGGACCGGTTCGTGCGGGTGCTCGATGCCGTGGTCGCGGATCCGCAGGTCCCGGTCGGAGCTATCGATCTGCTCGCGACCGAGGAAAGTACACGGATCCTCACGGAGTGGAATGACACCGCGCACCAGGTGAATACGGCCACCACGTTGGTGTCGCTACTCGATGAGACCGTCGCTGCCACACCGGAGTCGACGGCGCTGGTCGCCGCCGACGGGACTCGGACCACCTACGGTGAGCTGGATGCGCGCGTGAACAAGGTTGCGCGGTACTTGATTTCGCTTGGTGTGGGCCTGGAGTCGCGGGTGGCGTTGGCTATTCGGCGTTCGGTGGACTTGGTAGTCGCGATGTATGCGGTGAGCAAGGCCGGCGGTGTCTACGTGCCGGTCGATCCGGATCAACCCGCGCAGCGCAGCGACTACATACTGGAGACGGTGGCACCGGTTTGTGTGCTGACGAACGCCGATGCGGGTTTCGGGACCAGCGCTGCGCCGGTGGTGCCGCTGGATCGACTGGACCTGTCCGCGGTGGACGCGGCCCCGATCACCGACGCAGAGCGGATCGCGCCGTTGCGCCCCGAGCACGCGGCCTATGTGATTTTCACGTCGGGTTCCACGGGACGCCCGAAGGGTGTCGCGGTCTCCCACGGTGCGATTGTCAATCAGTTGCTCTGGAAGACAGCGCAATTCGGATTGACCGACGATGACGCGGTGTTGCTGAAAACGGCGGCGACGTTCGATTTGTCGGTGTGGGAATTCTGGTCGGCCGCGGTCTGCGGCGGCCGCCTGGTAATCGCTGCGCCCGACGGCCACCGCGACCCGGCATACCTGAACGAACTGATGACTCGTGAGCGGGTGACCACACTGCACGCGGTGCCATCGATGCTGGACGCATTGCTGACGGGTCGACTGCCGGACTCGTTACGCCGGGTGTTGGCGATCGGTGAGACTTTGCCCGCCGCGCTGGCGCGCCGATTCGCGGCGGTGGCGCCCGATACGTCGCTGTACAACCTGTACGGCCCGACCGAGGCGGCGGTGTCGATCACCAGCCACCAGGTGCGCAGGTTCGATGAACCGGCCGTGCCGATCGGCGGACCGGCGTGGAACAGTCAGGTATACGTACTGGATTCGCGGTTGCGCCCGGTTCCGGTCGGCGTCACGGGCGAGTTGTACTTGGCCGGAGGGCAGTTGGCGCGGGGCTACTTCGGTCGCGCTGACCTGACGGCGGATCGTTTCGTCGCCAACCCGTTCCAGCCGGGTGCCCGGATGTATCGCACCGGCGATCTGGTGGCATGGAATGGCGACGGCGAGCTCGACTATCGGGGCCGAACCGATTTCCAAGTGAAGGTCCGTGGCTTCCGAATCGAACTCGGCGAGATCGACGCAGTACTTGCCGCCCATGCGGCAGTGGATTTCGCCGTCACGGTCGGCAGGGAGAATTCCGCTGGGGCAACGGTTCTGGTGTCGTATGTGGTGGCCGCCCAAGACCGGGTGATCGATCCGGATCGGCTGATCCACTGGGCCGCACGGACCTTGCCGTCGCATATGGTTCCCACGGCGATCGTGGTCCTCGACGGTGTCCCGTTGACCCAGGTCGGCAAACTCGACCGCGCGGCACTGCCCGAACCAGAACTCGGGACCCGTGCCTTCCGCGCACCGACAACCGCGCTCGAGACCATGGTCTGCGAGATTTTTGCGGATGTACTGTGTCTGGATCGCATCGGATTGGATGACAACTTCTTCGAACTCGGCGGCAATTCACTGATCGCCACCAAGCTGACCGCTCGGTTGACCGATGCGATGGCCGAAACGGTTCCGGTGATGTGGGTGTTCACCGCACCCACCCCCGCGGGCATCGTCGCGGAGTTGCGTGCGCGCGGCGCAGAGGGCGCCGGTGCCGACGCGGCATTCGATGTGCTGTTGCCGCTGCGGGTCTCCGGCGCCGCCGAGCCGCTGTTCTGCATCCATCCGATCGGGGGTATCGCGTGGTCGTTCGCCGGGCTGGCAGCCCATCTCGATACGGATCGGCCCATTTACGGACTCCAGTCACCCGCGCTGAGTTCGGCGGACCCACTGCCGGATTCGATCGAGGATTGGGCGCGGCACTACGTCAAACACGTTCGTGCGGTACAACCGGAGGGCCCCTACCACCTGCTCGGTTGGTCACTCGGCGGTGTGCTCGCCCATGCCATGGCCGTCCAACTCCAGGACGAGGGCGCACAGGTGGCGCTGCTGGGCATGATGGACAGTCGACTACTCGACACCGCCGCCGCAACCACCCTCGCGGGGATCGAGGTTACGGTGCCAGAACTGCTCGGTGGACTGCTCGGTGATCAAGCCGCGGAATTCGGCCTGGACGAAACGGTGGAATTGTCTCAACTGGCACAGCGGTTGAGCACGCTCCCCGAGCCGTTCGCATCCTTCGGGGCCGCGCGGATCGAACGGGTCGTGGCCGCAGCGATCGGTTCGGCGGCCCTCAACGCGGCATATCGTGCGCGGTCCTTCGACGGGGACCTCGTCTACTTCACCGCGGTCCACGACGATCCGACGGGTTCGGTCGGCGCCGCGACCTGGACGCCCGCAGTAGCGGGTTCCGTACACAACCATCCGGTGGCCACCACCCACTGGCGGATGACCACCGATGCGGCGCTCCGGTGTATCGCGGAGGTCTTGCACGAGTGGTTGTGACGCGACGAGCCAGACGTCGGTTCGCCATCCTGCGCCGCTGGTGACAAACGAGCCGCAGTGGGTGAAAACCATTGGCGCCGTGGAGTGAACGCGGTCTACGGTGCGCCTGTGACTACCGATATACGGGGTTCCTACGATGCACGGTTCGCTGGTGTCGCCGAGGCGCTCGCGGCATCGCTGAACGCCGACGATGTCGGTGCGTCGGCGGCGGTGTACGTGGACGGCGAACCTGTGGTCGACATCTGGGGCGGATATGCCGACGCGGATCGCACGGTGATGTGGCAGGCGGACACCCTCGTCAACGTCTGGTCGACGACCAAGACAATGGTGGCATTGTGCGCGCTCATACTGGCCGACCGTGGCGTACTCGATCTGAATGCGCCGGTCGCCAGGTACTGGCCGGAGTTCGCGGCGGCGGGCAAACATGAAGTGCTGGTACGTCACCTGCTCGGTCACACCGCGGGTCTGCCGGTATGGGACGACCCCGTCACGGCCGCCGACCTGTACTCCTGGCCGACCGTCACCGCGCGTCTTGCCGGACAGTCACCCCAATGGGAACCGGGCACCGAAGGGGGTTATCACTCGATCACCTTCGGCTTCCTCGTCGGTGAGGTCATCGCCCGGGTGACCGGACGCAGCGTAGGCGCATTCTTCGCCGAGGAAGTGGCAGCGCCATTGGGGGCGGACTTCCACATAGGGCTCGGCCCCGAACACGACCATCGCGTCGCAGCGCTCATTCCCGCGCCCGAGGGGGACCGCCCCGAGGGATTCTCGGTCGGAGTGTCCGATGCCAACACTCCGGCGTGGCGGCGCGCGGAGATCCCTGCTATCAACGGTCACGGCAACGCACGCTCGGTCGCCGCAGTCCAGTCGATACTCGCGTGCGGCGGCAGCGTCGGCGGTGTTCGCCTGCTGTCGCAGCCCGGTTGTGAGCGCGTGTTCGAAGAACAATTCCAAGGCCGGGACCGTGTGCTCGAACGGCCGATCCGCTGGGGCATGGGCTATCGACTCGAGGGTCGCACCTGCTCGTGGGGCGGCTGGGGCGGTTCACTGGTTCTGGTCGATTTCGAGCACCGGATGACGGTGTCGTACGTGATGAACCAGGTGCTGTGGACCGACGACAATATGCGAGCCCTGAGCATACTGATCGCTGCCTACGATGCCCTGACAGCCTGACGGCGCATCCGCTCAGGGCGGCGAGCACGAAACCGCGAGCCGAGTGGTCGCTGGGCGAATGTGTTGGGTCCCCCACGCAGTCGGCCCAGTATCGGCGGCAGGTCGGCGGCGGCGGACATTGCTGGTGCACGCGCGTTCGTCAAGCGAGTTCCCCTGACAGAGTTGGAAATTACAGCCGGGACGCGCGCGGCCGAGGACCGGAGGCGTATCGCGGACATGATCGCCTCGGTGGGAGCGTCGCGATTCGCCGAGCCGGTTCAGGTAGTTATGCTGGGAATTTGCGAGATTTCATCTCAGTGTCTGGTCTACTTCTGAGCGATACCTGATCACCTCGCGATGGCAAACGAATACGGTTCAGATCAGCTGGTCATCGCGACTTACCCGGCAGCTGCCCTGCCGGGCTCTGAAACTTGTTCGAGCATCGCCACGAGTTTGCGCAACGCTGTCCAAGGAAGCAATGCGAGCAGGAGACCGGGTGGCAATCGCTAGGCGACGTCGTCGCGCTCGGCGCTTTGCTGTCCGCGACCGCACCCCCGCGCTAGATCGGCAACCTCACAACGATTAGGAGACCATCCATGCTGCTGTCCAGTTTTCGCCGCGCGTTCGCCATTCCGGTAACCTGCGTACTCGCCGCGACCGGCACGTACTTGGCCGCCGGCTGTGGCAGCCAGCCCGGCACCGACAGCACAGCAGAAAACCATGCTTCGGCTTCGACTCCTGCGTCGCCGCAACGGCCGGCCTTCACCTTCGGCGCCAGCTACGGACCGACCGTTGCCGCCGACCAGGCCGGACATCGATGGGCACCCGCCGCCGCCGCCGCAATCACCCCTGGGATACAGACCTATACCGAGGGCGCGGTCCAATGCACGGCGAACTACGTCTTCGTCGATGACACCGGCCATGTGTACATCGGCCAGGCGGCTCACTGCGCCACCACGGGACTGGTCACCGATACCGATGGCTGCACCGCCGGTAGCCTTCCCCTCGGGACCGCCGTGAGTTTCAACCGCAACTTATCGCCGGTCTCCGGGGCGACGACCACCACCACCGGTCAGCTCGCATATAGCAGCTGGCTGACCATGCAGGAAATTGGTGAGAAGGACCGCAATACCTGCGCCTACAACGACTTGGCGCTGGTGCGCCTCGCGCCGGAGGCCGCCGCTGAAGTCAATCCGAGCCTGCCGCACTGGGGCGGCCCGGTCGGCATCAATACCAGCGGCACGAATGCCGGCGACCGCCTCTACAGCTACTGGAACTCCCTGCTGCGTGGCGGAATCGCCAGCCTGTCCCCTCAGATCGGTGAAAGCAAGATCGACGATATCGCTGCCGGTGGCTGGACCCACGTCTTTATCGCGCCTATCCCCGGCATCCCGGGCGACAGCGGCAGCGCCTTGCTCGACCGCGATGGCTATGCGCTCGGCACTCTGTCAACGCTCGCCATTTCGCTTCCCATCGTCAACAACATCGGTGACATCAGCCACGAACTGGCCTACGCGCGAGCGCATTCCGGTATCTCGGGTCTGCGCTTGGTGCTCGGCACCGAACCGTTCACGCCGGACCGCTGACCTGCCGATCTTGAATGCGACGACACCGGCCGAGCCGTCTGCACGGCGGCTCGGATCGGCCCACTGGCTTATCCTGCCTCGGGATTCGCTCTAGAATTGCTGAATATCCGACGCTCTACCTGATCGACGGCGATTTTGCACCCGTTGTGTCGAGGGTGCGGTGAGCAGTGCGCGTGGCCGCACGGCGGCCTTGCGCGGAACTTCAACCCGAGGGCGGCGCTCCATGACAGACGTCGACTATTGCGTAGTTGGTGGCGGGTTTGCTGGATTGACGGCCGCGCTGCGGCTGAAACAGGCGGGTCGAACGGTTTCGCTGCTGGAAGCTCGCGACCGGTCCGGCGGGCGCACGTTCACCGAGATGCGCCCGGACGGGGCCTGGATCGATCGTGGTGGCGCCTGGATAGGGCCAGGGCAGAACCGGATCTATGCGTTGATGAACGAGTTCGGGGTATCGAGTTACAAGCAGTACACCGACGGCGAGGCCATGATGGTGGTCGACGGCAAGCAACACCGCTACACGGGCACGATCCCGTGGACGATGAGCCCTTGGGCGGCGATGAACCTCGGTGCGGTGTTTCTCGAGCTGGGTCATATGTGCAAGTCGATTCCCCTCGAAGCTCCGTGGACAGCGAAAAATGCTGACAAGTGGGATCGGATCAGCCTGGCGCAGTGGCTGGATAGCAACACCCTGTCCAAGCCCGCCCATGAGCTCCTCGAGACCGCGATAGCCGGCTGTTACACCTCCGACGCCTCGGAGGTGTCCTTGCTGTTTGTGCTGTACCAGATGGCGTCGGGGGGCGGGCCCGGCTTCGTCTTGGGAGTCAAGGACGCCGCCGAAGATGCGCGACCGGTTGGGGGCATGGGTGCCATCTCTGGTCCGATGGCGGCCGAGATCGGCGACTCGATCCACCTGTCACAGCCCGTCCGGCACATCCATCAGGACGCCGACGGAGTGACGGTACGCTCCGACGAGTTGACCGTGCGCGCACGCCGCGTCATTGTGGCGGTTCCCCTGGCGATTGCGAGCCAGATCCTTTACGAGCCGATGCTGCCGGTCGACCGATCGTTCCTACATCAGCGGATGCCGAGCGGCTCGATCGTCAAGATTGCCGTCGTGTACGACGAGCCGTTCTGGCGTGCGGACGGGTTGTCGGGACAATCGGCCGCACCGGGGTCGCCCGCAACCATCACCATCGATGCCTGCACCGACGCTGGGCGGCCCGGGGTCATGTGTGTCATCACCGAGGGACCCATCGCGCGGCAGATCGGACGACTCGATGAGTCCGATCGAAGGAAAGCGATACTCGGTGCACTCGTGGAGCGGTTCGGTGAAAAGGCCAGCGCCCCCGTCGACTACATCGAGCAGAATTGGAGTGTCGAGCGCTACTCCGGCGGCGGGATGCTGAGTCACGCACCCACCGGTGTCCTCAGCCAATTCGGCCATGCTCTGCGTGAACCGTGCGGCCGCATCCACTGGGCCGGAACCGAGAGCTCTGCCGTCATGTGCGGTTGGGTCGACGGAGCCGTTCGCTCGGGAGAACGGGCGGCAAGTGAAGTGCTCGAGTACGAGACCGCGAGCGCGGTATGACATTCGAGACTCCTCGAGGAGGCTGGCGATGACCGAAAGCCCACGATCGATCGCCGAAGTCCACACAACGCTCCCATCAGGTGAGGAACAGGAGCGATTTTCCGGCTACGGGGTGATGGGGATGCCATTCGTCAGCGGCCACTACTTGGCGCTTCGGCACTTCCCTGCCAGCTCGGTCGGCGCAGGGTACGACTCGGTGTGGCATCGAGACCCGGCCGGCGAATGGGTGATCTACAGCAATATTTCCCCGGAGGCCAGCTGCGCCCGCTATTTCGGCTCAGCCCTCGAAGACGCACGGGTCGAACACATCTCGGTGACGTGGACGGGTCCGTCCGCGTTCACAGTGGAGGTGCCAGACAGGCTTGTGTGGGATCTCGAACTGGGACGATCGGCGGCGACGGCGGCGATGACGGGTCTCGGTCGCATACTGCCCGCGCCTTTGTGGCGACGCCCTGCCGTCCTGGCGCTCATGTCGCGGGTTGCGGGTCCAGCCCTCGGCGTCGGGCGAGTCCGGCTCAGCGGGACGTCCCCGAACGGTCAATGGTTCCGTGCCAACCCGCGGATGCTGTGGACCGTCGAGAACAGTGCTGCACGGATCGACGGCATCGATATCGGTCCTCCTGGGCCGCTGGCCGAGCAGGCGAGGTTGGGTGACTTCTGGCTGCCGCAACGCGGAATGTTCATCGTGGGCGAGGCATATTTCGAGCCATACGATGCGCTGCGCCATCAGGCGGCCCGCTCCGGCTCATGATGACCACGATCAGGACTGCGTGAACCGCTCTTACGCACACTGGGGCATGCAGCCATGAGTCCGTTCAGAAATCGCGCCCAGCGCGCGGCCCGAAATGCCGGTTCGCCGCCCACCTCCAATGCGGTGGGTCCGCACCTTGTCTGCTACAGGTCGCACTGGCCACTGCGATCGCGAAATCCAGAACTTCTTCCAACCCGGACCGGGTAATGGCCGCCAACTGCTCTCGACGGGATCTACCCAGTAACCCGGCTCCGCCGAGTGCGTCGAGAAGGCCCGCTGTGAAGGCGTCGCCCGCGCCGACGGTGTCCACCACGCTGACCTGCGGGGCAATCCGCGTCACCGCGAATCGCGGAGTGCGGGCGTAAGCGCCGTCGGCGCCCAGGGTAACCACAACGAGCGCCGGCCCCCTGGCGAGCCAGTCCCGCGCTACGGTGCGCGGGTCCGTGCCCGGATACAGCCATCGCAGGTCTTCCGCGCTGACCTTGACGATGTCGGCAAGGCCGACTTGGCGCTCGACCCTGGCGCTTTCGCCGTCGATTGATCCCAGTAGGGAAGGGCGAATGTTCGGGTCCAGCGATATCGTCACCGAACCACTCCTTCGCTGTGTCCGCATCAGGTCTTCGACAACGGCTGCTCCGGGGTATAGGGCGGTTGCGATCGATCCGGTGTGCAGGCATAGGCAATCCGGCAGGATCCGCGGCGGTTCGGTGACATCCCAGGCGATCCGGAAGTCGTAGGTGGCGCCGCCGTCGTTGTCCAACGCAGCGAGGGCGATGCTGGTCGCCGACGACTGGGCGGGCAAGCGTTGGACAACCACATCGTTTGCCCGCAAATGCTTTCCCACGATGCGACCGGGCAGGTCGTCGACCAGCTGGGTCGCCAAGGTGACCTGCGCTCCCAGACGTGCCAGTCCGACCGCGACGTTCGCTGGGCTGCCGCCAGGGCGAGATGCGAAGACCTGCGCATCCGAGTCGGCGATGAGATCCAGCAACGCTTCGCCAACCACTGTGATCACCGGTGTGGTCCTCCTTGTGCCGGGTATCAGGCCGCGATTCGCGTTCCGTTCACGGGATGGAACAGATGTACTGCGGCGGGGTCGTTGACCTGGAGTGTTACCGTCTCAGCGAGTTTGGCCGGGGCACGGCTCGCCGAGCGGGCGACGAAGGTGAACGGCTCGCCGTCGAGGCCGGTGATCGGCGCACCGGGTATGCGCGCGTACACATACGATTCGCTGCCGAGTTCCTCGACGAGTTCCACGGTGACCGTGAAACCTGTTCCGTCGCGGCGGAGTTCGAGCTGTTCGGGCCGGATGCCGATGGTCACCGTGTCCAAGCTCGCTTCGGCGAGCCGGGTCATCTGCTCGCGCGACAATTCCATTGTGGTGCCTGCGATGTCGACGCCACCGGAGGTGAGAGGCACCCGGAACAGGTTCATCGACGGTGATCCGATGAACCCGGCGACGAACGCGTTGGTGGGCCGGTCGTAGAGCTCGGCGGGGGTGCTGAACTGCTGCAACCGGCCGTCACGCAGTACCGCCACCCGGTCCCCCATGGTCATGGCCTCCACTTGGTCGTGGGTGACGTAGACGGTGGTGGTGCCCAGCCGTCGCTGCAGCGCGGCGATCTGGGTGCGGGTCTGCACGCGCAATTTGGCGTCGAGGTTGCTCAGCGGCTCGTCCATGCAGAACACCCGCGGCTCACGCACGATCGCGCGCCCCATCGCCACCCGTTGCCGTTGTCCGCCAGACAGTTTCGCAGGTTTGCGGTCCAGATACGGGGTGAGACCGAGTAGTTCGGCGGCCTCGGCGACGCGGCGTTTGCGTTCGGCCACCGGCACTTTCATCATCTTGAGCGCGAAACCCATATTTTCCCCGACGGTTTTGTTCGGGTACAGCGCGTAATTCTGGAACACCATGGCGATATCGCGGTCCTTGGACGACACACCGACCATGTCCTGACCGTCGATGCGGATGGAGCCGCCATCGATCTCCTCGAGGCCTGCGAGCATTCGCAATGCGGTGGATTTGCCCGAGCCCGACGGCCCGACCAGGACTATGAACTCACCGTCGGCGATATCGAGGTCGAGCGAGTCGACCGCGAGCGTCTCCGCGCCCGGATAGACACACGATGCGGAGTCGTAATGGATTGTGGCCATGAGTTTTTCCTTACTTGATGGCGCCGAAGGACAGGCCGCGCACCAGCTTGTTCTGTGCGAGCCAGCCGGCGAGGACGACAGGCAGGGCGCTGAGCACCGCGGCTGCGGACAGCCGCGCCCAGTACAGGCCCTCGCCGGTGATGAAGCCGACCAGGAACACCGGAATCGTCTGTGCCTGTACGGCGGTCAGATTCACCGCGAAGAAGAATTCATTCCAGGAGAAGATGATGCAGATCAGTGCGGTGGCGGCGATACCGGGCGATACCAGCGGCAGGATCACCTCGCGCACCGCGGTCCACAGGCTCGCCCCGTCCATGCTCGCCGCCTCGAGCAGCTCGCCGGGCACCTCCAGGAAGAACGATCGCATCATCCACACCGCGATCGGCAGATTCATCGCGGTATAGAGGATGACCAGCGCCCAAATATTGTCCAGCAGCCCGATATTGCCGACGATCACATACAGCGGCACGATCGCCGCCACGATCGGCAGCATCTTGGTGCCGATGAAGAACATCAGCGCGTCGCGGGTATTGCGCACCGGACGTAACGACAGCGCGAATGCCGCCGGAATTCCCAGGGCCAGAACGAGAATCGTCGACATCCCGGTGGCGAAGGTGGAGTTCAGCAGCGTGGTGCCGATACCGCTGTCGAGGACCGCGGAGAACTGGTCCAGGGTCGGGGTGAAGAATAGCTTCGGCGGATCGGTGTAGGCGTCGCCCTCTTGTTTGAACGCCGTCAGCACCATCCACAGCACAGGGAAGAACATTCCGATGCCGATCACCCAGGCCAGCGCACCCCACAGCATGCCCGCTCGGTTGTGCCGACGACGTATCGGAACCTGCTGTGCCGCAGTGGGTTTGTCGGCAAGCGCATGCGCGTTCATGCGGCTTCCTCTTTTCCGGTGAAGGACTTGAACAGCAGTCGCAACGCGAACGTCGCGACGATGGTGGTGGCGATGACGGTGACGACACCCATTGCCGCGGCCTGACCGATATCGAAACCGAGGAAAGCGCGCTGATAGATATAGAAGGGCAGATTGGAGCTGGCGATGCCCGGCCCACCCGAGGTCATCATGTACACCGCGTCGAAGGTGTTGACCAAGTAGATCGCCCCCAGCACGGCCCCCAGTTCGATGAACCGGCGCAGATGCGGGAGGGTGAGCTCACGGAAGATCTGCAAGGAGTTCGCGCCGTCGACGCGGGCGGCCTCGACGATATCGCGTGGCATCGATTGCAGCCCGGCCAGGATCAGCAGCATCATGAACGGCGTCCACTGCCATACCAGGTCCGCCATCACCGCGGGCAGCGGATACTTGCTCACCCAGTCGACCTGGCCGGCGCCGAACGGTTTCAGTACGAAATTCACCAGTCCGAACACCGGATCCAGCATGGTGGTCTTCCAGATCAATGCCGCCGCGACAGGAGTCACCAGAAACGGTGTGATCAGTAGGGTGCGGACGATGCCGCGGCCGAAGAACGCGCGATCGAGCAGCAATGCCAGCAGTAGTCCGAGGATCACCGAGATGATGACGGTCCCGACGATCATTATGACGGTGTTGAGCGCCACCTGCCGGAACTGGCTGTCGCGGAAGACATCCGCGTAGTTCTGCAATCCGATGAAATGGCGCGAGCCCGGCCGGACCAGGTTCCACGATTGCGTCGAGTAGTACAACGTGAAGACGAACGGCACCTGGGTGACCACAACCATGAAGATCAGGGCGGGTAGCAGCGGACCGCGCCTGCGCCAGCTTTCGGCTCGTGCGAGCCGGTCGCGCCGCGCGCGGATCGGCGGTGGTGCTTGTTCCGTAGTCGACTCGGAAGCTGCTGGCGCTGTGGTGGTTTCAGACATGACTACTGGTTCTCTCGATACGACCGGCCGACCGCGTCGGCATATTGCTGGGCTTGGTCGAGTGCGTCATGGACGCTGGTCCGACCCGCGACGGCGGCGCTGATCTGCTGGCTCACTCTGGTTCCGAGGTCCTGGAACTCCGGAATGGCGAGGAACTGAATTCCGGTATAGGGCACCGACGCCACGGTGGGATGTTCCGGATCAGCCCCCTGCATCGACGAGAGTGTCAACGGTCCGTATGCCTTCGACGCCGCGGCGTATTCGGGGATCTGATAGGTCGACATCCGGCTGCCCGGTGGCACGTGTGACCAGCCGAGCTTCTCGCCGACCATCCGGATGTAGGGCTTACCGGTCATCCATGAGATGAATTTCCAGGCCGCATCGGGTTTTTCACTGGATTTGGGAATCCCCAGCGACCAGGTGTACAGCCAGCCCGAGTTCGGCTTCTGCATGACCGGTGCCGGCGCGTACCCGATCTTGCCGACCACCTTGCTGGATGCGGGATCTTCCAGCACCGAGACCGCCGAGGTCGCGTCGTACCACATGGCGGTGTTGCCTTGGGAGAGCTGCGTGGCGCATTCGCTGAATCCGCTGGCGGCCGCCCCGGGTTCACCATGTTCGCGCACCAGGTCGATGTAGAACTCGACGGCACGAACCACTTCGGGACTGTTGAGCTGGGCGTGCCAGTTCTCGTCGAACCAGCGTCCGCCGAAGGTGTTGATCACGGTATTCAACGGTGCGAGCGATTCACCCCAGCCGGGCTTACCGCGCAGGCAGATACCGGAGCGACCACCGGCGGGATCATCGAGTTTCGCGGCGGCCTGGGCGATTTGATCCCAGGTCGGTTCGGCGGGCATGGTCAGCCCCGCTTGTTCGAACAGATCCTTGCGGTACATCAGGAACGAGGATTCGCCGTAGAACGGCACGGAGTACATATCACCCTGGTAGGACAGGGATTTCTGCAGGGAGGGAATGAAATCTTGCGCCTCGTAGCCGGGCGTCTCGCGCTCGTAATCCGACAGGTCGACCAGCCAGCCGTTCTTGGCCCACTGCGGTGTCTCGTAGTTGCTGATCATCACCACATCGAATTCACCACCGTGGGTGGCGACCGAGGCGGTGATCTTGGCGCGGGCCTGATTCTCCGACAGCGAGACGAATTTGAGTTCGATTCCCGGATTTTCGCGTTCGAACTCACCGGACAGGGCGATGGCGTCCTGCATCTGTGAGTTCGAAACCATCGCGATGGTGACGGTATCGCCGCTGGAGGTGAACGATCCGGCGCCCGCGCAGCCGCCCACCCCCATAACAACCGCGACAGCCAGCGCCGCAGCGGCCTTCGCATGGTGTCCATTCATCGGCCAGAACTCTCCTTCTTTTCCAGCAGCCACCGCGCACACTCGATATCGGTGACGAGAATGGTGGCCAGTCCGCCCCGCAGCGCACCGAGGACGGCTTCGTGCTTGGACTCTCCGCCGGAAATCAGCAGCGAGGTCGGGCAGGCCCGGATGGCGTCGAGTCCGACCGAAACCGTGCGTGCGGCAAGGGATCCCGCGACATCGCTGCCGTCGGCGCGGAAGAATCGGCCGCCGATTTCCCCGACCGCGCCCAGTTCGCCGAGTTCATCGAGGATCGCGGTGTCGAGATAGCTGCCCTCGAACAAAGTGGTGGCGGTGGAGACAGGTCCGACACCGAACATCATCACGTCGGCGTCTCGCCCCAAAGACATGGCGCGGCCGAGTAGCGAATCCTGTTCCAGCGCGGTCACGGTCGCCGGATCCGCGTAGAGCGGTGCGTGCAACCGAACGGGGGTGGCCTGCAATTGAACGGCGCAGCGGCCGAGTGTGTAATCGACGCCGGTTTGGTAGTCACCCGAGGTCATCGAACCGTCCAGCTGGACAACGGTCGCGCACCGTGCCGACTTCGTCCACAGCTCATGCGCGACCGCGATGGTGTCCGGGCCCCAGGTGAATCCGAGGGTATCCGCCGGCCGTAGTCGACGGTGCAGGACGCCGACCGCGGCGCGACCGAACGGGAGCAGGCTCGCCTGGGATCGATCGGGCACTTCACCGAGCACGACCGCTTCGGTGAGCCCGAACCTCGCCTCGAGTTCGCTCTCGACATCGGCGTGCACAGCCGAGCGCAGCTCGTCGGGGACGTTGATCTCGATGCGCACCAGCCCCTGCGCCCGCGCGCGGGCGATGAGCCGCCCGGCGGTCGGGCGGGAAACACCCAGCTTGGCGGCGATTTCCGCCTGGGTGGCGCCCTCGAGGTGATAGAGCTGCGCAGCCCGCAACGCCAACCGGACATCGTCCGGATTTCCCGGCCGGGACGCTTCGGTAGCCACTGTGCTCCTCATCGATGCCTGATCATCTGCTCAGCGTGTGAGCTATTGTTCAAGAGGCTACCATCGGAGTGTGACGTACACAACAGTCGAAGGGTCGTTATGAACGGGGCCACAACCACGGCGTTACGTGCCGCCAGGATCCACGGGCTCGCCCCGGAAGTTTCGGTGCCGGCCTACGACCGCACCCGGATCCGCACCGGGATAGTCCATTTCGGCGTCGGCGGGTTCCACCGCGCCCATCAGGCGATGTACATCGATCGGCTACTGGAGCAGGGCGGCGCGACCGACTGGGGTATCTGCGGAGTCGGAGTGCTGCCCGCCGATCGACGCATGCGCGATGTGCTGGCGGCGCAGGATGGCCTGTACACCCTGTCGGTCACCGAGCCGGACGGTACCTGGCGTACCCGTGTGATCGGCTCGATCATCGAATACCTTTATGCGCCAGACGATCCGGAAGCGGTAATCGAGAAGCTGGCCGATCCGGCAATCCGGATCGTCTCACTGACCATCACCGAGGGCGGATACAACTTCTCGGCGACCACCGGCGAATTCGACGCTGCCGATCCGGCGATTCGGGCCGATCTCGCGTCGGGCGGTCTGCCCCACACTGTATTCGGACTCGTGACCGAGGCGCTGGTGCGCCGCCGGGCGCGGGGCATCACGCCGTTCACCATCATGTCGTGCGACAACATCGAGGGCAACGGACATATCGCGCGAGCCACCTTCGGGGCGTTCGCGCGGCTGCGTGATCGTGAGCTCGGTGATTGGGTCGAGCATGCGGTGCGGTTCCCCAGCTCGATGGTCGACCGCATCACGCCGGTGACATCCCCCGACGCGTCCGCCGAGCTCTCGCGCCGCTATGGCCTGGAGGATCGGTGGCCGGTGGTGACCGAGCCGTACACCCAATGGGTGCTGGAGGATTCGTTCACCCTCGGCCGTCCCGACTTCGATGCTGTAGGGGTGCAGCTCGTCGCCGACGTCGCACCGTATGAGCTGATGAAACTGCGCTTGCTCAACGCGAGCCACCAGGCACTCGCCTATCTGGGATATCTGAGCGGCTACCGCCTCGTGCACGAAGCGGCCCAGGATCCGGACTTCCGCCGATTCCTGTTGCGCTACATGGACCGTGAGGCAACACCTACCCTGCGCCCGGTGCCCGGCGTCGACCTGGACCGCTACAAGCACACGCTCATCGAACGGTTCTCCAATCCCGCGATCGGCGACACCATCGCCAGACTGTGTGCCGAATCGTCGGACCGCATCCCCAAATGGCTGCTGCCGGTCATCCGTCAGCAGCTCGACACTCGCGACGGATCCGGCGAGATCGACTGTGCCGCGACGATCGTTGCCGGTTGGGCACGCTATGCCGAAGGCATCGACGAGCACGGCGAGCCGATCGAGGTCATCGACCGGCTCCGCGACCAGCTGACACCGCTGGCCCGCCGCCAGCGCGACGACCCCACCGCATTCCTCAGCAACAGAACAGTATTCGGCGATCTGATCGACCGGCCCGGATTCCTCGACGCCTATGTCACGTCACTGCGTGCACTGCATGCTCGTGGCGCCCGGGCGACGGTTGCCGAGTTGGCACGCGACGAAAGGCAGTGACACTATGCGCTCAGCGGTCCTGGAAGCCGTCGGAAAGATCGCGATCGAGGAACGTGCCGTGCCCGAACCGGGTCCGGACGAAGTGCTCGTCGAGGTCAGCGCGGTCGGCGTATGCGGCTCCGATGTGCACTACTTCGAGCACGGTCGGATCGGCCACCACATCGTCGACCAACCGTTGGTGCTCGGCCACGAAGCCTGCGGCGTGGTGGTCGGATTCGGCACCGGTGCGCGACACCATCACCTCGGGCAACGAGTCTCGCTCGAGCCCGGGGTACCGGACTTCACCTGCCGCCAATGCCGGGCCGGCCGCTACAACCTGTGCCCGCACATGCGGTTCTTCGGCACACCCCCGATCGACGGCGCATTCTGCGAATACGTGGTGCTGCACCAGCAATTCGCCCATCCGGTGCCGGATTCACTGACCGACGAGGCGGCCGCCCTGCTCGAACCACTATCGGTCGGCGTATGGGCATGCCGTAAAGGTCGGGTGAGTGCGGGCGACCGGGTATTGGTCAACGGCGCGGGCCCGGTCGGACTCGTCACCGCACAGACCGCGCTGGCTTTCGGCGCCTCCGAGGTCGTGATCACCGATGTGAACCCGCAGCGACTGGCGCTGGCCATCGAATTGGGCTGCACACAAGCCGTAGACGTCGCCGGCACCGCACTGCGCGACATCGGATTCGAACCGAATGTGCTGCTGGAATGCTCCGGACACCCACGAGCAATCAGCGACGCGATACGCACTGTGGCCAGGGCCGGACGGGTGGTACTGGTCGGCATGGGCGGCGACGATATTCCACTCCCCCTGCCCTACCTTCAGGAACACGAACTCGAGCTGACCGGAACGTTTCGCTACGCCAACACCTGGCCAACCGCGATCGACCTCGCCGCCACCGGACGAGTCGATCTCGACCGCTTGGTCACCGGCCGCTTCGGCCTCGATGAAGTCGGCGCGGCATTGACCAGCGGCCGCCACGACCACAGCTCGATCAAACCGATTGTGTTACCGGGCCGATAACCAGTTCCGCCGAACGTGCCCCCTCTTATTCATGGCGTTGTCAGTTGTACGCGCACTTAGCCGGGGGCGCCCGGCGGTCTGCTCGTCCACCAGTCAAGCGCGTGACTGACGTATAATCCCAGCGCCGTGCTGACACGCCCTTTACACTCGCGAAGTAACCTTCGCCGATCGGACAACGCGCTGGATCGTGAAACCCCGGGAGTAGACGATGTTTTCTCGATGGAAAAACACCGCCGCATGCGCGGCTGCCCTGGTGAGCGCCGCCCTTCCGGTCGGCGTCGCCACAACCGCACAAGCAGCCCCGCAGCAGTGCCCCGACATGTATGTCGTGGCCGTTCCGGGCACATGGGAAACCTCGAAGTCCGAACCGGGCCGAGGGATGCTCGCCGCCGTCGCCGACGGCTTGCCCGGCGACGTCGAGACCGACTACGTCGCCTACACCGCGACCGCGTTCCCCTGGGAAGGCGAGGTGTACGGCCGCTCCAAACGCGAAGCCCTCGACAACACCCGTGGCCTGGTCAACGCGATGGCGCAGCGCTGTGGCGCAACTCGCTTCGCGCTGCTGGGCTACAGCCAGGGCGCCGACGCCGCCGGTGATCTCGCCGCCGAGATCGGCACCGGGCTGGGCGTCGTAGCGCCGGACCGCGTGGCATTGGTCGGGCTGATATCCGATCCCCGCCGCTCCCCCACCGACAACCTGATCGGCCCTCCTGTCGTGGGCGCCGGCGCCGGTGGTCCACGCCTGGGCGGTTTCGGCTGGCTCACCCCCAAGACCTACACCTTCTGCGCCCCGGGAGATCTGTACTGCGCAACCCCCGACGGCGACTTCGCCGCCCGCATCGCCGGATTCTTCGCCCAGATCTCCAACCCCGACCCCACCCAGATCGGCCCCTATCAGCAGCAGGCGGGCAACCTCATCGCCGACGCCCTCGCCGCAGGCGGTCTCGGCCTGCTCCACGACCAGCTCAACAACTCCGCCTACGAAGAACGCAAAAAACAGATCGACGATTTCCTGAAGTCAGGGATCCACCAGAGCTACCCCCACTACGCGATCGACCCCGGCGGCGTCACCCCTCTCACCTGGCTGCGCCAACAGCTGATCGACGCCGCACGCAATTAGTCGCTTGCGCCCCTAACTTCCCGGACATGTCCCACGGTTCTGCCGGACGCCCGGCGCTCCATCTACCCGTTGGCATGTGCGCTCGTCTGGAGCTACTGATGGCTGCACGGCCCACCGACGCGCTCGCAGCAGACCGCATGTCGGTGATTCCCGCCAACCCGCGTAGGCACAAAAGGATCTCGACGAAATAAACCGGCAGACCCTAGGCGCGTGACAAGGATCGGGTCGTCGCTCTCATGGAGCCCGATCAACAGGGCATCAGCTGAGACCGCGCGCTCGAACCACTGGACGGCTCGGAGGGTTCTCGGGATCCGGAGCAGCGTACGGAAGCGCGAGCCGAGTCGGGCGCGTTCGGTGTCGACGTCGAAGTAGAGCACGCCGGTGTCGCGGCTCAGGGATCCGGCGTTGCACCGTCGAGTAGGACACCCCGGTCTCGGCGGTGAGTTGGTTGCCCCGGGGCCCGGCCATCGGCGCGCAGCAGAGCGAGGATACATGGGTCGACATCGTCCCAGCTCGGTGTCGCGCCGTCGCGCCGCGCGACACCTCGCCCGGTAACGCCGGATTCGCCGTCGTCCGACGGGCCCCCGAGCGCGTCATCGGCTCGAGTTCGCGCCGGGCCGCGAGCGAAGGTCCGCTGCGAGATCGGGTACGCCGCATGCCGATTCGCGGCACCGTCGAATAAATCAAGCGAATTTGATCATCTAATTCGCATGAGCGATAAAGATCAAATTGCGTCACCTAGGCTAAAGATAGTGTTTGCCTATTATTAACCGTGATTATTTGCACAATAAGAAAAGTGGATTTGCAGATCACTTCTTAATAACATTTGGGGTGTGCGCCGTGATGGCGTCGTTATCCATCTGTGAAAGGAAGCTCCGTACATGGTCTCTCGCAAGGTCTTTGCCGCCGCCGCCACCGTCTCCGCCGCCGCCCTGTTCTTCGGCCCGGTCGCGGTCGCCTCCGCCGCTAACCCCGCCGCTAACTCCGCTGCCACCGGCTCCGCTGCCACCGGCTCGGGCTCGGGTTCGGCCGATGGTGGCTCATCCACGGGTTCGGCTGGCTCGTCCTCCGGTTCCGCCATGCTCGACTCCGGCAGCTCTGCCCTCGACGGCGGCACCTCCGCCATCCTCAACATCATCGATGCGATCACCGGCGTCAGGGATCTCTCCCAGCCCAAGCCCGCCTCCTAATTCGGGCCTCGGTAGATCACCGCTTCGTCCGGGTCGCCTCACGGGGCCGGATTTCTTTTGTGCCGCTCCGCCTCACATCGGCGGGCGCGCGCTATTGCAGTGAATTTGCCGGTATCCAAGCGATAATTCGCTGTGTCGAGTAGCCACAGCCTATAAAATCTGACGATTCCGTTTGCCTGCCAATGAGATAGCTCTCCGCGCCGTGCGTCCTGGGCTTCCTTGAAGATCAGGTCTTGTGCCGTTCGGACAACTCGCCGGACGGCACAAAAATTTCCGGAAGAGTTCGAGACGCAACCGTCGTGGCGGCAGTGGCACCCGAAGACCGAACTGGTCTACGGGCTGGGCGCTCGCCTACAGCACCACCATCTTCCGGTCCGTGCCTGTGTCGGCCGTACCACCTTCGACGGTCTCCACATTTACTTCGAGAGCGATCTCGTCGCCAGCCTCGAAACGGTCGTCCGCTTGGCTCGCAGTCACGATGATGACGGCCTTGTGCTCGATCCCGTCGCACGTCGGTTTCGCATTGCCGATGCCTACCAGGATATCGGCGATGCGGACGTTGACTCCGAGGTGACCTTTGCCGTCTTTTGCGTGACATGTGTAGCGCAGCGGAACACTCAACTTCTCGCCTGTCGCATCAGATCCGACGATTGCCACGCCGTCGGCGTCGATCTCGATAGTCGTCGGCTGGGTCGCCTGCGCAACGCCGGAGACGATGAACGTCGCCGCGGCGGCCACTGTGAGCGCGACAACGGGGGTCCGAAAAGGAGCAAACATGTGTCCTCCAAGAGCATCGGAATTCTGGCAGGCACAAACAAGAGCAGTCCACGGAAGCGGTCACACCGCTCGCTGCGGCGGCATCACGTTAACCCCAGTCGCAGCACCCGCCTCTTAACAACACCCGATGGCTTCGTTACGTGTGCCGATGCTCTAGTGGCCCATTGCGGGCCGTCAGCCATATCGAGAAGCAGGGAGCATCTCGCGCCCCTGCCCCTCGTGCGCCGCGCCCGGGGCGGGATTGACCAGACACGGGCACTAGCTATCTGGTTCCCAGACCCGTCATCGGCCCAGGAACCCGGACCACGGCGTGGCTCTCGGCGACCCGTCCGGCGGTGGCGTCGAACGCGAGAACGCTTCGGGTATCCGGAACCCGCTTTCGGCGACCTCGGCGCGCAGAAGCGCGAGATGTTCCCCGCTTCTCGTCGATATCTCGCCGACGCCCAGCGTGATCGCCGCACGCATCCGGCCGGAACCGGCTACGCCCCATACGGCCAGACACATGCCTGCCTCGTCGGCTCGCCGCACGAAGCCCTCGGACAGCAGTGGGTACGTGACCGCGAGACCGGTAGCCCCCACGCGGCGCACATCTTCGATGATGGCATCGATGTCACTGGCACCCGGCCGCAGCGCGCGAGCCATCCACCCGGTGGCGCCATGCATCCCCCTCATGGCCACCGTCAGCGAATTGATCCTCGCCACGCGCCGACAATCCGGTGCCAGCTCCGTGGCCGTTGCCAATACTCGCAGGTCGACCGCGTGTAGCTCGCCGCGCACGCCGTGCCGCTCCAGCATGCCCGCGATCGCTCCCACCTGCGCGCGGACCTCCGAATCGGACCAGGCGGGCCCCGCGGGCACCTCCACCGACAGCGCCGCATCCGCGAAGGCCGCCGACCGGCATACGGCGTCGAGAGCAGCCACGTCGGCGGCGGCCCGGCCCACCTCCACGACGACCGCGTTCACTCCCAGCGCGAGCGCGTCGGTCAACGCCCGCCCGTCATCCGCTAGCCCGCCTCCCCCGAGGTGTACTGCGATCCTGATGTCCACACGAGCCGCATCGGGAGCTCTCGCTGCCGCCCTGCCGGGATCGGCTGGACGCGTCCGCCGTCCACCAAACGGATCGGTTGCTCCTACTCCAGCGGGTTCGTCGAGTGCCGCGGCCAATTGCGGCGCACGGCGATCACGCGCGGCATCGACCAACACGGCACGAATGCGATGCATCGCTGTCGGATTCTCGACGGTAGGCCGATGCTGCTCGGTAGGCACCTCAGCACCCCGGCCGGCAAGGCACCACGCGACGTAACGCAACGATTCCGTGGGCTGCGCGGCACCTACCGATGAATACTGCAGGTACTCGCCATGCCCGTCGAAGGGAGCCAGCGAGTGCGGGAAACCGCGTTCGGCACGTACGCGCATCGCATTGACGTCCGTTGCCGGATCGGTCCCGAGCCCCAATGGGCCGTCACCGAGCAACCGGCCACGCATTTCCGGTGAATCGCCGCCCAAACCGGTGACCGGGTCGTCGGATTGCGCTAGCACCCAGGTATTGCGGCAACTGGCATCGGTCGCGCTGTCGTAGCGTCGGCCACGCCCGGGCGACCCTACGATCGCGCGGTTGCCGAACACGCCATCCAGTCGCCCACCGACGGTCGCGTCGGACACAACCGGGGTTCCGTAGCTGTAACCGAGCACGGAAAATTTCGCCTTGCTCACCGCGCGGAAGGCCAGAACATCACGCGCGAACAGCCTCCCACCGGCCTCGGCGAGCTCAGGCCTGGCAGCCCACGCTTCCTTGTTCTTGGCAGGGGCTTCGTAGCCGATCCAGCACACCACCGCGACCTTGGTCGAGGGATCCGCCCGCACCAGCTCCTCGTACAGATTCCGCGCACTCGCCAGCCGGGCCGGTGCCGACTGCAGCCGCGTGTTGACGCCATCCACGTACCAGACCACGTGTTCGGCGTCCTCCAGTCGGCAGTTGCCGATGACGAACGTGCCGGATCCGTTGCCGCCGAACGCCTCCGGGTCCAACCTCACAGTCGACACGATCGGCGCAGGGATGTCGCGGTGCACCGTGACCGAGCGCGTGAGTGCCTCGTCGACGGCGTAGAGGTTTCTGAAAATCTGGCGCTCCGTCCGACCGGCTTTCCTGCTACCTTTCGCGTGGATAGCCGAGGAAGTGGCATATCGCCAATAATCGTTCGCGTAGTTCGCCACCTCGGACGGAATGCCCGGGGCATTGCCTATGATTTCGGGATGCCTCGCCACGACTGCGCGCTGCTCGTCGTGGTGCAGTGCGTTCCACCACCGCATGTTGTCGACGGCAAGCCGGCTGGCCCTGGTGAAATCGTCCGGCAGACCTCTATGCAGTAGGACATCGGGCCCCAGATCCCGACCGCCGCGCTTCGCGATCGCGCTTCGGGCGAGTGCACCGTCGCCACCGGTCTCGACCAATGTGGGCACGTCGGTGTTCGGATCGCGCGGCAGGATATCAATATAGGCGGACTCGATCTGCTCATCGGCGGTGCGTGCAATGAAGTCGGTGAAGCGCACCCGCGCACCTTGCGCGTCATCATGCCGCGCGACCCGATCCGGGCAGCCGGCAAGAATGCGGCTCATATTGTCCAGCGACTCCGTGGGCACCTTGGTGCGGTCGTCGACATACAGGAGGAATTCGTCATCGATCGGCTTGCCCGCCTCGAATGGCTCCTTCTCGTATCTCTGCGCCATATCGCGCATATCCTTCAGAACGGAACCGGTATTTCCCGCATCACCGGTCGGAAACCGGCACGTGAATTGCACGCCTGGCAAATCCATTGCTTTTGCGGAGCTCCTCGCCGGCGATGCGATTCCGTAGTACACGTCGGTGGACGATGCGATATCCGCCAATGCGTCACGCATCGTCCCGAGATTCGACTCGCCGCACACCACCACCGTGTCGACCGTATGAGCGGCCGACTCGTGTATCAGTGCCTGCTTCGCGGGCCGACCGCCGTTGCCGTGCACAACCAGCTGGCGTTCCGGCCGAATCGCCGGATGGGACGCAGCGTCGGTGTCCATGTCGGCGTACAGTGCCGCCATATCCCCGGCCAACCGGTGACCATCAGTCCCGGACCACACCACCACCCTGACGGGGCGATCCGGGTTTTCCCGTACGGCCGCCTCATAGTGATTGCACGCCAACTGCATTCGCTGATCCAGGCGGCGCAGGTCGCCGGCGGTGCCGTCCACGTGCCACGCCTCCGCCACGGGATCTTCGCTGCCGAACGAGATGATGATCGAGCCGGCGCCGAGCCGGTCCGCATCGAACTGCTCGAGCAGCACGGTCGGTACCGGCACTCCGGGAGTCTCGACCGTCGCGGCCCGCTGGCGCGCCCGGATCAACAAGTCCTCGACATTCAGCAGATACTCCCGCAGCGCCCGCTGCAACGCGGTTGGCCGGATCGTCGCCGCCGTGTCGCCGAGTGCGGCCCTCGTTTTCGCAAACGCCCACCGATTGGCCTGGTCGCGTACATCTCTCGGGAATCCGTCCGCTTTGCCGACAATTTCCGGCCACACCCGCACCAGCGAACGCAGCTCGTCCACGCTCAGACGCCGCGCGAGCCGCGCATTCTCGGCTGCGTGCTCCGCACGTTCCCGGACGGCAACCGCACGGTTCGCGGCCGCTCGCCGCCGCCGCCATCGGTACACCAGATCCTCCGGGCTCGCCCCGAATCCCAGGTGCTCACGCAACACCCGCTCAGCCCGCATACGCAGGTCCGCACCGGGCGGCGTGTAGGTCGGCAGCCCAGCACGCGCATCGACCGGCCCGATGAGCTCGACGCGACCATCCGCTCCGGCACCTGCCGGCTCCTGCGGCCGCACCGGATCGGCTGGCTCATCACCGCCACCGGGCCGGCTGCCGATGAATCCGTCAGGTCCGGTGGTTCGTCGGATGTTCGATTTCCCGGAGTCTCCCGTGCTGTCCGTCCGGCCCGTCTCGATCACCTCGGTCCCGCGAGGGAGGAGGGCTTGGGCCAAGGACGTGACCGTTGGTGCGAGGTCCGGCAAGTTCGCGATCGATCGGCGTCCGGCACCCACGGCCCGGATCCGATCGGTCACGATGCCGGTGACCACGGAGGCGAGCAGGCGGCCGGTGCGTGTGTCGATGGAACCGAGCGCCCGGGCGAAGTGCTCGGCGAGCATGGACCGGTGCTGGTCGTGTAGCGGGCGTGCCCCGAGACCAGGAGCGAGCAGGTCGCGGTGCAGGACACAGGCCTCGTCCGGATGCTCGGCCAGGGCGGTGAGGTAGGCGCGCATGGCGGTCTCCAGCCGCGACCGCACACTGCCGTGCCGCTCAGGCATGTCCGGCATCGCCGCGTCACAGGCGGCCCGCACGCGGTCGATCGCCGCCGCGCAGGCGGCCTCGAAGCCGCTGCGCTTACCGGAATACATCCGGAAGTACGTCCGGCGCGTCAGCTGGGCGCGCTCCAGCACGGTCTCCAGCGACATCGCACCGTATCCCCGGTCGGCCGCGACGGCGAGAAACTGCGTCAGAAGGTGTTCCCGTCGGTCGTCTCCCGGCTGTTCGGACGAGTGGCCGGTCGGCCGCCGGACGGCTCGGACCGGATCGCCCGAGCGGCCGGACATGTGGCCGGTGAGGGCCGGTTCGGTGAGTCGAAGTTGCGGGAAATCGCGTCCGAGCAGTGGTAGCAGGAACCCACCGACCATCACGGCGATCTTGGAGCCCGACGTCTGGCGGTACGCCTCGACGTCGAATCCCTCCAGTGACTGCCGGAGCCGGTCGGTGGACGCCCGGGCTGCTCCGGCCGGATCGAACGTGACGAAACCCGGGCACACGCCCCCACGGTCGGCCGCGCGTGCCTGTTTCGCCGATCCGGTGATCGCGACCGAGGTGATCGTCTGGTTCGCGCGGTCGAATTCCACAGCGAACCGCGGCGGGTCGCGCGGCTCGGTGAAGTCACCCAGCGTGGTGAAGGTGACTCCCGCCAGCACGCTCAAGCGGCTGGCGAATTCCAGGACGCCGTGCTGGATGCTGGCCCACGGCCAGCCCTCGATCACGTCGGCATGCTCGGCGAGGCTCTCGAGGTAGCCCCGCAGTACGATCTGCACGCTGCCCATGTTGGTCGCGGCGCTGAGCACCGTATTGTCGCCCGACATCGAGAATTCGTCGACCGAGTGGGCGGGTAGGTCGAGTTCAGCTCGTCGGTGCGGCGGAATCGAGTTCAGCATCGGTGCCCGGTCGCGGGAGCGTTCATCCTTGATGGCCGCGAGGTCCTGCCATACCGGCTCGTCCACCGAATTCCAGACCGCGGTCAGATGCTCGACTGCCGCCTGCATGAACGCATGCTGGCCGCTGTCGCGGGGGTATCCGTCGCGGCCGTGCATGACGTAGTCGTCGTCCAGCCAGGACGCGAAATAACCCGGCTCGACCTCCGAATACGTTGCCCGCAGTGCCGCGGTTACTCGCTCTGGGTGGCTCATCATCTGCTGCAACGCTGTCTCGGTCAGCTTGTACTGCAAGCATCCCGACGCGATCGACCGCTCCAGCGAATACTGCAGATAGGCAAGCTCATCTGGCGGGAACAACTCCGCCAGCCGCCGCGTGACACCGCCGACGCGCACCGGGAGATCCGTCTCTGCGAACCGCTGGCCGACCTCGGCGATGACCGCCCGTGCCCGCGCCGGTTCCGCGAGCACTCGCGTCATGCCCTCCTTCGACAGCCCGCGAATCAGCGACACGACCGTGCGCGGCACCTGCGCCGACGGCAGCCAACCGGGCGGCGCATCGTCAGGCGGTGCGGTCCCAGGGGTCGAATCGCCCAGCTCGCGGTGCTCCGGCCCGATGGCGCCGGGCTCGGGTTCGGCATCGGATCGGGGAACCGATTGCCCACCAATTGGTCTGGTGCCGGCGGGCGGGGGGTGGCCCGAAGCAGTTGTCCGCACGCCATGTCCCACGAGATCGGCGATGTGTCGGCGCAGCGCGCTGTCATCGCCGGATACGGCCCAATCGGCGAGGATGCCATGAATGGCCGCCACCAGGTTCCAGCGGCCGGGCGTGGGCGGCTCACCGAATGCGGTCGCCACCGTGTCGGCGATGGCTTCCGTTACCGCCTCGTAGCTGCCCGGTCGTAGCGGGTCGGCGGCGAACTCCTCGGTCAGCAGCCGCTCCAGAACCGTGCCCAGTCCCGGGCCCACCGGCACCTGCTGCTCCTCGTCCCGATCCACCGGTAGCAATGCGGCCAGCTCCGCTCGCAGCGCCGATCTCTCCTGTGGTGTCAGCACCGGCGGTGCCGAATCGGAGGAGTCCGTCGGCCGGCTGCCTATGTAGCCGGGTCCAACAGTGGCGGTTGCGGGTGCGGCGCCCCCTCGGCCGTTCAGCTGCCTCCAGATGAGGTTCAGCAACCGGCGGCGGCTGCCGGCATGCAGGTGCCGGCACCAGTGTGCGATCACATCGCCCGGGTAGAAGTCGGAGTAGGACGGCACCAGCAGACGCCACCTGCCCGATGGGTCCTTCCCCACCGTGACACGCGCCGACATGACACCGAGGTCGAGCACTTCGCTGGAGCGTTCCGCCAACGGTGCCGGTTGTTCCAGGAACGGCGCGGGGTGGGCGACATCGTCCGGGGCTTGAAGGACCACCCGGCGCAGCGCCGCCAACGCACTGTGCGGATCGCCGGACACACTCGCCCGCAGCGGTCGGCACCCCTCCTCGACCGCACGGTCGGTCAGAATATGGCCGTGGGTGGTCATGGTGTAGGACGAGTCACCGGGGCCCTTGAACACGCTCGGCGGGAGCCCCTGGATCCACTGCTCGAAGCTCGGCCGTTTCGGTGATTTCCCGGGCCTTGTCCCCGGCTTATCGAGCGCTCCCGCACTGGACAGACGCAGATACTCATCCAGCAGCCGGCCCGAGATCAGTTTCCGGCTCGGATCGGCATTGTCGGGCTGGAGATGTGCACTGCGAACAACCCCATCGACCCCCAGCTCCACATCGTCGTAGGCGATCCGCAGGCGGCCACCCTGGCGCGGCATCGTGTCCAGCACGTCCGGGTGTTCGGTGAACAGCTTGCGCAGGACACGGCCGTGCCCGCCCATGCTCGCGACTCTCAGACCGATCGGATTGTCGCCCCGGTCCACATGTAGCGCCACCTGCGGGTGTCCGACGATCGGCACCGCACCGGGCGACCGCAGCGCCTCCTCGATCCATGTGCTCGACACGGCGGCGTCGACCATCTCGACCAGTCGCGTCGGCGCACCCGCGGCGCCCTCGGCCCGCTCCCACTCGTCGAACGCGACGGTCGATCGCTGTACGTCGGGCCGTCCTTGCACCCATTCGGCCAAGCCCGGGAATTCACGGCGCCAATTCTTCTTGTTGAACGGCCGCAAGGCCCGCGATTCCCGGCTCGGTGGCACTCGCAGCTCCCCGCCGATCGCCGGTCGCTGTGTCCACGGACCGGGTCCGAACTCGACACGTACCGTATGCGACCAGTTCGCCAGCATTGCGTTGCTGATGTCCGCGATTGTCGTGACTTCGACCCCGCTCAATCTGGTCTCGCCGCGGCGCGGCTGTGCCAGCAGCCAAGAACAACGGGCGCCGAACGAAAGCACGGAGGCAGAATCAGCCGTCCGATCGGCTCGGCCGTCCGCCACCGCGACATGCATAACCCGCTCGACTCCGCCCGGCTCATCGCTGCCGAACCACATCACCACGTCACCGGGCTGTGGACGTGACCCCGTGTCCTGGTCCGATAGCAGCTGCCCTCCGGCCGGGACCAGGAGCCCGGGGAGTTCGTGCACCCAGCGCCGGGAGAAGTCGTCGGGGTCGGCCCAGTTATAGATCGCGCGGACCTGCTCGCGGCCGAGTGCACCGACGGCGACAGCGGCATACACCACCATGTCGATGCAGCTGAGCGGCAGGTCCGGCGCCAGGGCGGGAAGCTGTTCGTCACTCGACCAGGCCCAGTCGGGGAAGGGACTGTCCGGCGTCAGCTGGCACCAGTAGGCCATGTCTCTGTGGGTGAAGTACCCGAGCAAGCGCTCCACGATACGGGCCGACGCGGATGCCGCACGGGATCCCGCCGTGCCGGACGCGACCATCTCGGCCGTTTCATCCTCGCCGCCGACACCGCCGTGTGCGTCACCGTCCGAGAGCCGCGACCATGGCGTCGTCTGCGGCGTCTCCTTCGCTGCAGGCCTACGTGAAGACTCATTTGGTTCGGATGGTCTGCTCCCGATGAATCCGCCCGGCCTGGGCGCGCCCTCGCCTGGCGCGGAATCGTCGGGCGCCACCGGTGGAGGATTCGGCGGCTGATCGGGCTCCGCCCTCGCCTTGCTCCACGGCGTCGGCCGCGGCTGCTCGCTCGCGGTGGGGTCGGCCGGTTCACGATGGTCGAACGCCCCGCGCAATCGGGCCATCACGTCGGCGAGAACGTCTGCCGCGGCAGCGGCGGGCAACCCCAGCCGTTCGGCGGCGCGAGCCAAGGGTGTGCCCTCGACCAGATGAAGCATGACCAGCCGCTCGGCAGTGGCGGGGTCGGCCATACCGGCCAGTGCGGCGCGGACCGTCATTGCGAAGTCGGTGTCGGAGAACCCGGCGGCAACCGGATCGGCTACGTCCAGGTGCCGCGACCTGTCTTTGCCGCTGATCGGGGCATCCAGCCGCAGGGTGGGCCGAGCCAGGATCTCCCGAGCCAGCGCGACATCGGCCACCTTCAATCCCGCTCCGCGCGCGATCTCGGTGTCCTCGAGCGCTACACCCGCTGCAACCATCCTGTGGATCTGCGCTTCGACCGTGCTCACGATCTTTCGTGTGCGGGTGTCGAGATCAGGGAATCGGAGCGCGAGACGGTACCGGAACACCGCTGCGCGGCAACTGGCCCACGCGTGGGCAGCGAACGACGCAGACGGAACGTGGCCGGCGATCGCGCCGAGCATCCCGATCCACGCGGCCTGTACCGCATCGTCACGAATATCCGGAGGTTCGCGACGTGCTACCGCCTTCGGGACCCAGGCGAATCTCTCGAGAATCTCGTTCTGGACCTCTGCTTCTTCGGGCGAACGCACCCGAGTCACGACATACCGTTTGAACAGTTCTTCTTCGTCTCGATAGCCGGACCGCTCGTATCGATCCGCATAGAATCGCTCGACGATCTCCAGCAACAACTCGCCACCGACGCCCTGCGCTCGACACAGTTGCCGCAATTTGCTCAGCCGCGGCAGATAGCGATTGTTCTCGATACTGGAAAGTGTGCTGCGAGGTATCCGAATTCGCCGCGCGAGCTCGGTCGCCGATATTCCGTCATCATAACGTAGCGCCGCGATCCAACGTCCCAATGATTTGTGCGAAGCGGGATCGATATCGGCGGTGATATCCGGGTAGAAGTCCCGCACCGCGTGGATCAGCAAGCCACCCGAGATTCCCAGCGCCCGACAGATTTGCCGGAAAGCGCCGAGCCGCGGACGCCGATTCTCGGTCTCGATCTGTGCCAGGTATTTCGTGGACAGACCGGTTACACGGGCGAGTTCGGCACGGCTTATATCTCGGTCGTTACGCAGCGCGGTAATCCAGCTGCCAAGGTCGTGTGCCGCTGGCTCGAGGTCGAGATCGATGTGCGGATAGAAGTGACGGGTAGCCGCCCGCAGCAGTCCGTGGTCGATTCCCAATACCTCGCAGATTCGCCGGAAAACCGCGAACCTCGGCACATAGTTTCCGGTCTCGATATTGGAGAGCCGACCCCAGCCGGGCCCGATTGCTTTCGCGAACTCGATTTGAGGCAAATCCCGGTCGTGCCGCAGCGCCACGATCCAACTGCCGGGTGACGCGGGATCGTGCGCGGCCGGATCGAGATCGAGCTCGAGATCTGGATAGAAATGGTGCGTCGCCACGCCGAGGAGTTCCGGCTCGACACTCAGTGCCCGGCAGATCCGCCGGAAGATGATCGAGTTCGGAGTATATTCTCCGCCTTCGATTCCGGCGAGATATCCTGCCGACGTGCCCGCGGTCCGGGCCAGCTCGGCCTGGGTCATATCCCGGTCATGGCGCAGCGCCATGATCCAGTTACCGGGTGACGCGGGATCGTGCGCGGCCGGATCGAGATCGAGCTCGAGATCCGGATAGAGGCTACGGGTCGCCGCTGCCAGCGCTTGCGGACCTACGCCCAATGCTCGGGCAATCCGCCAGAACGTTTTCGGCGGCGGGCGATCGCCGTTCTCGATCTCCGAAATCCGCGTCGGCGTCACACCGACCGCGCGCGCGATGTCCGCCTTGGTCATGCCCTTGGTATTGCGAAGAGCGGCAACCCAACCACCCGGCGAAACATGCGCAGCAGCATCGGTTTCCAGCTCGGCATCCGGGTAGAACCGCCGAGTAGCCTCGGTCAGCTCTTCGGCCTCGACTCCCAATGCGCGGCAGATCCGCTGAAAAGTGCCGAGCGACGTCGGTTTGCCGCTCTCGATCTTGGACAGTGCCGCGTTGGTCAGGCCTGCCGCTTGCGCAACTTCCTTCTGCTTCAGCCCCCGTTCGAGCCGCAGGCCCTTGAGCCACGCGCTCCGCGAGGCGTCGGGCACCGACAGTGCGGAATCGGCCTGTCCGGACTCCTTCGACGGCCCGCTGCCGATCAAGCCCGAGGGACCTGGGCTGTCACCCGTTGCCGGACTGCGGAACACGACCCAGACGGCCGGGTCCTCCAGCACGGTCTCCGCGGAGAACACGCCGCTTTCCCGCAAGCGCGTCTGCAGGTCCCGGCCCTTGACGGCAACCTGAATGGGCTTCTGCGCACCCAACTCCGCTAACCGCTCCGCAAGTGTGCCCACGGCATCCGTGTTCTCGGTCGAGCTGAACGGGTTGTAAAAGTAGAATGCTGTGCCGTCGGAAAGATCGACATCGAGTGCGTCCTCGTTGACGAAGGACACGTGTGATAGGCCCAGCGCGCGGGCGCGCGCATCGGCATACTGCGCGTATGCGGGCTCTATCTCGATCCCGACCACCCGTCCGACCGAGGTGCAAGCCCCGAAGAACAGGCCGGATTTACCGAGGCCCGAGCCGATGTCGTACAGCACATCGTCGGCGGTCAGGTTCAATGCGTTCGCTACCGGCGTGAGGTAAACCAGTCGCGACGGCTCCGGCGCGTGAACATCCGGCCGGTCTGCCATCACCGCAGACAGCCCGTCGAACGGCGCCAGCGGCCGCCCTACCGCCGGTGCATCGTGGTACCGATAGGGCGGCAGGCCCAAGACACGCTCGAGATGGCGATCCGCCTGCGCACCGTAGCCGAGCTCTGTCAATTCCATGAGCTCGCGCCCCCAAGCTTCGCGCGCAGCGCGATCGCTGCGGCCGAACAGACGTTCCCGCATGTCGAGGAAGACCGGTTCTGCCGCATCCTCCGTCCGCAGCACAGCATGAGGATCGTCCGCGCCGACGGTCGACGAGCCCCTTACGTCGAAGGAAGCGGCGTCGGCCCGCCGCTCAGCCGACTCCTCAGGCCCTGTGTCCGGACCTCCATCCCGCGAGGCGCCCGGCGACGGGTCGGACTGCTCCTGGGGACGGCTGCCGATGAATCCGTCGTTGCCCGTGTCCGGCTGGCTCTCGACTACAGTCACGGGTCCCGGCGACAGCCGCAGCACAGTGCCGAGCCGATCGATAGCCAGTACTTCGCGTAGGTTCGGGATAGGGTGCCGACGCAGTGCCAGACTCAATTCGACCGGGTCTGCGGCCGAGTCGGCCAGGTTCACCACGACACGCTCGGCCTGGCGTTTCACATGCACCTTGCGGCGGATTTCGAAGCAGATGTTGCTGACCCTGCCGGTAGCCGGTGAGTAGCAGTCGAAGATCCGTCCCTCGATACGGAAGTCGGGCAGACGCGCGCCGGATTCGACAGGGTGCTGCTCGACCCGGAAGCCGGCCTGAGCAAGGACAACCGCCGCCTCGTTCTGGCGCTGCAAGCCCCGCTGTTCTTGCAGAAAACCCGGCGGTCCCTGGCCGCCGCCGAGGACCGGGACGACGGCCTCCGATCCGAATGGCACCGCGCCGGGATCGGGCGCACGAGACGGCCGGGTCAGGTCGGCGTCGCCCCCCTGCGGGTGCGGGGCCGACGCCGAGGTGAGTTGATTCTCCTGCGCCTTGGGATCGATGTATAGGTCCGGCGTGATCTGCGGTGGCCGACCGGTGGTGACGTACTTGTGGATCGCCCACTGCGGTGTGCCGATCGGCACGCCATGGATGTCCGCCTCGGCGAACCCGACGGCGAGGGCCTCGTATTCACGCAGCTGCGCCTTGGTTTCGTCGACGAAGGCGTACACGGGCAGTCGCGCGAGCCAGGCCTGCCCGGGTTCACGGACCAGGCCCAGTTCGTGGAGCCGGGACCAGGTGTCCTCCAGCACCTGCCGCAGGGTCACCGACAGGAGCTCCACGGCATCGATCGCGTGGACGAATTCGTGGACAGCATCATGGTAGAACGGTTTGTCACCGATCGGATTGATACCGCGCTCACGCATCTCGATACCGCGTTCGACAGTCCATACCGGCCTGCTCACATTGCGCAGGCTGAACTGTATCCCGACGGTTCGAAACGTCGATTCGGAATCGCGCTGGGCGAAGGATGCGGCGCCTGCGTCCTCGTTACCCAGATAATCGATCCACAGTCCCCGGATGTTGGTACGGCCCGGAAACCTGGTGAGCATCTCGTCCAGTGCGCCGATGATCTCCTCGACGACGTGGGCCGGTACATCCGGATGTTCGAACCCCGCTATGGTGATGTGCGGGTAGTCGAGGTTGAATGCCTCGACCAGCCGCGCTTTGGCCTGCGCTTCGACGTCGAGCCCGGCACGATGCGAGGTCTCGCCCCGGGGGCGGGCGGCGTGCCACTCGGCCTCCGCCAGCGCCTCCATATACCGACCGTGTATGTGGTTCAGCGTGGGCTGGTACTTCTGCGGTACCGGAAGGTTCGAGATCCACGTTTGAAGGTAGGCCACCCGCTCCCGGATGGTCGCCAACTCCGATCTCGGTAGGCCGTGGTCCTGCCACACCTCACGGCCCTCGATACGCCGCACGAACATCGCGGCGAACACCCCGGCCGGCGTCGCATCGATCACGGACGGGGCGCGTCCACCCACAACCTCGTTATCCGGACCCACACTCCACTCTCGCGCGCCGCGGTTGGTCCTGGTCACCGCGTCGAACAGGCCGAGTCGCCAGGCCGAGCGCGAACCGAGAATTCCGCGGTCCCGGGTCCGCGGGCTGTCTCCGGGCTGCCCAGGAGTGATTTCGCGATAGACGATGCCGTCCTCCAGAATGAGGCACGCGCGCCCGACCGGCGCGTCCATGATCGCGGCGACTTCCCTCTGTAGCACCTGCTCGAGAGCGGCTACCGGGTTGTGGTACGTCTCCGCGAACGCGCGGGTGCCGTTTCCGAAGGTCACCGACTCGACCCGCACCCCCGGCGCATCCTCGACCAGCGACCGTTCCGCTATTCCGGACTCCCTGCCGGCGAGTACCAAGCCCTGGAAGTCGCGAACAGCGGACGCGCCCTCGCCGGATGAAGCGTTCTCCGGTGAGGACACGGCCGGTTCGCCCTGTGACGGTTCGCCCGGCCGAGGCGTGGATTCCCCTGGGCGGCTGCCGATATAGCCGTCGAGCCGGCCCGGTCCGGTAGGCGGGTGTCCGGACGTTCCACCGGTGGCGGTGGCCGCGCCGATGTCGGCGAGGAGACCCTGGACCGCGGCCGTCACCGTCGGGGCGAATTCGGGCAGGGTCGCGATGCGCTCGGACTCGGCGTCGGCAGATCGTCGGTTTCTGGTCCTGGCGGTCCGGCCGGAAAGGATCCGATCGGTGACGACTCCTGTGACGGCGGAGGCGAGGAGCCCGCCGGTGCGGGCGTCGACCCCACCACCGACCGCCTCGGCGAGGTGCGCGGCCAGCATCGCCCGGTGCGGGTCGTACAGCGAGCTTGCCCCGGGGCCTGGTGCGAACAGGTTCAGGTGCAGGACACGGGCCTCGTCCGGATACTCGGCGAGGGCGGTGAGGTAGGCGCGGACGGCGGCCTGCAACCGCGACTGCACGTCGTCGCCCGGGGTATCGGGCATGGCGGCCCGGGCGGCGACGCGCACGCGTTCGACGGCTGCGGCGCAGGCGGCCTCGAAGCCGGTCCGCTTGTCGGAGAACAACTTCCGGTATGTCCGGGGCGATACCTCGGCACGCCGCTGGACGGTCTCCGGAGACATCTCGGTGTAGCCCTGTTCGGCCGTGACCTCGATCAGCTGCGTCAAAATCCGTTCCCGCTCACCCGGTTCCGCCCGTTCTGCCGGGCGGCTGTGCGGTTCCCGGGGTGACTGCGGAAGGTGGGCCGCGGTGTCGGTAGCGGCGGAGTCCGCGGACGCTGTCGTCGTGCCGTTCCGAAGCAGATCGGCGAGATCTCGCCGGAGGGCAGGCACGGCGGTGGGGTCGCCGGTCGCGGCCCAGTCGGCGAGCATGCCGTGGGCAGCTGCCGCCAAGGCGCGACGCGCCCGCGTCGGCGTGATCGGCTCGTCGAACACGGTCGCGAGCGTGGCGGCGATCTCGTTCGTCACGTCCACTCCGAGTTCGGCGCGCCCTCCCGGGGCTGCGGCGAACCCTTCGACCAGCAGCATGCGCGCCGTGGCCGGACGGGCGGCCAGGGCGCTCACATACGTGTTCACCGCGGTGGCGACGCGGGCGGCGCGGTCCGAAGCCGGCACCGCACGCACCTCGTCGACGACCAGTTCGTTCAGATTGCTCAGGACCTCCCGGTGCGCATCGACCAAGGCGCTGTAGGTGGTCGGGAATTGGTCGCGGAAGGCGTCCCGGCGGATCCCCGCACGCCGGCAGACGTCGTCGATCGTGGTTGCGCCGAATCCCTGCCTCGACACTGTCGCGACGAACGCCTGTAGGATGCTCGCGCGCGGATCATCCTGCCGCACAGCGGATCTCACGGACAGATCGAACAGCCACTCGTCGACGTCCGCCGCCGCGAGCCGGATGGGCAGCGGGTCCCGCGACGGTGCGAACTCGACGACGGTGCCGCCCATGACGGCCCGCCGCACCGCGGGATCGGTTTCCATTGCATCGGCCACGGCGAGTATCCGCTCGTAGTCGGTCTCCTCGCCGCGCGCCACCACGTGCCCGTTCTCTATCGCCACCTCGGTCCGGGACGGCCGGATCGCCGGGCGAGGATGCGGGTCGGTGTTCAGGGTGGCGTGTACGAGCATTTTCGCGCTGCGTTTGCGGGTGAATGGCCGCAGCAGTTCCTGCAATCGACGGGCCGCCGCCCAGGCGCCGGGTACGTCGTCGAGCACGGACCCCAGCGCCGCTGCCCAGGTGTCGACCACCGGCGCCGCACCGAGATGCTGTTCGACCAGGTTGAATCGTTCCGCTTGGTCGCGGTACTCGGCGAGGTCGGCGAGGAACCGGCCCACTCCGCTGGAGGACGGCACGGCGACCGGCACACCCTGCTCGATCGCCTCGGTGGCGACCAGACCGAACCCCTCGGCACGCGACGGCATCACCACAAGCGTTGCCGAGCGGATATCCGCCTGCAGCGTCGCGCGATTCGATGTCCGCGGCGCAACCTCGACCGCATCCGGGTCGCCAACCAGCCTGACCAGCTCAGCGCGGGCCGACTCAACGCCGCGTCGCGGATAACCCCGCACCATCAGCCGCACATCCCGCCCGCGAGCCCGCAGCTGCCGCACCACGCGGGCGGTTTCCACCACGCCCTTCAGGGGGTCGTCCGGCCGGCCGAACAACAGAATCCGAGCCGGGTCACCGGGAGAGGGAACCGGCGGCTGCTCGGCCATCACCAAGCCCGGCTGCAGTTCGTGCACTGAGCCGTGCCCCGCCATGACGGCCGCCGACAGCGCGTCCGTGGCAAGCACCGGCCCCAGTCCCGTCACCAGATGTGCCCGCCGCGCCAAGTAGACATCGGCCGCGACCTTGGCGCGGCCACGTTCCGGATTGTTTCCGAGCGTTTCCCGCAGCATCGGTGTCAAATGGTTGACGCGAACGAGTTTCGCACCCGGATACTTCTCCGTAGCCGCGAGCGCGGCCGCGAGGCCGTCCGCCGCACCGTGCACGATCACCAGATCCATCGATTCCGGCAACTCATCCCAGTCGGACAGCATCCGTTCACGCGTGCCGGCGAACGAACCGCTGTCGCGGTGACCGACCACCGTGACTCCAGGAATTCGGGGGGCGCTGCCCACCTGTCCTGCCCGGACGATCACCTCGTGCCCGGCCTCGGCCAGGGCCTGGCACAGCGCCACGGTCAAGGTGCCCATACCGGATCCACTCGTCCCCCACTCGCCGCAGCAGACCAGAATCCTCTGCCTGGTGAAGTCGAGCCGGAGACGATGCCAAACCTGCCCTTGCGGCAAGGGATCGGCGGTCTCGACCTCGATCCGGCAATCCACCTCGGCCAGCTCGCGACGCAGATCCTCCACCGTCGCACCCGGCGCTGGATCCGCCTCGTCCGGCCTGGTGAAGTCCAGCTGCGCGAGCAGCCGGGGTCGGCCGTCGGTGTCCTGAGACGAGGTCACAACGAATACGGCGTCGTCCCCGGCGCAGGATCGGGCGAGATTCGCCATACGCGGTATCGCATCGATGATGTCCCGAGACATCCCCGAGCGTTCCGATTCCGGCAGTCGCACCGCGACCGCATCGGCGAGGGCGATCGCGTCCCATGTGCTGGGCCGGATGACCAGCTGCCAGCGGAAACCGCCGTACTCCTCCTGCATCTCGGCCGCATGCGCCCGGGCGTCGCGATAGGCGTCCAGCGGCGTATACCCCGAATCGCTCGCCAAACGGTCGGCGATCTCCCGCAGCTTCGCGGCATGGTCACGGCGTATGTCCCGGTTGGCCAGCAGCCACCCGTCCGGCGGCCGGTATCCGCTGTCGGGGTGAACGAAGCGGACACTCCCGCGCAGATGGTTGATGAACGCTTGACGCACAGTGATGTGACTGTCTTCGGGCATCAGGCGCCCGAACCGGTCCGCCAGCCGCAACGCCTCGTCGACGCTGTTGACCCGAGCACCCCATTCGGACACGACCCGCCCGAATATGCGTGCCGGGTCGAAGCGCCGCGACATCAGGTCCTCGAGCGCCAATTCGATACTCCGGACGACCGCGTCGGGCTCCGACAATCCCTGCAGATCCGCCGCGGCGACCCACCGCGCGATGCGCGTCGCCTTCGCGAATTCGCCGTCGGTCATCGCCCACCGCGTGCGCATCTCCTCGACCGCCGCGGGTGCCGCGATCATCTGGGTGCCGATCCGCTCGTCGAATCCGGTGCCGTTGATCGCGAACGCAAGCGTCCGAGCGGTGCTCGCGTCACAGCCGTGCGACAGGGCACGGGCATGGAGCAGTTCCGCCGAGGCCAACTCGTCATAGCGCTGCGGATTATCGCGGCGCCGCCCGCCACCGTAGACGGTGTCACTCCAGGCATCCGCGGCCATCGCTGCCACGATCTCGCGCGGGTCGGCGCCCTGCAGCGCACCGTTGTCCACGATGCGGCGCAGGTCCTCGGCCACACTCATGCCGTTGTGATAGAAAGCCGCCACCCCGAACTCGCGCAACTCGAAGGCATCGTCGTAAAGATGGTTGATGCGACCGACGTCGGGATGCCCGTACAGCGTCCGGTTGACGAAAAGTCCCTCGGCAGCCAGCCGAATCACGCGCCGGATGGCGGGATCGCCGAGCTGTTGCCGCGGCACCCGCGACTGCAGGATCTCGGTCACCTCATCGATCTCGCGCGCGATCACCTCGGCGGGCAGCGGCGGACACACCGGACTCAGCAGGTGATCCTTGATCCAGTCGACCGACGCCCGGTCCTGCGTCTCCTGCATCCAGGCATAGACATCGGCCAGCAGAGCGACCTTCGATCCACCCCCGGCAGGCTGCCACGACCGGCCGGCCAGGTCCTCATGTGACACCATGCCGGTCCCGACACCGGGCCAACCCACCGACACCCGGAACCGGCCGCGCACCAATACCGAGCGCTGTTCGTCGTCCGGCGCCCAGTCTTGGGACTCGCACTGCCGGTACACCCACTCCGGAACCGACAGTTCGATGACATCCTGGCCACCCGACAAATCTGAACCCAATACCCGCGCCGCCGCCGCACGTCCCACCACAACGCCGTGCTCGGCCAGCACCCCGCCGAGCTCGCCGACGTCGATCGGCCGACCCGATTCCGGCGTACCGGTCTCCGCCGTTCTCCGTTCCGCGCCGCCTACCGGATCGGAAGGTGGCCGACTGCCGATGAGACCGCCGGTGCCGCGTGGCCCGGCGCGCTGTTCCCGCTCCTCGAGGGCGCCGACGAGGTACGCGCATTGGGTGACGTTATAACCGTTGAATTCGGTATCCCTCGGATCGACCGGTACCGGAGTCAGTTTCCGGCGCTCCGCCGCCAGATGCCCGAACAACACGGGGCGATTCGTCGCGGCACCGCCGGCGCGGCCGTCGATGACGATGGCCAGGCGACGACCACGGGCCGCGGCGATCCCCTGCGCCCAGTCGGTGAATTTGCTATAGAAATCTGCGACGGAGACGTGGTTGATATACGTCTCCAACGGGTTGAGACCGCGTACCAGGAGAATGGGTTCACCGGCTGCGCTGGTGGTCTCGATAAGGAGGCCGGCCCCGGCCAGCGCGGTGCGGCCAGGGTCGTCGGGATTCCGGACCATGATGACGGCCGTCATATTCGGCATGGCCGCGGCAACCGACGGATACTTACCCGCCCAACAGGCGCTGGCGATATGCCCGGAAAGTTCGAGCAGCGAACCCCGCGTCGGAACGAACTGCAGCCGAGTGGTGTCGCTCGAAACTCCGACGCCCTGGGTGCGCAATATTGCTTCGTCCAACGCCGCGACACTGGTCATTCTGCGGAATATGTTCGCGCCCTTCCGGTTCGAGAAATAGTGTGCGAAAACCTCCTGGTTGGTAATGTGCTCCACGAAATCCCGGACGAGACTGACGTCCTCCAGAGTCGGTTCGTCGGACCGGAGATTTCCCAGTCTGTCGACCCATTCCGGGTGCTGACGCATCGCCCATGCGAAACAGATCGTCCGCAGGTCGTCATGCAATTCGCCGATACGTGCCAGTTGCTGAAAATTCTGTTCGAAATCCCGTAGCGAACGCAGCGCCGGGAATTGCTGCGCGCCTTCGGTCTCGGGTGTGATGAGTTCCTTCAGCTCCTGCGACCGGGCCACCATATTCCGGCGCGCGATGCCGTTCATGGGCGAACCGTCGGCCAGTACTCCCGAGCGGAGGGAACGCTCCAATGCCTCGATGTGCTCGGCGATGCCCCGGCCGAGCTTCCCGAGCAGATAGGTGAACGGCCGCGGTACGCCGGTCAGCGCCGAGCGTGCGTCCTGCAGATTCTCCGACAATCTGGCGAAGCGTGTCAGTAGATCTTCGGTCCATTGCGGACGGGACTCGGTGTCGCGAGTCCGCAGTTTCGCGACCTCGAGCACGCCGCTGGGTCGATATTCCGCGGGCATCGGTGCGATGCGGCCTTCCGCCGCCGCCCGATTGTGGTAGCCGAGCAGTTCACGTAGAGACGCGATGCCACGGGGCCCCCACCCGGAAGTGTCGTAGTGGGTGACGTCGGTCAGCAACCGGGCGAGGAATTCCGAAGACTGCACCTTCGCGAGGCTTTCGGCCGATATGACCGCGCTCTTCACTTCGGTGACGAAGGAGCGCGCGATCTCCTTCAACTCGCGGAAGCCCGCGTCACCCGTGTGCCGCAAGCCGAGCGCCTGTCGCTCGGCTCCGTGAGCGCCGTCTGCCAGCAGATCGCGAAGGCATCGGGCGAACTCCGGCGTCACCTCGCGGACGAACTCCATCGCGGTGCGTATCGTCGGCGGGCGCTGGCTGGGAAGTTGCTCACCGACCTTCTCCACGTAGTGGGTGAAATCGCCGCCGTGCGGCCCGCCGAGGTAGATGTCTTCCACGTCGCGCAGCCGCTGCGCGGTGAAGGTCACCTCCGAACTCACATATTTCGGGATATTCGCGATTTGGCCCGCCTCGAGGAACAGGTCCGCGAACTTCTGCCGGGCCCCACCCGGGGAGAAATCCTCGAGAGTGAGCAGGAATTCCCAGGCTCGGTCTTGGACGGTCACTTGGTCACCACTTGACGAGCCGCCCGCAATCAGCTGGTGGATGTCAGCGAGCTGAGTCGGCGACACATATCTGCCGAACCCATCGAGCAAACGTGAATCCACAGTGTCGGCCGGTATCTCCGCAATCCGGCGCAGCTCCCAACCGACGCGGTCGAGATCGGTCGCAATCGGTTTCGACATCCTTCGTGCGACATACGGCGCGAAGTGAGAATTGCTTCGATGTATCTTTCGCAGCGCGGCGGCGATCTGAGGTCTGACCAGGAATTCGATAGCGTTTCCGATGGTGGCACCGGTCCAGTGCGGGCTGTGCACGATTTCGAACAGGATGACTTCCGACATCGGAGTCAGAATCGCGTCCACGATATCGGGATGAGCGGCGAGAGCGATCCGAACCTGCTGCATGCGGAGACAATTGTCGAGCCGGTCGCGGTACCCATCGTCGGCGTAGACCTCGGCCGTCATCTTGTTGATCTCGAAGCTATCGGCGAGGTCGCGAAGATAACCGACGATCTTATCCTGGTCGTCGGCTGGTCGCCTGACCATCCGACGGGTCAGCCGTTCGACGTCATCGTTACTCAAAGAGAGGCGGGATCCCAGCCGCGCGACTTCTGCCGCGGCGCCCGCCGGCGCAGGCACCCGATCGAGCGCCTCCAGACCGGCGGAAAAGCTCTGCGCGAACTCGCCGTGCACCTGCCGGTTGGTGATTCGAACGTCCAGCTCACCGTGGGTCAGCCACTGGGCGTCGGTGAGCTCGCCCCTGTCGGCACCCGCACCCGTCCGCTCGGACGCCTCGACAACGGCGATGCCGGCTTCGGTGCTGTGGGACACAGTCGTGGCCTGCACATTCAACGCCGCCGCCTCGCGCGCGGACGGCAGTCGCCACAAGCTCGGCCCACCCCTGGCGGAGACATCCTTGACCGCCAGGAACCGCTCGACACCTACCGCATCGACATGCCTCGCCAGCACACCGGCATCCGGCGACCGGATACCGGGAAAGCGCTGCCCGACAAGCCCGCCGACGTCTGCGTCGGAGCGGACACCCGGATCCGATGGTGGTCGGCTGCTGTTGGGAACGACGTGTCGCCCCGACCGCGACACGGCCTCGGGCCCCCGCTGGATTTCGGGGGTGGGAGTGTTCGCGCGGATACTCTCCGGAGCCCCACCGTCACCCGGCGCGCGATGGCCTGCCAGTGCGAACCGGCCCCGTCGAAGAGGTGGCGCACGGCTCGACCACAGCGATGGCGAGGACAAACCGGGGCCCTGAGAGGAGACGACCGGGCGTTGCGTCGTGGACGGGCGGGCGAGGGGTTCGCCCGTACTGTCGAATTCGATTGCGAAGATGTCCCGGTCCGCCTCGTCGAGCTGGTCGATGAACGGCTGCTGTTCGCGCTGCCACTGCTGCAACGGGACGGCTTTGTTCAGCAGCGCGCGGGGTTCAGCCAGATCGGCGGGAGTGAGAGGAGCTTCTCCGGGGGCGGCCGCTATGTCCAGGACAACCAGTTTCGGGGCATCTGCCCGGTCACTGTCGTTGACCAGCAGCACCAGGTGGCTTTCGACTGCCCCGTTGTTCATCCACTTGTAGACCAGCGCCTGGCTCCCCCCGGGCCACTCTTTCAGCGATTCGGCGGCCTCGTCCAGCGAGCCGAATGCCCGGAAGGCACCGCCGAAGGCCCGCTCGGCGGCTTCGGCGTCGTGGCCCCGCAGTGGCATGTCATCCGGCATGTGGTAGGCGTGCTCGTTGTCGGGATACAGCACTCGCATCATCGTCACGCCGTTGTTGACGCAGCTCTTCGGGCTGCGCTGGTGGATGGCGGCGGTGAGGTCGAGCAGGGCGGTGACGGCCAGGTAGGTGGAGGCGGCGAAAACGAGGACTTCGGCGGCCGGGTCGTCGACAGTTTCGGTGGGGGCGAGCAGGCGGGCAACCGCGCTGGCGAGCCCGTCGCGGGCGGTGGCGGCGTTCACCTCGGTTTCGGGAACGTCCAGCAGGTCCGCCAGCTCTTTGCGGGCCGTGTCGAGGGCGGTGCCGACCTGGCGCACGCCCTCCGCGCCGGCGACCTGGGCGGGTTCCCAGCCGAGTTCGGCGGCCAGCCGGTTGCGCTGCGGTGTCAGATGATTCAGCGCTTGCTCGTCGGTGAGGGCGTCCGCCCGCATCACCGCGGCGGGCGGGGCGAAGTCGAGGTGCTGGTTCAGCGCTTCCACGGCAGCGGAGGAGATGCCTGCTCGTTCCAGCAGTCGGCTCAACGGGTCGTCGTCATCGTCGGTGTCGAACACGGCCGCGGCCGCCTGGACCGATGCGGGGACCCCCAGCCAGCCGGCCAGCCGCGCGAACCGGTCCCCGCGCAGGTGCGGTTGGACGGCGTCAGGCCCGGCGTGCACGGCCTCCATCGCGGCGCGGTCCATATCCGCCCCGGCGTGGCCGGCGTCCGAACTGGTCTGGCCAGTGTCTGCCCTGGCCTGGCCGAAACCCGCCGCAGTACGGGCAGTGTCCGGCCCGGTGTGGTGGAGGCCCGCAGCGAGGGTGGTCTGGGGCGATGATGCGGCATCTCCTGCGGACGGGGGCGCGTGGGCCTGGTTGGCGCGGCGCATCGCACGCTGCAGATACGTGCGGTCGGCCGCGTCGTTCTGCAGAGGGGACGTCAGGCTGCGCATCTCCCGTTCGGCCGCGGCGACATCGGCCGCGGTGGCCGCGACCTTGGTCCGCGCCACCTGCACGCCCGGTTGAACCGCATCTGTATTGCCCAGCTGACGGGCGACTTCGGTGTATTCGGCGGTGGCCTCGGCGTGTTTGGCCACCGCCGCGCGATAGTGGGTAATTGCGACCCGCGCACCGTGATGCTGCGCCTCGCTGTAGAGGCGGTCGGACGCGGCGACGTTGAAACAGAAGCTGCCGTTGCGGCCGTTGCGGCCGGCGCGCGCCGACCGCTGATGGTCTTCGTCCGGATTGGTCGGCGAACGACCCAGCATGTGCGCGTGCACTCCGCCCAGCTGATTGACCTCGTCGCTGATCGACACGTCGAAACCTCGGCCCAGCATGCCCGTGCCGACGGTCACCGCGCCCCGAACCCCCGCGGTGTCCTTGACCGACAGCAGGTTTTCCTCGGCGGCATTGTTGTCGCGGTGCTCGGCGAACCACCGGGCGTCGATCGCATTGTGTTCCACGTCCGCCTTGGTGAGCATCAGCGAGAATTTCCGAGCCAGATCGTTGAACGGGCAGATCACCAGTACCGGCCGTCCCTCGGCCTGCAACTGCTGCACCCGGCTCACCGCGTCCCGCAATTTCTCCGGCTCGGTGAGGAATATCCGATCGTGCTCCCCCACCAGTTTCGACCGGCCGAAGTCCTCCACCTTCGCCAAACCACCGTGGACCGGAAAATTCTCCTTGATCTCCGCCGCGCTCCGCTCCAGCGTGCCCGACATCAGATGCAACTGTTCGTACCCGCCGAGGACGTCCTCCACGGTGACCTGTTTCGATCCCGTCCCATCGGAATACACCGGGGCACCGAACATTGCCTCCACCATTTTGTGGCGGCCTCCGAACCACCGGCTCTCGGTGCCGATCTTCGGATCGCTGCGCGGCTTCCCGTACTCATCGAGAATCTGTACCTTTTTCTCGAAATCCTTTCCGAAGATCTGGAAATCCCGATTCAGTTTCAACCTGCCCGCCCTGACGTCCAGGAAAGCGCGGGCCATCTCGGTTTCCTCGGCGGTGAATTTCCGCCCGGCATAGCTTTGCCACAATCGGCTCGCCGTGTCGAGGCACTGCTCGGGTTGCTCGCGCAGCGACCGCGCCGTGAGCGTTCGTGCCGCCCCGATCTCCTCCGGCGACAGCGCCCGTACCGCCCCTGCCTCCGCTGCCGTCAACGGCCCATCGTGGAGTGCCTCTTCGAGATGGACCGACAAGTCCTTCGCCGCCGTGATTCTGCTGCGCAAGACGGCCTTCAAGAAGTCCCGCACCCGGTACACCCCGGCGGCCTCCACCTCTGAGGCGATTTCCCGCTGCCCCTCGGACTGGTAATGCACCGTTTGGTTGTGCACCAGCACCGCGTCCGCCTCATCGATGGTCGCGGTCTTTCCCGGCGGCGGCCGGTCGAACAGCTCGGCGGTCGCGCGCTCGTCGTAGGTCATGTAGTACACGGTTGGGTGTTCTGCCTCGCCCGGAGGATTGTGCGGATCCCAGCGCGCGACCTCGTACCCGAGACTGCGCAGCATCGGCGCGAATTCCCGGACCCCCTCGTTGGCCAGCACCTCGGTCGTGGTGATCACATGATGCACCCGCACCGACTTGCCGTTCGCCAGCTCCACCGGCTCCCCGCGCGACAACTGCCCCAACGTATCCAGCGCACCGACCATGGACTTGCCCTGCCCCGTACCCATCTGACGCATGAACCCGTGCTCGCCGAGCAGGAACGCCTTGATCTGATTCCACCGTGGCGTCTTCCCGGTCCCCTCACGCACCGCGTCGATGTACCGCAGCAGCGACTCCACCCGATCGCCATGCTCCATCGCGTGCCTGCGCTGCCCCCACGACTCACCGGCCAACTCCTCCTGCCGCAGCCGATACAACGCCAGCGCCTTCTTCGCCGCAGCCTTGAACTGCGTCTGCTGCTCGGCGGTTAGGTCCCGCTTCGTCGCCGGATCCGCTGACGGCAACCCCACCAGCTCCTGTGCCAGCTCCTCCACCGGGCGGTGGGATCCGTCGGACCCGGACGGAGGCGCGTCAGCGGGCACCGCATCCTCGGCGTGCTCCACAGACGGCGGCTCGTGCGCCGGCGGTATGTCCGCCTGCTTCGGTGCCGCGACCCGGGCCGGTCCCTCACCACCCGCACCGTGGCGGCCGGACGCATCACCCACCTCCACCGGCAGATCGACCTTCGCCGACCCACGCCCCGGCCGCGCGACCGCCGGCTCGTGTCCAGTCGGGCCGTCGCCGTCCGGAGCCCGGGCGCTCCGGACGCCACCGACCGCATGCGCGTCGTCCGCGCCGTGATCTGCCGATTGCTGCGGTTCCGAACCGGAGTGGTCGCCGCCCGCGCTCGACAGGACCACACCGGAAGCCAAACCCCAACCCTGCGTACCATCACCGGACTGCGCATTGCCACCACCGCCAGCACCGTGAACCCCACCACCGGCCGGCCCATTGCCAGCTTGTGCACCGTCGCCACTACCGGCCTGCCCGCCGTTCCCGGTTTGCGCATCGCCGGCGCCACCAGCCTGTGCCCCACCGCCATGCGCGCCAGCACCATCCTGCGCGCCAGCCCCGGCGTGCGCAGGATCACTGGTCTGTGCAGTGCCATTACCGCCCTGCACACCCTCACCGGCCTGCGAACCGCCACCAGCGGGCTCATCAGCACCGGCGGGAAGGTCTACACCGGGCTCTCGATCGCCGGCACGGTCTGCCGTCGCGCGGTCGCCTTGCCGCGCAGGCGAATTGGGCTCGCCCGGTTGTCTGTCCGCACTCGCCTGATCGTTCGCGTCTTCATCCGGGGCCGGCGCCTGCGCACCCGATGCCGAATCGGCGAGGCGCCGCGCCAGGTCTCCGGACTCGTCCGGCTCGTGCTGTCCATCACCCGTCGCTCCCGTCGGCCCCGATGAAATCGGGTTCCCTCCCGGCTGCGATGCTCCGGTGGCCGTGGCATGGCCGGGCGCGGCCGAGTTCGCGGGATCCGGGGTCGTTCCGCCATTGCTGTCCACCGGGACAGACGGAGGAGGCGTCAGCGATTTCGTACCCGGGGGAGCCCCCGCCAGCCGCATCACGGCATCCTTGCTGAGACTCACCGTGGAAGGATCCGGAGCGACGTAGGCCCCGCTGCCGTCGACCACTTCCCCGGTCGGAGAACCGAGATCCGAGTGGGCGCCACCGTGGACATCCACTACTCCGGCGAATCCGCCACTGAGCAGCGACGCCAGAACATCTTCGAAGTTTTCCGGCCAGCCCGTGATCAACGCCGCCGCACCCAGACCGGACACCGCGCCCGCAACCCCCTGCACCAGCCCGAGCACCGCGCGGTTGGTCTCCAGACGGGGAAAGACCTTGGGCGCCAACATGCCGCCCACCGCGCCACCGGCGCCCGACACTCCTGCGGCTTCGATCGAATTCACGTCGATACCCGTCGGGTTCTCCCCGCTCGGGCCCTTGACAATCGTGTTCCGGTCGCCGGACAAGACCTGCATCAGCTGAACCCCGAGATCCGCACCCGCGGGCAGCGCGGCGGCCTTGCCGACCGCGAGCGCCAACCGGTACGGCCCCAACGCCGAGAGGCGGGCCGCCGTCTTCGCCGCGCCCACCTTGTAGGCCTGCTCCAGGCCCGCGCGCATCAGCGCGACCTTGCCTCGGCCCTCGATCAGCATCGAATCCACCACGGGAGCCGCGGCAACCTCTCCGGCCGGGCCGGCCGCGGCCGCCGTCGACAGCATTTTGATGATGCGCCAGGCGAGTTCGATGCCGAACACGAACATCACGCACAGCGTCTTCTCCGCATCGTTGGCGGCCGCGTGCGCTTGATCGGCCAAAGCCAGCGCTTCCTCCCGCAGCCTCGCCGCGCCCTCGTGTTGCAGATGCAATACCTCGCGCACTCGGTCACCCAGCGCGCCGAGCGAATCCTCTTGCGCCAGTAGTTCTTCCGCGTCCTGCGCGTGACCGTTCATGGCGGCGGCCTTGGCCCGCAGCTCCGCGGCCATCCACCGCATCCCGGACACGTCGGCGCGCGGCAGGTCTCCCCCGAAGACCACCAGTTCGATCGGGCGCCGCACCACGGTGGGCAAATCCTCGAACAACTTGCGCAGTTCAACGACCGGGTTCAGCGCCCACGAACCGTCCACCGGCACCGCCTACCGCGACGTCGCGTCGACCAGCACCGCGTGCAGTGCTCGCGCCTGGAGACTCGCCTCGTCTCCACGCAGCACGACATCGGTGAACGCGGCGCCGAGGGCCCTGCTCACGTCGAACCCACGTGCGTCCGCGGCGTCCCCGGTCAACTCGGCACGCCAGCGCCGGTAACCGCTCACTACCTCGGCGAGTGTGCTGTTGCGTCCAGCCTCCAGACACAGGTACTCGGCGATCAGGACGCGCTGTGCCCGCCTGCGTGCGATACCGCCACCGGCGAAGTCGAGTGCCCGGCCGAATTCGCGCAGCGTCGCCTGATAAATTTCCAGCTCCACCGATTCGGTGTCGGACTCCGCCGATCCGGTCGCTCGCGTCGGCTCCTGCGCGGTCCGCTGGTCGAGGGTGATCGACCGGCCGGCGCCCGTGCCCCGTGTATCGCGCGGTTCGAGACGCCAACACACCGGCCCCGCTTCGACATCGAGCTCCGCCACCGCGACGACATCGAGATCGATAACTGGGTAGTCGGTGAGTACCTGGTCCACTGCGGCCACGAATTCTCGTATAACCGGCACCTGCAAGCCTGGGGTATCGAATCCGGTCACCCGCACGTCGTGGTTCTCGGCCAGCGTCCGCGCCAGCCAGCCGACCACTGGGTCGGTAACCGGGCGCGCGCCGGAGCCCCGCCGATCGCGCGGCAATTCATCGGCGGGCTTCTGCGTCCGCGGCGAGGAGGGCAACCGAGGACCAGGGGGTCTCGGCGCGGCACCGGCGGGTGGTCCGGCCGTTTTGGGCGGCTGCCCGGACCACGGCGTATCTCGCTGTCCCGCACTACCCGGTGGGCTCGCCCCTGCCGGCCGCCCGGCTGCGGCACTGGGTGAAGCCCGGGTAGCGGCCGGGGGCACCACGGCCGGTGATGACACTGCGGCGGCCGGCGGGAACACCGCCGCGGCCGGAGGACGGCGACCGGAGTCTCCGGCAGGCTTGGAGTTACCACTGCCCGGTGCGTCTGATCCCCGCTCCACCTCTCGGCCCACTGCCCGATCTGAAGGATCCCGCTGCGGACCGCTCTCCGGCGTGGAGCGGCCCGCGGACGCGTCCGGTGTCCGCGACCCGCCGGGGATGGATCGTTCGGTGGGGTCAGCCCGGTCCGTGGGATACACCGGAGGACCCGCTGCCGGAAAGGTCGCCGCGGGATCGGACGTCACGGGCGGCTGTGTGCCCGCGGGTGAGGACGTGTTCGCGCTGCCATCCGGCCAGGGCGGCGGCGGCTCGCCGATCGGGTCCAGGTCGTCGGCAGTAGTGCCGACCCGGCTGGCGCCGAACCTGTCCTGGACTTCGAATTGGCTTGCGGCGTCCACCATTCCGGCGGCCGTGCTGTGCAGGCTCTCCTCCATCGCCCGAAGATTGGCCAGCAACTGGTCGGCATGCGGCTTGAACTCCCTGGCGAACGCGACACCCAGATTGTCATCGCCCCAACTGCCTTCGGCGTGCGCCAGGGAATCGCGCAGTCCCGCATAGGTTTGCCCCACGCGGTCCCCGAGTTCGGCCAGCCGCGCTCCCCGATTTCGCAAGTGGTCCGGATCCAACCGAACTTCATCGTTCACGTCGCGCCCCCTCCGAGGAGGCTCGGCCGTTGCCGCGCAGCCGGAACCGTCGCTCGAAACCGGTGACGAACACCGACAACGGCACCGACGTCGTCGAGCGCTCCACAACGCCATCGTCGGCGACATAGAAAACCGCACGGTCCAAAGCAATTTCGCCGTCCGGCACCGGCGAACGTACCATCCAGCCCACACTTATGCGATCGGCCCGCAGCGTCGACAGCGGGTAACCCGTAGTGTCATACCCCTGTCGTCGGATGTGATCACGGACGAGGTCGAGCGCATCCGCTTCGCCGATCCCTTCGGTGTGGTTCGCGTCCAGATCCGCGAGCATGAACTGGAACATCGCACCATCGATGTCGGTGCCGTCGCCGACCCCGAAGACCTGCACGATCGCCTCGCGAGTCACGGCGCCGGCCTGCGCAGCCGACACCAATAGCTCGGCCACGCCCGACGTACCACCACCCGACTGGTCGTCCAGCAGGGTGCTGACGACATCCGCCACGGTGCCGACCGTCCACACTGCGGGCAGCGCCGGCGCGCACTCCGGTATCGGCGCGGACTCACCCCGGTACCACTGGCCGGCCTCCCACCAGTAACAAAACGACAGCAAACCGGCTGCCGCCCGCGGATTGAGTACCGGGTCGGCCACCCAATCCGGTGCTCCCGCAAACAATTCCGGCATTGCCGCACCCGCGTTGTACGCGGCGTCCAGAACCGACGCATCCCACACACCACCCGATAGCACGGCCCGGTCACCGGGTAATAGCGTCAACGTCGAACCGCTACGTCCGGCGCCTTCGAAGATGCCCACCGACGGACCGATCCGCGGCCCCTGCCCCGACCCGACCGCCACGAAGGCTGCCGCCAGCACCGCCCACCGGGCCCACAACACGGCCAGCTCCGGCAGTTCGTTATCCACGGCCACCGCCCGCAGACCCGCACGCTGGTCCGCCCGCGTCGCGTCGGCGGCGGCGCGCGGCGGCCGAGTCCGACGTTCGCCGCGCCCGAGGTAGGCCGCCAGCCACACCGGCAGCCGATCCCGCGGATAGCGTTCCAAGTCGGCGAGATAGGCCTCCGGTGCGAACAATTGCTCGCCGGGGAACGGCACGGCACCGTGATCAGCAGCAGCCTCGACACGGTCCGCGTCGATGCGCACCAGCAACCGCCACCACGGGCCGCCCTCGGCCCTTGCCGACACCTGCCGATGCCGGCGCACCGCAGCCCACACCGCATCTGGTACGGGGCACCGGAACGACCGGATACCGTCGTCGACCACCAGCAGCGCCGATTCGGCGACCACGGTCATCGCGAACCACGCCTCCAGCCGCTGCCACCCGGGCGGGGCTACCTCACGCAGCCCATCCGCGATTCGATCGACCAACCCCTCGAGATCCTCATCCTCGGCCTGCGTCACGGCGCTCTCCATGTTCCAGGAACGACAAAAGCGCCGAAACCCCGGAGGCGCCAACGCGCGACCTCGACCGCGAGCAGTTCACGAACAGTTCCCCCCAAAATCGCCTGGATCGGTTCGTCGTCAGGATTTGGAATGTCCAAGGCTGAAGATTTCGCACTTCGCGTCCCTGCGCAATGCTGGTATTTACCACCCATGGCAAGCCCGCCGGTCAGCGATCCCCGTCATAACGCGCACTCGACATCTATAACCTACCGAAGATCCCGGGCGGAGACATTTCTCGATGTCGATGTCGAAACCGCGGCTTGCCGTTCGACTTAGGGGTGAATCAGGGTTGAGACCGTCCGCGCACGGTGGGTCCGCGGCCCCCCGATCCGCAACGGTGTCGTGAGGTATGGCCGTTGTGCACCGCCGAGGACTTCGTCGAGGCGTCGACACCCGAGCTGCGTGAGGCGACCGGCCGATAGGGCCCGAAGGCAGCGCGTTGGCGAGATTCTCGGGACGGTATTTGCGCACGTCCGCACTGGCCGCCGTATCCAGATACTCGTCGAGGCGAGTGAACGCGCGCTCGAGCGATACTGCACTACCGCGAACATCTGGCCGAGGTCATCGGTATCAGCCAGGCGGCCATGATCGACCCCGCGTTCGCGGCGCGCTGGCGCGAAATCCACAGCAGCGCAAATACGCTCATCGCTCGCGATATCCGCGCGGCCCAGGCCGCGGGCTACTGTCCCGGGCTCGATCCCGAGATCGCCGCATCGGCATTGACCGCCATGATCGAACAGTTCTGCCTCACCTGGCAGTACCAGAACGACAGTCCTCACATCGAGCTCACCGACGAGGCCGCCGTCGAGGCCCTGTGGCAATTGTGGGGCCACGTGGTGTATTGGACCGACCCGCTTCCGGTGAGCACATCCGACCAGTGACGCCCGGTCGACCGGCACGTCCGTCCTATGCGGTGTCGAGTTCCGAAGTCGTTGGGGCCGTGGCGGTCTCGAATGTGCCGGGTTGCCGGCGGACGAATATCGCGACCGGGACCGCGGTGATCAGCAGCACGACGCCGGCGACGGTGAGGGCGAGATGGGTGGCGTCGGTGAACGCGTGCTGGATGGCGTTGCGGACCGGTCCGGCGACGGCGGGCGGGAGGGCAGAGCTGTGCTCGCCCGCTGCGGCGGCGGACACGACGGCGTCGGTGAGCGGCCGAGGCAGGTCGGCAGCACGGAGTTCGTCGCGGAGGTTGTCGGCGAACCGCGTCGTCAGGATGGTGCCCAGAACGCTGGCACCCAGTACATTGCCGACCTGACGGAACAAGTTGACCGTGGCGCTGGCCATACCTGCCTGGTGTGGTGCGACGCTGTTGACCGCCGCCGCGGTAGCGGGTGCGATGAGCATGCCGCTGCCGATACCGGCGAGCAGTAGTCCGGGCCAAATCCGTCCGAACCCGGTACCGGGTGGACTGGCGAGGAGCGCGAATATGCCGGCGGCCATGACGACGAGGCCGAGTGTGAGCATCGTCGTGAACCCGATGCGATGCACGATACGGGCGGCGACGGCGCTGATGAGGACGAAGGGGCCGAACATCACCAGGAGCCGCACGGCGGCGGCGAGGACCGTGGTTCCCTGCACGTGCTGCAGGTAGAGCACGGTGACCAGCGCGGTGCCGGTGAATCCCAGCAGGGTGACCGCGGCCGTACCCATCACGGCGCTGAAGGATCCGGACCGGAAGAGCTTCACGTCCAGCATGGGATCGGGATGGCGGGCTTCGTACCGGATGAACGCCACCAGTGACACGGCCAGCACAGCATAGGCACACAGGATGCGGACCTCGGTGTATCCCCGTGAGCCGCCTTCGATCACCGCATAGGTCAGTGCCGCGATGGCGAGGGTGCCCAGCACCATCCCGACGGGATCGAATGCCCGGGTGGGGAGTCTGCTCTCACGAATCAGTGTCACCGCGCCGAGAAGGGCAACCACACCGAGTACGACATTGATCAGGTAGATCGCATGCCAGGAGAACGCACCCACCAGCACCCCCGCTCCCAGCGGACCGATCGCCAGGCCGATTCCGGAACTTCCGGCCCAGATACTAACGGCCTCGGTGCGTTCGCGCATATCGGTGAAGGTGTGGCTGATGATGGCCAGGCTGGTGGGCAACACCATCGCGCCGCCGATTCCCATGATGGCCTGGGCGGCAATCAATACGACCGTGTTGTGCGCGGCGAATGCCACAGCACTGCCCGCCGCGAAGACGGCCGCGCCGGTGGCGAAGATCAGCCGCCGGCCGATGAGATCCCCGACGGTCCCGCTGCCGAGCACCAGACTGGCCACGACCAGGCTGTAGGCACTGGCGACCCAGACGGCCATCGACGCCGAGGGGTGCAGATCGGCCTGGATGGTGGCGAGCCCTCCGAGCGTGGAGGAGACATTGACGAAAGCCATCATCGGGCCGATGCACACCACGGCCAGGATCCACCACCGACCACGGGACGTTGCGTCGTGATCGGCGGATGCGGTCACCTCATTACGTGTCACGGCATTCCTCACTGAGTCGAAATCTGCTGGTCTATGAGTGCGAAGAGTTCGTCGGCACTGGCCGCCTCGACGGCGGCGCGATCGCTTCCGGCCGAGGATTCGCCGTCGTAGAGTGCGTCGGCCAGCAGCGAGCGGATCCGCTCGGCCAGACGTGCCTTGTCCCGATCCGACGTCATGGTCGCGAACAGCGATTGCAGCGAGTCGATCTGGTCGTCGACCGCCGATGTGGTCGATGTGGCCGCCAACCGCGACCCCAGCAGCTTCGCTACCGCGGCGGCGGTCGGGTAATCGAACACCAGGGTCGACGGTAGTTTCATCGCTGTCTCCTCGGCGAGCCGGTTCCGCAGCTCGATACCCCCGAGCGAATCGAATCCCAGTTCGTTGAACGGGATTTCGGGATCGACGGCCACGGCCGACGGATGTCCCAGAACCGCCGCGGCGAGTTCCCGCACGAATTCGAGTATCAGCTCATCTCGCTGATCCTCCGGCGCGGCGGCCACCCGTGCGGCGAACCGGCCGGTGCTGCCGCCCGGCACTCGACGCGCTCGAGCGGGTACCAGGCTCTCGAGCACCTCGGGCAACAGCCCGGTCCGGGCTTGCGCCGCCAGTGCCGCCCTGTCGAATTCGACACAGGCGGCCACCGGTTCGTTCGCGGCGATCGCGGCGTCGAACAGTGCGGTCCCGTCGTCGATGCCGAGCACCTTGATGCCCAGTCGTTCCCACCGCGTCAGCGCGGCTCGGTCCATCGCGCCGGTCATACCGACGTCTTGGTTCCACGGTCCCCACGCCAGCGAGAGCGCGGGCAGCCTCTGGGCGCGGCGGGCGAGTGCGAGTCCGTCGAGGAACGAGTTCGCCGCCGCGTAGTTGCCCTGTCCGGGTGCACCGAATGTCGATGCGACGGAGGAGAACATGATGAAGGCCGACAGGTCGTGTCCCCGGGTCAGCTCGTCCAGGTGCAGGGCACCGTCGACCTTTGGCGCGAGTACACGGTCGATCTGCCCGGCGGTCAGTTTCTCGAGCGTGGCGTCGTCGACCACACCCGCGGAATGAATCACCGCTGTCAATCGATGTTCGGGCGCGATCGAATCGAGCACCGCAGCGACATCGGCGCGATCACCGACATCGCATGCGGCAACACGCGTTTCGGCTCCCAGGGCGGTCAATTCGGCCACCAGGTCCGCGACGCCCGGGGCCGCTTCACCCCGGCGCGACACCAGCAGCAGGTGCTCGACACCGTGCGTCACCACCAGATGCCTGGCCAGGACCGCACCCAGACCACTGGTGCCGCCGGTGATCAATACCGTGCCGTGCCCGAACATCGCACCCCGGTCGAGCGACTGCGGTTCGTCGGTGACCGCACCGCCGGACAGTCGCGGTACGAACATCTGCGAGTCGCGGACCGTTGTCTGTCCCCGATCCGATTCGACGGCAGTGCGCACGACATCGGCGTCCACCATGCCGTCGTGATCGAGTAACGCGATCCGGCCGGGATGTTCGGACTGTGCGGTGCGGACCATGCCTGCCACCGCGGCGGCGGCCACATCGACCGGCTCGTCCGCCACGGCCGTCGCACCGCGGGTCACCACCACCAGACGAGCATCGGCCAGCCGCTCGTTCGACAACCACGACCGCAGCATCGTCCAGACCGTGTGAACCGAAGCCCGCACCTCGGCGGCACGTGCGCCGGAGGACGCGGTAGCGACCCCGTCGGCGAGCGAGTAGACGACCAGATCCGGAACCTCCTCGGCCGCCGCCAATTCCGCGATGTCACGATAATGCCGGTCGATCCCGGACACCCTCGCCGACCCGACTGTAGCGATGACGGCGGCGGTGGTGGCGGCAGCCCGATCCGCGCGAACCCATCGCAGGTGCAGCGGCGCCGCACGGCGAGCCGAGCTCGCGGTCAAGGCCCGGACATCGACCGGGCGCGCGGTCACGGCATCGATTGTCAGCACGACCGAACCGGTGTCGTCGACGACGACCATTCCGATCTGCCCGCTGCCGTCGCGCACCACCCGCACACGCACCGCCCCGGCACCGGAACGCCACAGCCGCACTCCCGCGAACGAGAACGGCAACGGCACCTGCCCGGCGGCCAGGTCGTCGGACAGGCCGTCGATCGCCACGTGCAGACAGGCGTCGAGCAGTGCCGGATGCACGGCGAACGCCGAGGCCGAACCGCTCACCGAGTCGTCGAGCGAGACTTCGGCGAAGGTCTGCTCGCCGCGAGTCCACACCGCGGTCACACCCTGGAATACCGGGCCGTACTCGAAACCGCGCTGCGCCAATCGATCGTAGAAGGACGCATCGCTCGACGGCACCGCACCGGCCGGGGGCCAGCTCCGCTCGTCCCACACCGGGGCGACGCCGGCGGCAGCGGTCAGCACACCCCTCGCGTGCAGCACCCACGGATGCTCCGCGGCCGAGTCCGCCTCGGCGGCGGGGCGGGAGTAGATCGCGAAGGCGCGCCGTCCCTCCTCATCGGGTGCGGCGACACTCAACTGCAGATCGACCTCGATGCCGTCGCCCAGTACCAGTGGGGATTCGAGTAGCAGTTCCTCGATGACGTCCACCCGCAGTCGTACGCCCGCGCTCAACGCCAATTCCGCGAACGCCGTCCCGGGCAACAACACCGAACCGAATACCGCGTGGTCAGCGATCCACGGATGCGTCCGCAGCGACAACCGCCCGGTGAACAACCACTCGTCCCTGCCCGCTACCGGCACCGCATTCGCCAACAGCGGATGCCCGAATGTTCCGGTCACGACTCCTGCCTGTGGCTGCACCCAATAGCGCCGATGCTGGAACGCGTAGGTCGGCAATGCCACCCGATCCATGCCACGCCCGGCGAACACCAGCGGCATATCCGGCTCCAGCCCCGCCGCGTGCGCTTGCGCGAGGAGGGTGACGAACCCGACCGTCTCGTCGATCGTCCGACGCGACGACGCCGCCACCAGCATCGACTTCGTCTCCGCTCGCGGATGCTCGGCCAAACACTCGGCGGTCATCGCAACGAGCACCGCGTCCGGGCCGACCTCCACGAACCTGCGCACACCGGCACCGACCAGGGTGTCCACACCGGGAGCGAATCGCACGCAACCACGAACCTGCGCGACCCAGTACTCCGGATCGCACACCTGCGCACTCACCTGCGTGCCCGACACATTCGACACGATCGGCAACAACGGCTCCCGATACGTCAAACCCTGTGCCACAGCACGTAATTCGTCCAGCATGGGCTCCATCAACGCCGAATGGAACGCATGCGAGACCCGCAACCGCGTGGTCTTTCTCCTCTCTTCCGACAGCCGTCGCGCGATCTCGTCGATCACATCCGCGTCCCCTGACAGCACCACCGATTCCGGACCATTCACGGCCGCCAGCGACACGTGGTCGCCGAATTCGCCGAGCACGCGCATCGCCTCGTCCTCCGGCACGGCCACCGCCAGCATCGCCCCGTCGGCCGGCAACGCCCCCATCAACCGGCCCCGCGCCGCCACCAGCGCGCACGCGTCCTCGAGCGACCACACGCCCGCCACGAACGCCGCCGCCAGTTCACCGATAGAATGTCCCGCAACGACATCCGGCGACAGGTCGAACGATTCCAGCAGCCGGAACATGGCCACCTCGAACGCGAACAACGCCGGTTGGGTGAACTCCGTCCGATCCAGCATCTGCCCCGGATCGGCGAACATGACGTCCTTCAGCGACCCACCGAGCCGGCTGTCGAACTCGGCGCACACCTCGTCCAGCGCGGCCGCGAACATCGGAAACGCCTGATACAGGCCCGAACCCATCCCTGTCCGCTGCGCTCCCTGACCGGTGAACAGGAATGCGGTTCTCCCCGAACCCGCCATGCCGTCGACCACCCCCGGCAGCGGCGAACCCGATGCCAGTGCGGCCAGTCCCGCGAGCAACTCCTCCCGATCGCGCCCGACGACGGCGCCCCGCCGGTCCAGCCGTGCGCGCGTGTCCACCAACGAGCGTGCTACCGACCACAGATCGATATCCGGGCGGTCGGCCAACCATGTCCGCAACCGGTCCGCCTGTCCCCGCAGTCCCTGCTCCGACTTCGCCGACAGCATCAGCGGCACCACGAAAACATCGGCGACGGAAGGGCTTTGCCGCACATCGGGATCACCGCCGTGCTCCGATACGCCGGCCGGTGACGGCGCATCCGGCGCTTCCTCGACAATGACATGTGCGTTGGTTCCGCTGATCCCGAACGACGAGACGCCCGCACGCCGCACCCGGTCGCCGGTCAGCCACGGCTCGGGCTCGGTCAACACCCGCACCGACCCAGCCGACCAATCCACGTGCGGCGACAAGGCGTCCACATGCAGTGTCTTCGGCAACACCTGATGCCGCAGCGCCTGCACCACCTTGATCACACCGCCCACACCCGCGGCCGCCTGTGTATGGCCGATATTCGACTTGAGTGCGCCGATACGCAACGGCCGGTCCGACCGCTCCTGTCCGTAGGCGGCGATCAATGCCTGTGCCTCGATGGGGTCGCCCAATGCCGTCCCCGTCCCGTGCGCCTCCACCACGTCCACGTCCTGCGCACGCACGCCGGCATCGGCCAGCGCCGCCGCGATCACGCGCTCCTGCGAGGGACCGCGCGGCGCTGTCAGGCCATTGCTCGCGCCGTCCTGATTGACAGCGCTGCCACGGACCACCGCGAGGATGTTGTGTCCCAGCCGCCGCGCATCCGACAGTCGTTCCAGCACCAGCACGCCCGCGCCCTCCGACCAGGCCACACCATCGGCGGCCGCCGAGAACGCTTTGGACCGGCCATCGGGAGCCAGACCGCGCTGCCGGGAGAACTCCACGAACACCGTCGGAGTGGCCATCACGGTGGCACCGCCCACCAGCGCGAGGGAGCTTTCTCCCTGGCGCAGAGCCCGGCACGCCAGATGCAGTGCCACCAGCGATGACGAGCACGCCGTATCCACCGTCATCGCCGGACCTTCCAACCCCAGCGAATAGGCGACCCGGCCGGACACCACACTGCTCGCGGCGCCGGTGGCGACATAGCCTTCCACCTCGGGCCCACCCAGGCGGGTCAGGGCGTCGTAGTCCTGGTACATCACGCCGGTGTAGACACCGGTGTCGCTGCCCCGCAACGAGGTCGGGGCGATCCCCGCATGTTCCAATGCCTCCCACGACACCTCGAGCAGTAACCGCTGCTGGGGATCCATCGCGATCGCCTCACGCGGGCCGATTCCGAAGAAGCCCGCGTCGAATTCGGCCGCGTTCATCAGGAAGCCGCCCTCACGGGCGTAGGACGTGCCGGGATGGTCGGGGTCCGGATGGAACAGCTGGGCCGTGTCCCAACCGCGATCCGGCGGAAACTCGCTGATGGCGTCCGCGCCGGAGAACACCAGATCCCACAGGTCGTCCGCGGATTCGACGCCGCCGGGATAGCGGCACGCCATTCCGACGATCGCGATCGGCTCGTCGGCTCGCACCCTGCGCGTGGTCTTGCGCTGCTCCGGCGTGGACGAGTCCCCCATCCGGGACCCGATGAAGGCGGCCACCGCCCGGGTGGTGGGGTGGTCGAAGACGAGGGTGGACGGCAACCGCAGGCCGGTGGTCGTGGTGAGCCGGTTGCGGAACTCGACCGCGCCCAGCGAATCGAAACCCATTGCGCTGAAGGGCTTCTCGATATCGACCAGATCAGCCGCGGCATATCCCAGCACTGCGGCGACCTGACCACGGACGAATTCGAGTACCGCCGCGTCGCGAGCATCCGGTGCCAGCGACGCCAGCCGCCGCGCCAGGTCGCCACCTCCGGCCGCGCGGCGCGCGGACGGCACCAGCGACCGCAACATCGAGGGCAGCATTCCCGACCCGGCAGCGACGGCCAATGTCGCCGTGTCCAGGTCGACCGCGGCGACGAACGGAGCTCCGGCGCCACCGGCCAGATCGAACAATTCGAGACCGTCGGACTCCGACAGCGGGCGAGAACCCATGCGCGACAACCGGTCCAGGTCCGCATCGGTCAGCTCGGCCGCCATTCCGCTGCGCCCGCCCCATGGCCCCCAGGCCACCGACACCGCCGGCAGGCCCGCATTGACGCGGCGGAGCGCCAATGCGTCCAGTACCGAATTGGCCGCCGCATAGTTGCCTTGTCCCGACGATCCGACCACCGCGGCAACGGAGGAGAACAGGACGAACGCCGAAAGATCGGAGGTCAGCTCGTGCAGATGCAGTGCCGCATCGACTTTCGGTGCGAGCACCCGGTCGACCTGCTCGGCGGTGAGGGTGTCGACGGTGCCGTCGGCCAGCACGCCGGCGGCGTGGATGACCGCGGTCGGCGCGGGGCCGTCGGAGATGTCGTCGAGCAGCGCTGCCACGGCGGCGCGATCGCTCACATCACAGGCCGCCACCCGGGTCCGGGCCCCGAGTTCGGCCAGTTCGGCTACCAGTTCGGCGACACCCTCGGCCCGCTCACCGCGCCGCGACACCAGCACCAGTTCGCGCACCCCGTGCCTGCCGGCCAGATGCCGCGCCACCAGCGCGCCCAGCCCGCCGGTGCCACCGGTGATCAGCACCGCACCCGGGCCGAGATCGATGGTCCGCGCGGCGGCCGGATCGCGGCGGGTCAGCCGCGGCGCCAGCAGCGCACCCGCGCGCAGCGCCAGCTGCTTCTCGTCAGTGGCCATGGCCGCCGAGATCAGTTCCGGGGTCACCGCGCTGTCATCGTCGATGTCCAGCAGCACGATCCGGCCGGGATTCTCCGACTGCGCGCTCCGGAGCAGACCCCAGACGGCCGCGGCGGCCAAATCGGGGTCTTCGCCGGGCAACCCCGCACCATTGCGCGTCACCACCACGAGTCGGGCGTCGGCAGTGGGCAGGCGCAGCCAGGATCGCACCGAGGCCAGCACCGCGTGCACGCGATCTCGCACGATGGCCGCCGCCGACCGGGAACCGGCCTCGCTGTCCGCAGCGCGGCGGTCGGGACCATCGGCGAACCACACCAGCACATCCGGAGCTTCGCCGGTGTCTCCGGTCTCGGCAGCCAGGTCCGGGTAGGTCCGTGCGAATCCGGGCACGGCCACCCCGGCGATCAGCAGGCCGTCCACTTCATGGGACGCGTCGCCGGAGCCGACTCGACTCCATTGCACGTCGTAGAGCCCGCGGTCGGCAATCGATCGATCACCGCGCAGCGCCTGGCTGTTCACCGGGCGCGCCCGCAGCGATTCGACGGTCAGTACCGGAGCGCCGGTGTCGTCACCCAGTTCCAGCCGCATACTGTCGCCGACGCGCCGGATGCGCACCTGTGCGGCGGTCGCCCCCGGGCGATACAACCGGACGCCGCCGAACGAGAACGGCAGCGGCACCTGTCCGGGCGGCAGATCCGCGGCCAGATCCTGCACCCCGGCATGCAACGCGGCGTCGAGCAGCGCGGGATGGATGCCGAATCGGCCACCGTCCACGCCGACTTCGGCGGGCAACCGCACATCGGCCACCATGTCACCGCCGCCATCGCGCCAGACGCGGCGCGCCCCCTGGAATGCGGAGCCGTAATCGAATCCGCGCGCGGCCAGCCCGTCGTAAAGGACGTCGCCGGGGATCGCGTCGTCCTCCGGGTTGTCGTCGACCTCGTAGGCCGGACCCTCCATTTCCCCGCCGGGAGCGAGAATGCCACGCGCATGGGTTGTTCCACTCGCGCCCGCCGATTGTTCGCCGACGATCCGGGACGCCACGACGAATCGCCTGCGCCCCTCGTTATCGGGTTCTTCGACCGCGATCTGCACGTCGACCTCGGTCCGCTCGCCGAAACGCAGCGGCGCCTCCAGCACCAGCTCGTCGACGACCTCGACACCCAGCCGAGCGCCTACCGCCAGGGCCAGCTCCACGAAACCTGTTCCCGGGAGCAGAATCTCGCCGAAGACGGTGTGATCGGCGATCCACGGATGCGACGCCACCGACAGCCGACCGGTGAACAGCCATTCGTCCCTGCCCGCCACCACGATCGACCCGCCGAGCATGGGGTGGTCGACCACCGTCACACCGGCGCGGCCGACATCGCCCCGCACGGCGGTGGGTGCGATCCAATGGCGCTGATGCTGGAATGCATAGGTCGGCAAGAGAATTCGACGCGATTCCCGGCCCGCGAACAAGGGGCTCCAGTCCACGTCCAGTCCCGCGGCGTGCGCGGCGGCCAGGAATGTGGTGAACTGCGCGACTTCCGCACAACCACGCCGGGCCGCAGCGGCCACCACGGACCGCCCCTCGGTCCCGGGTTCCTCGGCAAGGCATTGCCGTGTCATCGCGGCCAGGACGGCGTCCGGGCCGACCTCCAGGAACCGCCGGGCCCCGGTCGCGGCCAGCGCGCGCACGCCGGGCTCGAACCGCACGGCCGCACGGACCTGGCGCACCCAATACTCCGGATCGGTCAGCTCCCGCTCCACCACAGCGCCGGTCACGTTCGACACCACCGGAACGGTCGGCTGATGATAGGTCAATCCCGCTGCCACCGAGCGGAATTCGTCGAGCATCGGATCCATCCGGGCGGAATGGAAGGCGTGGCTGACCCGCAGCCTGCTGGTCTTGCGACCCCGCTCGGCGAGCAGCCGTTGGACGTCGTCGACCGCCTCCGCGTCGCCGGACAGCACCACGGCCGCCGGTCCATTCACCGCGGCGACCGCCAGCCGATCGGCGTATCCGGCCACCAGTTCGATCGCCTCGCCTTCGGTGACAGCCGCCGCCAGCATCGCACCGCCGCCGGGCAGGGCGCCCATCAGTCGCCCCCGCGCCGCCACCAGCGCGCACGCGTCCGCCAGCGACCACACCCCCGCCACATACGCCGCCACCAGCTCGCCGATGGAGTGCCCTAGCAGCGCATCCGGTGTCACACCGAACGATTCGACCAGCCGGTAGGCCGCCACCTCGTACGCGAACAACGCGGGCTGGGTGAATTCCGTCCGATTCAGCAGGGCCGCACCGGCATCACCGTCGGCGGCGAACATCACGTCCTTCAGCGCTCGTCCCAGCAACGGGTCGAGTTCGGCGCATACCTCGTCCAGCGCGGCCGCGAACACGGGGAACCCCGCGTACAGTTCCCGGCCCATTCCGGGTTGCTGCGCGCCCTGGCCGGTGAACAGGAACGCCGTGCGTCCCGCGCCCACGACGCCATCGACCACGCCCTCCGACGAGGCACCGTCGGCAAGGGCCGCAAGTCCCGCCAGCAGTGTCTCCCGGTCACGGCCCACGATCGCTGCACGCCGGTCCAACAGCGCCCGCGACGTGATCAGCGAATGGGCCACATCCCATACATCCGCATCGGGTTCACCGATTAACCACTGCCACAGCCGATCCGCCTGCGCGCGCAGGCCGGGTTCGGATTTCGCCGACAGGAGCCACGCGACGACATCGGAGTTCGTATTCGGCGTAATCGTTTCGGCCGCCACCTGTTCCGGAGCAGTCCCGGCGACCGGTTCGGCGGGAGCCTCCTCGATGATCACGTGCGCGTTGGTGCCGCTGGCCCCGAAGGACGAGACACCCGCACGGCGCACCCGCTCACCCGCGGGCCACGGCTGCGCCTCGGTCAGCAGGCGCACAGTGCCCGCCGACCAATCCACATGTGGCGTAGGCGCATCCACATGCAATGTCATCGGCAACATCTCGTGCCGCATCGCCTGAACCATCTTGATCACACCGCCCACCCCCGCCGCGGCGGACGTGTGACCGATATTCGACTTGAGCGAACCCACATATAACGGCCCGTGTTCACGCCGCGCGCCGTAGACGCCGATCAGCGCGCGCGCTTCGATCGGATCCCCGAGCATCGTGCCGGTCCCGTGCGCCTCCACCGCGTCGATGTCGCCGGGTTCCAGTCCGGCATTGGCCAATGCCTGTGCGATGACACGCTCCTGCGACGGGCCGTTCGGTGCGGTCAGCCCCTTGCTCGCGCCGTCCTGATTGAGCGCGCTGCCGCGAATGACCGCCAAGACGTTGTGCCCCAGGCGTTGCGCATCCGACAGGCGTTCGACGACCAGCATGCCGATACCTTCGGAAAATCCGGTCCCGTCCGCGGCGGCCGCGAATGCCTTGCATCGGGCATCGGTGGCGAGCCCGTGCTGGCGGGCGAATGCGATCAGATGGGACGGATCCGACATCACCGTGACACCGCCCGCCAAGGCCAGCGATGTTTCGCCGTTGCGCAGCGCCTGGCACGCGAGATGCAGGGCCACCAGCGACGACGAGCACACGGTGTCGATCGACATCGTGGGCCCCTTGAAGCCGAATGTGTAAGCGACCCGGCCGGATACGACGGAGTTTCCCGCACCGAGATAGGCGTGGCCTTCCGCCTCGGCGGTCAGTGTCGGGGAGCCGACCCGAGGTCCGTAGTACTGGTGGAAAACGCCGGTGAAGACACCGGTATCGCTGCCGCGCAGCGACATCGGGTCGATGCCCGCGTACTCCAGCGCTTCCCAGGACGCCTCCAGTGCCAAGCGCTGCTGGGGATCCATCATCGCGGCTTCCCGCGGGCCGATCCCGAAGAATCCCGCGTCGAAATCGCCTGCCGAATACAGGAATCCGCCTGCACGGGTATTGGTCGTACCGGGAACGTCCGGATCCGGATTGTAGAGTTTCTCCAGATCCCAGCCCCGGTCGGTCGGGAACTCGCCGATGGCGTCGACGCTGGAGGCCACCAGGTCCCACAGTTGCGCGGGCGATTCGACGCCGCCGGGATAGCGGCAGCTCATCCCGACGATCGCGATCGGTTCCCGCGCACGCTCCTCCAGGTCCTGGATGCGCTTGTTGGCGGCGCGCAGGTCCCTGGCGAATCGCCGCAGGGACTGGGTGAGCCGTTCCTCATTGCTCATGATCGACCGAACTCCTCGTCAAGCAGATCCAATAGTTCGCTGCCGGAATGCTCGGCAAGGTCATCGTCGAATTCCTCGTCCTGCCATCGATCGCCGAAGTGCGACCGGAGGCGGTCGCCGATACCGAGCAGTGCGGTAGCGGCAGCGGGGTCGTCACCGGCCGCGGCGAGCGCCTGTTCGACCATCGCCTCCAGCCGGGCGATATCGACGGGTGCGGAAACGGCGGCCGGTGGGGCCGCAGGTGACGCCGAGATCAGCTGTTCATGCAGATATCGGGACAGTTCGACCGGGGTCGGGTAGTCGAACACCATCGTCGAGGACAACCGCAGACCGGTGCTCTTCGACAGCCGGTTGCGCATATCCACACCGGCCAGCGAATCGAAGCCGAGCTCGTCGAATCCCTTGTCGGCCCGAATATCCCCCGCCGAGGAATGCCCCAGTACCGCGGCAGCCTGCTCGAGGACCAGGTCCAGAACCGCGCGATCCCGCTCGGCCTCCGGTAGCCGATCCAGTACCAGACCCTGCGGTGGTCTTTCCTCCGCGGCGGCGGACCGAGAAGGCAGGGCGATTTTTCGCAGGACCGGGGGAATCGTTGCCATATGTGCTTCCCGCCGAAGGGCATTGACGTCGAGACGGAACGGCATGAGCGCGGATGCGCCCGCCCGGGTCGATCCGATCCCCACGGCGGTATCGAACAGCCGAAGGCCGTCCGCCGACGCCAGCGGATGCACGCCGAGGCGGGCCATGCGTGCGGCACCCACGTGATCCAGGGTGCCGCCCATACCGCCCGATCCGGCCGCGGTGGACTCCCACAGACCCCAGGCCAGCGCCACAGCGGGCAGCCCTTCGGCGCTGCGCCGCGCGGCCAACGTGTCCAGGAAGCTGTTGGCGGCAACGTAATTGGCCTGTCCCGCGGCGCCGATGACAGCGGCCATCGACGAGAACAGCACGAAGGCCGAGAGATCAGCGTTCCGCGTCGACTCGTGCAGATTCCATGCCGCGTCGACCTTCGGCGCGAGCACGCGGTCCAGCTGTTCGACGGTGAGCGTCGCGATCGTCGCATCGTCGAGCACACCCGCGGTGTGAACCACGGCCGTCAACGGCTGTTCGGCCGGTATGGAATCGAGCAGTGCCCGCAACGCGGACCGGTCCGCGACATCGCAGGCCGCGATGCGCGCGTTCGCTCCGAGCTCGCACAGGTGCGCCGCCAATTCCGTTGCGCCTGTGGCTCGCTCGCCACTGCGGGACACCAGGAGCAGGTGCCGGACACCGTGCTCGGCAACCAGGTGACGGGCCACCATCGCGCCCAGACCACCGGTACCCCCGGTGATCAGCACGGTGCCGGAGCCGAATGCCGGTCTCGCGCCGGCGATCACCTCCGAGCGCCGCAGCCGCGGCACCAGCATCGTGTCGGCGCGAACGGCCACCTGCGGCTCGTCGGCCGCCAGTGCCGACAACACGGTGTCGACCGACAGCGGAACGGACGTGGACTGCCGGTCGAGCAAGACGATCCGGCCGGGATACTCGGACTGCGCACTGCGAACCAGGCCCGCCACCGTGGCCGCCGCGAGATCCGGTGTCTCGCCGGGCATCCCAAGGCCGTTGTGGGTGACGACGACCAACCGCGACCGCTCCGACGGATCCTTGTCCAGCCACCCCTGCAGCAGGTGTAGTGCCGACCGGGCCCGCTCATGTGCGGCGACGGTGACATCGTCGTTTCGCGCTGCCGCGTCCGACCACACCAGCACATCGGGCATCGCACGATCCGATGTCAGACTGTCGAGGTCCGGATATCGTTCCCGCACACCGGCAATCGAAGCCGACCCCAGTGCGATGACCTCGTCGGTCACCGGCACGTCGGGTGCAGGGTGAACCTCCGCCCATTCCATTTCGTACACCCCGGCGTCACCGGCGAGCGGGCGTCGGAACTGGGTGACGTCATACGGCCGCATCACGATCTCGTCGAAGGAGACCACCGGGTTGCCGTCGCCGTCCACCGCCGCCACGGCGAGCACGTCCTCACCTTTCGCCACGGCGATCACCCGCAACGGACCCGGCCTGCGGACATCGTGGAATCGGGCGCCGCCCCACCGGAACAGCAGCATGCCGCGGCTCGGGTCGGAGCTGGGCTCCGGCCACACCAGACGGGCCATCCCCGCATGCGCGATGACGTCGATCAGGCCCGGATGCAGCAGGAAACCGTCCGATTCGACGGCCGGATCCAGCGCAACCTCGCTGAACACGGCGTCGCCACGCTGCCACGCGCGTTCGATGCCGCGGAAGGAGGGACCGTATTCGAGTCCCGACACGGCTTCGATATGCGCGGGTACCCATTCCGGGTCGATCGGGTCCGCATCCGACGGCGGCCACGGCTGCGCCCGAAGACGTTCCAGCAGCGGCTCCGCCGCCGGCCGGTCACCGGTCAGAATGCCGCTGGCGTTGCGTACCCACTCTCCCTCACCGATGCGGTAGTGCACCGTGCAGTGCCTGCGGCCCCTATCGTCGGCCTGGTCGACAAGCACCTGCAGATCGATGTCGGCGCCGTCCTCGGGCGGGAATATCGGGGCCTCCAGCGTGAGCTCGTCCACCCCGGCGCAGCCGAACCGCGGTCCCGCCGCACACAACATCTCCACCAGCGTCGTACTCGACACGACCATCACGCCGTAGCTCACGTGATCCGCGAGCCACGGATGGGTCCGGCGCGAGAGCCGCCCGGTGAGCATCCATTCGTCCTTGCCCGCGACCTGCACCACACCGGTCAGCACCGGGTGACCCGATACTCCCGGCGGCGCCCCACCGGCAACCGGTTGCAGCCAGTACCGCCGATGCTGGAATGCATAGGTGGGCAACGGCAACCGCGATACCGGACGATCCGCATACAGCGGCGTCCAATCCACACCGGCACCCGCCACATGCGCTTGTGCCAATGCGGACACCAATTGCAACGGCTCGCCGACCGAACGCCGGGCAACCGCGACCACCGTCGATGCGGCCTCCACGTCCGGAATCTCGGCGAGACACTGCCGGGCCATCGCGGACAACACGGCATCCGGCCCGATCTCCACGAACCGCCGCACCCCGGCCTCGGCCACGGTGGCGATCCCGGGCGCGAACCGCACACAACCGCGCACCTGTTCGACCCAGTAACCCGGATCGGTCACCTCGGCACCGGCCACGGCGCCGCTGATGTTCGACACGATCGGGATCTTCGGCGGGTGGTAGGTCACACTGGCGGCCACCAGCCGGAACTCGGCGAGCACGGGATCCATTCGCGCCGAATGGAATGCGTGGCTCACCCGCAACCGGTTGGTCTTGCGTCCGCGTCCGGTGAGTACACGCTCGATCGCGTGGATGGCGTCCGCGTCTCCGGACAGCACCACCGACGACGGGCCGTTGACCGCCGCGATCGAGACCCTGCTGCCGTATTCGGCGACGATATCCGTCGCGTCGGTCTCCGTGATGGCCACTGCCAGCATCGCTCCGCCCTCGGGCAGAGCTCCCATCAACCGACCGCGGGCAGCCACCAGACGGCAGGCATCGGGCAGCGACCACACCCCCGCCACATACGCGGCGGCCAGCTCACCGATCGAGTGCCCGATGAGCATGTCCGCGGCGATACCGAACGACTCCAGCAACCGCGACAGCGCCACCTCGAACGCGAACAACGCGGGCTGGGTGAATTCGGTGCGGTGCAGCAGTCCCTCGGTGTCATCGAACATCACCGCGAGCAGCCCTGGCGCGGAATCCGCTCCCGGATCACGCATCAGGAGAGCATCGAACTGGGCACACACCTCGTCCAGAACCTGCGCGAACACCGGGAACGCCGCATAGAGGTCCTTACCCATCCCCGCTCGCTGCGCACCCTGTCCCGTGAACAGCCACGCGGTCTTCCCCGTCGCCGCGACGCCCTCGACGGCACCGGAAGACACCTTGCCCGCCGCCAGATCCGCCAGACCGGAAAGGATCTCGTCGCGCCCCGTCCCGACGACCGCGCCCCGGAATTCCATATGGGAGCGGAAGGCGCTCAGCGAGTACGCGACATCGGCGATCTCTCGCTCGGGTCCGGCCACCAACCACTGCAGGAGCCGATCCGCCTGCGCCCGCAACCCTGCCTCGGATTTGGCCGATACCAGCAACGGCAACGGCAGGTCTGCCGGAGTTCCGTTGGGTGCCACCGGAATTCGTTGCGGCGGCGCTTCCTCCAGGATCGCATGCGCATTGGTGCCGCTGACACCGAACGACGACACGCCCGCGCGGCGAACACGCCCGTTGCGCGGCCACCGCTGCGGCTCGGTCAGCAACTCCACACCGCCGGCCGACCAATCCACATGCGGGCTGGGCACATCCACGTGCAGCGTCATCGGCAGAGTCTCGTTCCGCAACGCCTGCACCATCTTGATCACTCCGGCCACGCCTGCGGCGGCCGAGGTGTGCCCGATATTCGACTTCAGCGAGCCGATCCGCAGCGGCGCTCCCGGCCGATCCTGACCGTAGGCGGCGATCAATGCCTGCGCCTCCATCGGATCACCCAGTGTCGTCCCGGTGCCGTGCGCCTCCACCGCATCGATGTCGGCGGGCCGCAACCCGGCGTTGGCCAGGGCCGCCGCGATCACCCGCTCCTGCGACGGCCCATTCGGCGCGGACAGACCGTTCGACGCGCCGTCTTGATTGATCGCCGTGCCCCGCACCACGGCAAGAACGTTGTGGCCCAGGCGGCGGGCATCCGACAGCCGTTCCAGCACCAGCATTCCGACGCCCTCGGAGAACGCGACACCATCGGCCGCGGCGGAAAACGATTTGCACCGCCCGTCCGGGGACAGACCACGCTGCCGAGCGAAATCGACGGAGAGATAGGGATCGGCGTAGATCGTCGCGCCGCCCGACAACGCCAGCGATGCCTCACCCTGCCGCAGCGCCTGACAGGCCAGATGCAGCGACACCAACGACGACGAACACGCCGTATCCACGGTGACCGACGGCCCTTCCAGGCCGAACACATACGACAGCCGGCCCGAGATCACGCTGCCCTGGGCTCCGGTGAGCCGGTAGCCCTCGAACTCGGGGGTCACCCGGTTGAAATAACCCGAGAAGCACGCACCCACGAATACCCCGGCATCGGTGCCACGCAGCGAAACCGGATCGATCCCGGCATCCTCCAGGGCCTCCCACGATGCCTCGAGCAATTGCCGCTGCTGCGGGTCCATCGCCGTCGCTTCCCGCGGGCCGATCCCGAAGAATCCGGCGTCGAAATCCGCTGCGTCGTCGAGGAATCCGGCGCGGCGGGCGTATACGGTCCCGGGTTTGTCCGGATCCTCGTCGAACAAACGGTCCAGATCCCAGCCGCGGTCCGATGGGTACGCACTGGTCGCATCGATCCCCGAGGCCACCAGATCCCACAGTTCGTCCGGCGATTTCACCCCACCCGGGAACCGGCATCCCATGCCCACGATCGCGATCGGCTCATCCGCCGGTGTTCGGCGCGCGACCTTCTTGCCCGGTCCGCCCGTCGTCTTCGGCTCGTGCCTCGACAGCACGTGTTTCGCCACCGCGGCGGGAGTCGGATGATCGAACACCAGGGTCGACGCCAACCGCAACCCCGTGACCTTGACCAACCGGTTGCGGAACTCCACCGCCCCCAGCGAATCGAAACCGATCTCGTCGAAAGGTTGATCAGGCCGGATATCGGCCGCCGAATCGTGTCCCAGCACGGCCGCGGCCTGCCCCAGCACCATCTCCAGCACCACGTCGCCGCGCTGCGCGTGCGGCACCCGCGCCAACCGCTCACCCAGCGAACCCGCCGCGAAACTCGCCTCCGACCGGCTCGCGGCCGGCAGCGGACGCCGCACGAACCCGCTCAGCACCGCGGGGATCCCCACGGGATCCGAGACGCGCCGCAGCACACTCGGGTCGAACCGCAGCGGAGCCAGCCGCCCATCGTCGCTCGCGACCGCGAGAGCGGCATCGAAAAGGCGCACACCGTCGGCATTCTCGAGTTGCCCGAGCCCCCACCGGCCCAACCGCGCCAACGCCGCACCGTCCACCTCGCCGGCCATCCCGCTGCCGGCGTGCCACGGTCCCCACGCCAGCGATATGGCGGGCAACCCCGCGGCTCGACGCAGGCGGACCAGGCCATCCAGGAATCCGTTCGCCGCGGCGTAATTGCCCTGTCCGGCCGAACCCAGCACTCCCGCGATCGAGGAGAACACCACGAATGCCGACAGATCTCGGCCGCGCGTCCACTCGTCCAGGTACCACGCTCCGTCGACCTTCGGCGCCAGCACCCGATCCACCTGCTCGGCGGTCAGCGATTGGAGGGTGCCATCGTCGACAACCCCGGCCATATGCACCACGGCGGTCACCCCACCATCGGAGTCCATGGCGTCCAACACGTTCCGCACCGCGTCACGATCGGTGACGTCGCAGGCCACGACGCGCGCGTCGGCGCCGGCCCGCGCCAATTCGGCGACCAGCTCGTCCGCGCCGGGCGCCTGCGGGCCGCGCCGGGAGGTCAGCACCAGCCTGCGCACACCGTGCTCGGTGACCAGGTGCCGGGCAAACTCCGCGCCCAGACCACCTGTGCCACCGGTGATCAGCACCGTCCCCGCACCCGACCACAGCGACAGGGGATTGTCTTTCCGAACCTCGGTGCCGGTGCGGGTCAGCCGGGGAACCAGAATCCTGGTGTCGCGCACCGCGACCTGCGGCTCACCCGAGGCCAGCACAGCCGCGATCCGATCGGCGTCCACCGCTTCGGCCGGGTCTTCGTCGAGGAGTATGAACCGCCCCGGATTCTCCGTCTGTGCGCTGCGGACCAACCCCCACACCGCGGCGGCTGCCACATCCACGGCAGCGTCCTCGCCGGGAAGACCGACACCACCCGTGGTCACCACCACCAGCGAGGCACCCGACAGGCGTTCTTCGGCGAGCCATGTCCCGAGCACGGCCAGTGTGCTGTGCACCCGTGCCCGCACCACACCCGGATCGTCGACGACCTCTCGGGCGATCGCCGGACGCCAGACGACGATATCCGGAACATGTTCCGCGGCAACGATATCGGCAATGGACCTGGGTGATGCCGCGATTCCCGGCACCACCGTGTCCGCGAGGACGGCCGACGCCGGCATAGAGCCTGGGACCGGAGGCGGGGCCGTGGTCTCCCAGCCCACCCGATACAGACCGGCGTCCTGATCATCGGACAGACCGCGCCGGAACTCCTCGACGTCGTACGGACGCAGCAGCACCGAATCAACCGATACGATCGGCCTGCCCTCCGGATCGACTGCCGCGACCGACACCGTATCCGCGCCGGTCTTCTCCGAGATGATCCGCAGGGCTGTCACTTCCGCGGGCATCGGCCGGTGGAGACGCGCACCGCCCCACCGGAACAGCAGCCAACCGGTCTTCGGATCGGACTCCGCGAAACGGAATATGGATTGCGAGAGTCCGGCATGCATCACCAGCTCCAACAGCGCCGGATGCAGGTCGTGGCGACCGGATTCCGATACCGCGTCGGTATTCAGCGTCGCCTCGGAAAAAACCGTGTCGCCACGCTGCCACACCGCATTCACGCCGATGAACGCCGGACCGTAGTGGAGCCCGGTATCTTTCGCGATCTGCTCGGCAAGTGCCACCCGGTCGACATCGACGAGTTCGGCATCGGCCGGCGGCCACGCCTGCTCACCGAGCCGGGATACCAAGTCCGAGTCGCCATTCCACCGTGGCGCGAGGAAACCGGTCGCATTGCGCACCCATTCGTCGCCGGACGGCCTGCGGTAGAAGAACTCGAACGAACGCCGCCCGGACTCGTCTGCGGCCGCGACCAGGACCTGCACTTCGATCTCGTCGTCACCGGGACGGATCGGCGCCTGCACGATGATCTCCTCGACCACCTCGCAATCGATCCGCCCGCCGGCGGCGAGCAGGAATTCGAGCAGCAACACGCCCGGAACCACCACGACACCATGGGCCATGTGATCGGCGATCCACGGATGCGTACGCACCGAGAACCGGCCGGTGAACAGCCACTCGTCGGTCCCTGCCACGCCGACCACACCGGTCAGGATCGGATGATCCGCCGACGCCGCCGCATCGGTACTGGGCTGCAACCAGAACCGGCGACGCTGAAATCCGTAGGTCGGCAAAGCGACCCGGCGCACCGCTCGCCCCGCGAACAGCGACGCCCATTCCACCCGCGCACCCGCGACGTGGATCTGCGCCAGTGCGGTGACGAACTGCGACACCTCGTCGACGGATCGGCGCGCCGCCGCCACGATCCGCGACACCGATTCGACCTCGGCATTCTCGGCCACGGTCGTACGCGTCATCGCCGCAAGCACCGCATCCGGGCCCACCTCCACGAATCGCCGCGCACCCGCCGAGACGAGGGTGTCCACTCCCGGAGCGAACCGCACACACCCCCGCACCTGCCGAACCCAATACTCCGGATCGGTCACCGCGTCCCCGGCGAGCTCTCCGGTTTCGTTCGACACGATCGCGAGGCGCGGCGATCGATACGCGATACTTCGTGCCACCGAACGGAATTCGGCCAGCATCGGCTCCATGAGGGCGGAGTGGAAAGCGTGGGAAACGTCGAGCCGGTTGGTCTTGACGCCGGTACCCGACAACGCGGACTCGATCGCCTCGATGGCCTCCAGATCCCCGGACAACACTGCCGAGGAGGGGGCGTTCACGGCCGCGATCGAGACTCTTCCGGCGTGCTCGGCGATCAGTTCGGCGGCCCGCTCCTCCCCGACGGCGACGGCCAGCATCGCGCCGCCTTCGGGCAGCGCGCCCATCAGCCTGCCGCGCGCGGCGACCAGAGCGCAGGCGTCCTGCAACGACCACACCCCGGCCACATACGCGGCGACCAGTTCACCGATGGAATGCCCGAGCAGCACATCCGGGGCGATACCGAAGGATTCGAGCAGCCGGAACATCGCCACCTCGAAGGCGAACAACGCCGGCTGGGTGTTTTCGGTGCGCGCCAGCACCTCGGCGGAGTCGCCGAACATCAGGTCTTTCAGCCGCCGTCCCGACGCGAGGTCGAACTGTGCGCACACCTCGTCCAACGCCGCCGCGAACACCGGAAAGGCCGTGTACAGGCTCTTGCCCATACCCGCGCGCTGAGCGCCCTGGCCGGTGAACAGGAAAGCGGTTGTGCCCGCACCCGTGCGGCCTTCGATCGCGCCGGGCGAACCGGCCGCGAGATCGGCCAGACCGGCGAGCAGTTCCTCCTGGTCACGCCCCACCGCCACACCGCGCCAGTCCAGCAGCGCCCGGGAGGTCGCCAGCGAATGCGCCACATCCCAGGCATCCGCATCGGGGTCGTCGAGCAACCACTGTCGCAGCCGGTTCGCCTGGGTTCGCAGCGCTGCCTCGGATTTGGCCGAGATCATCAGCGCGACGACATCCGACGCCACGGGCTCGGCCGTGACCACCTGCTCGGATTCGCCCGCCGACTCGGCGGCCTCCGGATCGGCAGGGGCTTCCTCCAGGATCACATGAGCGTTGGTGCCGCTGATTCCGAACGACGACACACCCGCACGCCGCACCTGCCCGCTCGCGGGCCACGGCTCGGCCTCCGTCAGCAACCGCATCGTGCCCGCGGACCAATCCACGTGCGGCGTGGGCGCATCCACATGCAGCGTCTTCGGCAGCACACCGTGGCGCATCGCTTCGACCATCTTGATCACACCGGCGACACCCGCGGCGGCATTGGTATGACCGATATTCGACTTGAGCGACCCCAAACGCAGCGGCCCACGCTCACCCCGCGCACCGTAGACCGACATCAGCGCACCCGCCTCGATCGGATCACCCAGCTTGGTGCCCGTCCCGTGCGCCTCCACCACGTCCACATCCGACGGTGCGAGGCCCGCATTCGCCAGCGCCGCCGCGATCACCCGTTCCTGCGCCGGACCGTTCGGCGCGGTCAGCCCCTTGCTCGCACCGTCCTGGTTGATCGCCGTCCCGCGCACCAGCGCGAGCACGTCGTGACCCAATCGCCGTGCGTCCGAGAGCCGTTCGACGACCAGGATCCCGAGCCCCTCCGAGAGACCGGTCCCGTCCGCGGCTGCCGCAAACGCCTTGCACCGCGCATCCGCCGACAGCGCTCGCTGACGCGCGAAGGCGATCAGATGGGACGGGTCCGACATCACGGTCACACCGCTCACCAGAGCCAGCGACGTCTCGCCCCGCCGCAGCGCCTGGCACGCCAGATGCAATGCCACCAGCGACGACGAGCACGCGGTGTCCACGGACAACGTGGGGCCCTTGAAACCGAACAGGTAGGAGACCCGGCCGGACAGCACACAGCTCGACACGCCTAGAACGGCATGACCTTCGGCCTCCGCCGTCAGCGCCGGGGAGCCGATGCGAGGGCCGTAGTTCTGGTGGAAGACACCGGCGAAGACGCCGGTGTCGCTGCCTCGCAACGACTTCGGGTCGATGCCCGCATCCTCGAGAGCTTCCCAGGAAGCCTCAAGCGTCAGACGCTGTTGTGGATCCATCGAGGCGGCCTCGCGTGGGCCGATCCCGAAGAAGCCCGCGTCGAATTCGGGCGCCGAATGGATGAACCCACCCTCACGCGTATAGATCGTCCCGGGCACACCGGGATCGGGGTCGAAGAGTGTGTCCAGATCCCACCCGCGGTCGACGGGAAAGCCGCCGACCGCGTCGGCACCGGAGGCCACCAGATCCCACAACTGCGCGGGGGATTCCACGCCGCCGGGAAAGCGGCAGCTCATCCCGACGATCGCGATCGGCTCGCGCGCACCCTCTTCTAATTCCTGGATGCGCTTATTGGCGGTTCGCAGGTCCCCGGTGACTTTGCGCAGATACCGGGTGAGCTTTTCCTCGTTGCTCATGAGCGACCGAACTCCTCATCAATCAGATCGAACAGCTCGTCGGGGGAATGTGTGGCGAGGTCGGCGTATTCGTCCTCATCGCCGCGCCACCTCCCGCCCAGGTGGGACCGAAGCCGGTCGCCGATACCGAGCAGTGCGGTGACCGTGGCGTCGTCGTCTCCCGCCGCGGCCAGGACCCGATCGACCATCGCCGCCAGATGGGCGATGTCGTCGGATGTGGTGCCGGCCGCAGCCGGCGAGACGGCCACCGCCGGGGCCAATCGCTCGTACAGATAACCGCCCAGTTCGGGGGCGGTCGGGTAGTCGAAGACGAGCGTCACCGGAATCTGGAGGCCGGTGGCTTTCGACAGCCGGTTGCGAAGCTCCACACCCGACAGCGAGTCGAGCCCGATCTCGTCGAATCCCCTGTCCGGCTCGATATCTGCGGCCGACGAGTAGCCCAGTACGGCCGCCACCTGTTCGAGAACGAAGTCCACGACGGCCTGCTCCCGTTCGGCTTCCGGTATCAGGCCCAGCTCGAAGCCACGCGAGCGCTTGTCGCTCACCGTATTCCGCTCCGAATGTCGCACCAGACCCCGCAGTATCGCGGGGACCGGGTCGGGCAGCGCGGTCCGGTCGAACCGCGCGGCAACCAGCGCGGACTCCTGATCCACCAGTGCCGCGTCGAACAGCGCCAGCCCGTCCTGTTCGCCCAGCGCGACGATTCCCTCCCGCCGCAACCGGGCCAGGTCGGCCTCGCCGAGAGCATCGGTCAGCCCGCTGCGCTGTTGCCACAGACCCCATGCCACCGATGTCGCGGGCAGACCGCTCAGGTGCCGGTGGTGTGCCAGCGCATCGAGGAAGACGTTGGCGGCGGCGTAATTCGCTTGTCCCCGAGTGCCGATCACGCCCGCGACCGAGGAATAGAGCACGAACTGCGACAGATCCAGATCCTCGGTCGCCTCGTGCAGATTCCATGCCGCGTCGACCTTCGGGCGCAGCGTCGTCGCGAGCTGCTGCGGGGTCATGTCGGCGAGCAGACCGTCGGCCAGCGCACCCGCCGTGTGGACGACGCCGGTGAGCGGGTGCTCCGGTGCAATACTCGCCAGCAGCTTGTCGAGCGCCTCCCGGTCGGCCACATCGCAGGCGACCACCTCCACCTGTGCGCCCAGCGCCGTCAATTCCTCCGCCAGGCCGGCGGCACCGTCGGCGGCGGGACCGCGCCTGCTCGCGAGCACCAGCCGCCGCACACCGTGCTCGACGACGAGATGGCGGGCCGCCATCGCACCCAGAACACCGGTACCGCCGGTGATCAGCACGGTGCCGTCGGGGCGCAGCGGGGTCGGAATGGTGAGCACGTTGCGGCCGATATGCTTGCCCTCGCCCACGAACCGGAACGCCTCCGGCGCCTGCCGCAGATCCCATCCGGTGATCGGAGGCGGTGCCAGTACCCCCGTATCGATCAATTCGATCAGGGCACTCATGATCTCGCGCAATCGATCGAGCCCGATCTCGTCGAGATGGAAGTAGCGGTAGTGCACGCCCGGGTGCTGCTCGGCGACCTCGCCGGGATCGCGCCGATCGGTAGCCACCATCTCGAGGAAGCGGCCACCGCGTGGCAGCAATCTCAGTGAGGCGTCGACGAATTCGCCTTCCAGCGAATCGAGCACGATGTCTGCACCACTGCCGCCGGTGACCTCGAGGAACTTCCGCTCGAATTCGAGGGTGCGCGAGTCACCGATGACCGCATCGTCGAATCCCATGCCGCGCAGCACATCCCATTTGGAAGGGTCGGCGGTGACCAGCAGCCGCAGACCGAGATGACGCGCCAGTTGCACAGCGGCCGTGCCGACACCGCCGGTGGCGACATGCAGCAGCAACGTCTCCCCCGGCCGGGCGTCGGCGAGATCGACGAGGCTGTAGTACGCGGTAATGAACACCACGGGCACGGCGGCCGCCTGTGCGAACGACCATCCCCGCGGTATCGGAGCCAGCCGCCTGCTGTCGGTCACAACGACCGAACCGATGCCCTCGATCATCCCGAAAACCCGGTCGCCGATGGCGAATTCGGTGACGTCCGGCGCCACCTCCAGTACCACGCCCGCACCCTCCATGCCGATGGTGGCGTCCGGGTTCGGATACATACCCAAGGTGATCAGTGCGTCCCGGAAGTTGACGCCCGAGGCGCGCAGACCCACCCGAACCTGACCGGGCCCGAGCTCCTGCACGGCAGTGCGGGTTTCGACCAGAGCGAAGTTGTCACCGGTCAAGGAGCCCTTGCCGAGCTGACGCAACGCCCACGCCGGGGCCCGCAGCGCGTCACCGCTTCCCACCACGTCGCCGCGGTCGGATGTCAGCCGCGGCACGTAGGGAACGCCGGCGCGCACCGCGACCTGGGGCTCGTCCGCCGAGGCCAAGGCCGTGGCAACGGCATCGCGACAGTCGTCCCAGCGGTCCACGTCCACAACGGTGATCCGGTCGGGATGCTCGTTCTGTCCGCTGCGCAGCAGGCCCCAGACCGCCGCGCCGACGAGATCCACGGGCTCGCCCGCGGCCGTCGCGACCGCACCTCGGGTGACCACGACGATGCGCTGATCCTGGGCCAGCAGCTCCTTGCCGCGCGCCACGACCTCGGCCAGCCGACTCTGCACCGCATCGGGCACGTCCGTGTCCGCTGCCGCCGTGGCGCCGGCCACGAGACCATCGAGTCGAATCACCGTCGCGGGCCGGCCGTCAACGGTCACCGTCTCGCCGTCGTCCGTGCTCGCCCACCGCGTGGCCGCGGCCACGTCGTCCGGATTCGGCGCGGGCAACGGAACCCAGCGCAGACGGTAGGTACCGTCGGGCGCCGCCGCGCCCACCGCGCCGATCTGGATCGGACGCAGGGTCAACGCCGCGATCTCGGCGATCTTTGCGCCCTGAGAGTCGGTGAGCGTGAGGGTGATTCGCTGGTCCTGCGGGTCGGTCCCGGCCGGCGCCACTCGAACACGGGCCGACGCGGCACCTACCGCGTCCACGGTCACGTTCTCCCACGAATAGGGCACGAGGATCTCACCGGGCGCGGCAGGCGCACTCATCCCACCGAGGCCGATCGTGTGCAGTGCCGCGTCCAGCAGTGCCGGATGCACCCCGAACCGATCCGCCGACTGTGCCTGCTCCGGCAGCGCGACCTCCGCGAAGAGTTCGTCGCCACGGCGCCACAAAGCGGTCAGCCCCTGGAACATCGCCCCGTAGTCGTAGCCGCGCTCGGCCAACTCGGCGTACGCATCGCCGATGTGTACCGGCAGCGCTCCGACGGGCGGCCAGCTCGCCGCATCGGCCCCGATCGGTTCGGGAGCCGAAAGCTGCGAGGCGACAACGGTTCCCGTGGCATGGCGTACCCATTCCGAGCGCGGTGCGCCGGACGATCCCGGGCCGTCCTGGTCCGATTCGCCGTCGCTCTGCGGGCGCGAATACACCGATACGGCTCGTGCTCCCGCATCATCGGGTGCGGCCGCCATCACCCGAAGTTCAACGGCGCCATCGGCCGGTAGGACCAGTGGCGCGGCCACGACCAGCTCGGCCAGCCGGGGACAGCCGACCATCGTCCCGGCATGCAACGCCAATTCGACGAAGGCCGTCCCCGGCAGCAGGGCCGCTCCGTTGATCGCGTGATCGGCCAGCCACGGGTGATCCGCCAGCGACAGGCGCCCGGTCAACACCACCGCTTCGGAGTCCGGCATCCAGACCGCCGCACCCAGCAGCGGATGCTTCGCCTCGCCCAGCCCCGACTGGTACACATCCCGGGCGGCGCTCGGCTGCAACCAGTACCGCTTGTGCTGGAAGGCGTACGTCGGCAGATCCACCCGAGCGACGGGTCGGAGCGTACCGAGCGCCCGTGTCACGACCGGAGCCAACGCGTCGGCCGCCACGTCGACGCCGGCACAGTAGGCCTGCGCCAACGCGGTGGTGACCTGCAGCGGATCACCCTGATCACGCTTCAGCGTGCTCAGCACGGCCACCCGATCGGCCAGACCCAGCTCTCCCGCCGTCGCCTCGATCCCCATCGTCAGCACCGGATGCGGGCTCACCTCGATAAAGGCATTCGTCCCCGCACGCTGCAACGCCGCCACCGACTCCGCGAACCTGACCTGTTCACGCAGCCCCCGATACCAATACCCGGCATCCAAGGTCGCCGTGTCCACGTAATCGCCGGATACCGTCGAGAAGAACGGCACCGAACCCGATACCGGCACAACCGATTCCAGCTCCGCCAGCACCCGGTCGCGAACGACCTCCACCGCCGCCGAATGCGAGGCGTAATCCACCGGAATCCGCTTGGCCCACACACCATCGGCCGCACACCCCGCCAGGAATTCCTCGAGGGCCGACACTTCACCGGAAACCACGATCTGGCCCGGACCGTTGACCGCTGCCACCGACAGCCGGCCGCCGAAACCCGCCAACCGCTCGGCAGCCACCTCGGCGGCCGCGCTCACCGAGGCCATACCGCCGTGACCCGCAAGGTCTTGTGCCACAACGAGAGAACGAAGCGCGACGACCCGGGCGCCATCCGACAGCGACAGCCCACCCGCAACCACAGCCGCCGCGATCTCACCCTGCGAATGCCCCACCACCACCGACGGCTCCACACCCGCCGCACGCCACACCCGCGCCAACGACACCATCACCGCAAACAACACCGGCTGAACAACATCCACCCGATCCAACGACCCAACCCCAGCCTCACCCCGCAACACCGCGCTCAAAGACCAACCCACAAACGGCGCCAACGCCACCTCACACTCCGCCACCGACTCCGCAAACACCCCACCCCCAGCCAACAACCCCGCACCCATCCCCACCCACTGACTCCCCTGCCCCGGAAAAACAAACGCCACCCGACGCGGCACCACACGACCCGACACCACCTCGACGGGCCCCTCGGGCGACAGTGCCTCCGACTCGATCAATCCGGCCAGGCCCGCCATCAATCCGTCGCGATCGCGACCGACAACCGCACTGCGCCAATCCAACTGCGACCGGTGACGCAGCAATGAATGCGCCACATCGGCCGCGTCGGTATCCGGGTGCGTGCGCAACCACTGCTCGAGCCGAACAGCCTGCTGCCGCAATGCCTCCGGACTCACCGCCGACAACATCCACGACATGGCATCCGAATCGGCTGGACCCGAATCTTGTGCGGCAATGGGAGATTCGGCGCGAGTCGGGAGCGGCGCCTCCTCCAGGATGGCGTGGGCGTTGGTGCCGCTGACACCGAACGACGACACGCCCGCGCGACGAGCACGCCCGTTGCGCGGCCACGGCCGCGACTCGGTCAGCAACTCCACCTCGCCGGCCGACCAGTCCACCTTCGGGCTCGGCTCGTCCACGTGCAGGGTTTTCGGCAGCGTCTCGTGCCGCAACGCCAGCACCATCTTCATGACACCGCCCACACCCGCCGCGGCCGTGGTATGCCCGATATTCGACTTCAACGACCCGAGCCACAGCGGCCCACTCGATCGCCCCTGCCCGTAGGTTCCGATCAGGGCCTGCGCCTCGATCGGATCACCCAGCGGCGTTCCCGTCCCGTGTGCCTCCACCGCATCGATATCGGTCGGCTCCAGCCCCGCGTTCGCCAACGCCGTGGTGATCACCCGCTCCTGCGAAGGACCATTCGGCGCCGACAAACCGTTACTCGCCCCGTCCTGGTTGATCGCGCTGCCCCGGACCACCGCCAGCACGGGGTGACCCGCGCGCTGCGCGTCCGACAGGCGCTCGAGCACGAGCATGCCGACGCCCTCGGAGAATGCCGTGCCATCTGCCGTGGCAGCGAACGACTTGCAACGACCCTCACGCGATATGCCGCGCTGCCTTGCGAAATCGATGGAGAGATAGGGATCGGCGTAGATGGTCGCACCGCCCGTCAAGGCCAGCGAGGTCTCTCCCTGCCGCAGCGCCTGACAGGCCAGATGCAAGGCGACCAGCGACGAGGAGCACGCGGTGTCCACGGTGACCGAAGGTCCTTCGATACCGAAGACATACGACAGCCGTCCCGACGTCACACTGCCCTGCGTGCCGGTGAGCCGATGGCCCTCGAACTCGGGGGTGACCCGGTTGAAATAGCCCGAGTAGCACGCCCCCACGAACACGCCGGCATCGGTGCCGCGCAACGCGGCCGGGTCGATTCCCGCGTTTTCCAATGCTTCCCAGGACGATTCGAGCAAATGACGCTGTTGCGGGTCCATCGCCGATGCCTCGCGCGGACTGATTCCGAAGAAGCCGGCATCGAAATCACCGGCGCCGTCGAGGAATCCGGCACGACGGCTGTACACGGTGCCCGGCTTGTCCGGGTCCTCGTCGAACAGCCGCTCCAGATCCCATCCGCGATCCGACGGGTACTCACTGGTCGCGTCGATTCCCCCGGCGAGAAGGTCCCACAACTCATCCGGCGACGTCACACCGCCGGGGAACCGGCAGCCCATCCCCACGATGGCAATCGGCTCGTCGGTCCGGGTCCGGCGGGCCACCTTCTTGACCGGTTCGCTCGCGGCTTTCGGCTCCACCTTCGACAACACCAGTTTCGCCACCGCCGCGGGGGTCGGATAATCGAACACCAGAGTCGACGGCAGCTGAATACCGGTGGCCTTGTTCAGCCGGTTCCGGAATTCCACGCCACCCAGCGAATCGAAACCGATCTCGTCGAAGCGCCGATCGGGCCGGATATCGGCCGCCGAATCATGTCCCAGCACCGCCGCCGCCTGCGCCAGCACCACCTCCGACACCACGTCGGCACGCCGGGCCTCGGGCACCTGGGCCAACCGCTCGGCCAGCGCACCGGCCGCGGGCTTTCCCGCAGCCTTCGCCGGGCGCATCGAACGCGGTACGAAACCGCGCAAAACGGCCGGAACCGCATCGGGATCCGACACGCGCCGCAATACGCTCGGGTCGAACCGGATCGCGGCCGGACGCTCCTGCGAACCGGCGACCGCTTCGTCGAACAACCGCAGGCCCTCGGCATCACCGAGCCGGCCCAGCCCCAGCCGCTCCCATCGTGCGAGTGCGGTGCTGTCCAGTTCCCCGGTCATGCCGCTGCCGGAGTTCCACGGCCCCCATGCCAGCGACACCGCAGCCGAGCCCGCCGCGCGGCGTCGCTGCACCAGACCGTCCAGGAAAGCGTTGGCCGCGGCGTAATTGCCCTGCCCGGCCGAACCCAGCACCCCCGCCATCGACGAGAAGACCACGAACGCCGACATATCGCGGTCACGAGTCAGCTCGTCCAGATACCACGCCCCGTACACCTTCGGCGCCAGCACCCGGTCCACCTGTTCACTGGTCAGCGACTCCACGGTGCCGTCGTCGATAACACCCGCCGTATGCACCACAGCGGTCACACCGCCGTCGGAATCCATGGCGTCCAACAGGTTTCGCACCGCGTCACGGTCGCCGACATCACACGCGACCACGCGGGCATCGGCGCCCGCCCGGCCCAGTTCGGCGACGAGCTCGGACGCCCCCGGCGCCTCGGGACCCCGCCGCGACGACAGCACCAACCTGCGCACGCCGTATTCGGCGACCAGGTGCCGGGCGAACAACGCACCGAGACCACCGGTACCACCGGTGATCAAGACCGCGCCGTCGCCGAAAGCCGGCGCCGCGCCGGCGTCGCGCACCTCGTCGGCCTTCGATGTCCGGGTGAGCCTGGGAACCAGAACTCCCGCACCCCGCACCGCGGCCTGCGGCTCACCCGAGGCCAGCACCGCCGCGATCCGGTCGGCGCCCGACCGCTCGGCCGGATCCTCGTCGAGGAGAACGAACCGCCCCGGATTCTCCGACTGCGCACTGCGGACCAACCCCCACGCCGCGGCCGCCACCACATCCGGCACCTCGCCGGGCAGCCCCGCCCCACCGGTGGTGAGCAGCACCATCCGGACATCGGACAGTCGCTCCTCGGCAAGCCAGGATTTCACCGTGGCCAGCGTGCTGTGCACCCCGGCCCGCACCACTGCCGGACCATCCGCCGCCTGTTCCGGGACGCGCCACACCACGACTTCCGGAAGCTGTTCCGCCGCAATGAGTTCAGCGACGGAAGCGAATGACATGCCGATCCCCGGTACCGCCGAATCCGCGAGCACGGCCATCGACGGCGACGGCGATCCGGCCGACGCTGCCGTGGCAGGCTCCCAGTGCACCTGGTACAGACCGGCCGCGTCCTCGGACAAGCCGCGCCGGAATTCCTTGGCGTCGTTGCGACGCATCATGACGGCGTCGATCGACAGGATCGGATTGCCGTTCGTATCGACGGCCGCGACGGCGATGGTGTTCACTCCGGCTTTCACCGCCATGACCCGCAGCTCCGTCACCTCTGTGGGCACCGGCGCATGAAAACGCGCACCGCCCCACTGGAACAGCAACCACCCGGAATCGGGGTCGGGCTCCGCGGCCCGGAAAACCAAGCGGGACAGTCCGGCATGCACGACCAGCTCCATCAAGGCCGGATGCACACCGTGCCCGGACTCCGGTGCCGCGTCGGTGTCCAGCACGACCTCCGAGAAGACCGTGTCGCCACGCTGCCATACCGCCGGCACACCGATGAACGCCGGACCGTACTCGAGTCCGGTGTCCTCGGTGATCTGTGCCGGAAGCGTCAGCCGATCCACGTCCACGCGTTCGGCATCGGCCGGTGGCCACTCCTGGTCCCGCAGCTGCGACACCAACGCCGAATCGTCGGCCGGCTCCGCCGCGAACACGCCCGTGGCGTTGCGCACCCACTCCCCATCGGAGGCATTCCGATAGAAGAATTCGAACGAACGCCGCCCGGACTCATCGGCCGACTGCACCAGCACCTGCACATCGACCGCGTCCGCACCGGGCCGGATCGGCGCCTGCACCATGACTTCCTCGACCACCTCGCAGCCGATCCCGCGACCTGCGGCGAGCAGGAACTCGAGCAACAGCACGCCCGGCACCACCACGACGCCGTAGGCCATGTGGTCGGCGATCCATGGATGCGTGCGCAACGAGAACCGGCCGGTGAACAACCATTCGTCGGTATCGGCGAGCTCGGTCACACCCGTCAGAATCGGATGACCCCCAGAGTCGCCCGCTGCCGCTTCGACAGGCTGCAGCCAGTACCGCCGATGCTGGAAGGCGTAGCTGGGCAACGAAACCCGCTGTGCACCGCGACCGGCCGACAGCGGGCGCAAGTCCACACTCATACCTGCCACATGGGCCTGTGCCAGCGCGGACACGAATTGCGTCGGCTCGTCGGCCGCACGCCGGGCCGCGGCGACCACCGTCGATGTGGCCTCCACATCCGGGATCTCGGCCAGGCACTGTCGAGTCATCGCGGACAACACGGCATCGGGGCCGATCTCCACGAACCGCCGCACCCCGGCCGCTACCGCGGTCTCGATACCCGGTGCGAACCGGACACAGCCACGCACCTGGTCGACCCAGTAACCCGGATCGGTCACCTCGGCGCCGGCCAGGACACCCGACACATTCGACACGATCGGAACGGCCGGCTCGTGATAGGTCAATCCCATTGCCACACTGCGGAATTCATCGAGCATCGGCTCGATCAACGCCGAGTGGAACGCATGACTGACCCGCAACCGGGAGGTCTTGACTCCTTCGCCGGCCAGCTTGTCCTCGATCCCGGCTATCGCCGCGGCGTCACCGGACAGCACCACCGACGACGGACCGTTCACCGCGCCCATCGATACCCGGCCCTGGAACTCGGTCAGCATCCCGGCTGCCCGATCCTCGGGTACCGCCACCGCGAGCATCGCCCCGCCCTCGGGCAGCGCGCCCATCAGCCGCCCGCGTGCCACCACCAGGGCGCACGCATCCGCCAGCGACCACACCCCCGTCACACAGGCGGCCACCAACTCGCCGATCGAATGCCCGATCAGCACATCCGGCGCCATACCGAAGGACTCCACCAACCGGAACAGCGCCACCTCGAAGGCGAACAGCGCGGGCTGGGTGAACTCCGTGAGGTCCAGCAGCGCCGCGTTCTCCTCATCGAACATCAGGTCTTTCAGCGACCGGCCGAGCAGCGGATCGATCTGGGCGCACACCTGGTCCAATGCCGACGCGAACACCGGAAACGCGCCGTACAACTGCGCGCCCATCCCGGCTCGCTGCGCACCCTGACCGGTGAACAGGAACGCCGTCTTCCCCGGGATGACCTGCCCCTCGAAGACCGACGCCGCCTCGCCCGAGGCGAGAGCGGCGAGACCGGCCAGCACCTGTTCCCGGTCGCGGCCCACGACCGCGCCGCGCCGATCGAAGTGTCCGCGTGTCTCGACCGAGGAATACGCGATATCGGCGACACTGGCATCGGGCCGGTCGATCATCCACTGCCGCAGCCGATCCGCCTGTGCGCGCAACGCCTCGTCGGACTTGGCCGACACCAGCACAGGAACCACATCGGTCGCCACCGCGGCGGCGTCTTCGTCCGGCGACGGTACGACTGCCGGCGCTTCCTCGAGAATCACATGCGCGTTGGTGCCGCTGATCCCGAACGACGACACACCCGCACGCCGCACCCGATCGGAGATGGGCCAGCGCTCGGCCTCGGTCAGCAATCGCACCGACCCTGCCGACCAATCCACGTGTGGCGTCGGCGCATCGACATGCAGCGTTCGCGGCAGAGTTTCGTGCCGCAGGGCGGCCACCATCTTGATGACACCACCGATACCGGCCGCGGCGACCGCGTGACCGATATTCGACTTCACCGACCCGATCCGCAAGGGCTCCGACCGGTCCTGCCCGTAGGTGGCGATCAATGCCTGCGCCTCGATCGGGTCACCCAATGCCGTTCCGGTGCCATGGGCTTCGACCGCGTCCACATCCGATGCCCGGAGCCCGGCATTGGCCAGCGCCTGCGCGATCACACGCTCCTGCGATGGACCGTTCGGCGCGGTCAGGCCATTGCTCGCACCGTCCTGATTGATCGCGCTGCCGCGCACCACGCCGAGAATGTCGTGCCCCAGCCGCTGTGCGTCCGACAGCCGCTCGACCACGAGCACCCCGACGCCCTCGGACCACGTCACGCCGTCGGCCGCGGCGGCGAACGCCTTGGATCGCCCATCCGGCGCCAGCCCCCGCTGTCGCGCGAAATCCACGTACAGACTCGGACTCGCCGACACACTCACACCGCCCGCCAGCGCCAGCGATGCTTCCCCCTGACGCAATGCCTGGCACGCCAGGTGCAATGCGACCAGCGACGACGAACACGCGGTATCGACCGTGACCGCCGGGCCTTCCAGACCGAAAACATAAGAGACACGGCCGGATACCACGCTGTGTGATGTCCCGGTCAGCCGGAAACCTTCGTATTCACCGACGACCCCGGGCGCGTACCCCGACGAGCAGGCGCCGACGTAGACGCCGGTATCGCTGCCGCGCAGCGACGCGGGGTCGATACCCGCGTCCTCGAGCGCCTCCCAGGAGACCTCCAGCATCAGCCGCTGCTGCGGATCCATCGCCGCCGCCTCGCGCGGGCCCACGCCGAAGAAGCTCGCATCGAAACCGCCGGCGTCATCGAGGAAGCCGCCCTCCTGGGTGTACACGGTCCCCGGCTTATCCGGGTCCGCATCGAACAACCGCTCCAGATCCCAGCCCCGATCCGATGGGAACGGCGCGATCACGTCCCGTCCCGCCGCGACGAGTTCCCAGAGATCATCGGCCGATCCGACACCACCCGGGAAACGGCAGCCGATACCGACGATGGCGATCGGCTCATCGGAGACGGCCCGGTGAGTCACTCGTGGCACATCGGGATCGATCCCTTCCAGATGTGCACGCACCAGCCGCGCCACCGCCATCGGCGTCGGGTGGTCGAAGATCAGGGTCGCGGGCAACGGCACACCGGTGGCCGATGCCAGGTTGCTCCGAAGCTGTTGTCCGCTCACCGAATCGAATCCGGCGGCGGTGAACGGCAGATCGGGTGCGACGGCATCGGCCGAATCATGGCCGAGCACCGCCGCGGCCTGTTCGGCCACGACCTCGAGCACGAGCGCGTCGCGGTCACGCTCGGCCGCGGCGAACAACCGCGGCGCCAGCGGGCCCTCCACCACGGCACGCCTGCTTCGAACCGGGGACGCGGTGCGCTGCGGAGCCGGAAGCGGCTCCACGCCATCCAGCGTCCAGCACTGCCGCCGCTGGAACGCATACGTCGGCAGTTCCACCCGCTGTGCCGGTGGGGCCAGCAGTTCCGGTGCTACATCGATACCCACGCAGTAGGCATGTGCCAAGGCCGCGGCGAACTGCTGTCGGCCGCCGTGGTCGCGCCGCAGCGTGCCGACGACCGCGACCCGGTCCGCCAGCCCCATCGAATCCGCCGTCAGCTCGATCGCCGTCGACACCACAGGATGCGGGCTCGTCTCCACGAACGCATTCGTCCCCGAGTCCAGTAACGTCTCGATCGCGTCGGCGAAGCGCACGTGCTCACGCAGCCCCCGGTACCAGTACCCGGCGTCCAGCTCGGCGGTGTCCATGAAATCCGCTGTCACAGTCGAGAAGAACGGCACCGAACCCGATACCGGCACAACCGATTCCAGCTCCGCCAGCACCCGGTCGCGAACGGCCTCCACCGCCGCCGAATGCGAGGCGTAATCCACCGGAATCCGCCTGGCCCACACACCATCGGCCGCACACCCCGCCAGAAACTCGTCCAACGCCGCGGCCTCACCCGACACCACAACCTGGCCGGGACCATTGACCGCCGCGACCGACAACCGGCCCCCGAAACCCGACAACCGCTGGGCAACCACCTCCGCCGTAGAACCGATCGACGCCATACCACCCGAACCCGCCAGCACCTCGGCGACGGCACGCGACCGCACCGCCACGATGCGCGCGCCATCCGAGAGCGACAGCCCACCCGCAACCACAGCCGCCGCGATCTCACCCTGCGAATGCCCCACCACCACCGACGGCTCCACACCCGCCGCACGCCACACCCGCGCCAACGACACCATCACCGCAAACAACACCGGCTGAACAACATCCACCCGATCCAACGACCCAACCCCAGCCTCACCCCGCAACACCGCGCTCAAAGACCAACCCACAAACGGCGCCAACGCCACCTCACACTCCGCCACCGACTCCGCAAACACCCCACCCCCAGCCAACAACCCCGCACCCATCCCCACCCACTGACTCCCCTGCCCCGGAAAAACAAACGCCACCCGACGCGGCACCACACGACCCGACACCACCGCAGCCTCATCCGAGGTCTGCGCCGCCGGATCGGCCAGTGCGGCCAGCGCGACACCCATCGCGTCGGCGTCGTGTCCGATCACCGCGCCCCGCCAGTCCAACGCCGTGCGCGAATGGATGAGCGAATACGCCACATCGGCGGCATCACCGGCCGGATGTCCGGCCAGCCACTCCTGCAATCGAACAGCCTGCTGCCGCAACGCTTCCGAGCTCTGCCCGGACAACACCCAGGTCACCGGGCGGTCGGCGGCGGCCACACCCGCATCACCCGCGACCGGCGCCGGCGCCTCCTCCAGAATCACATGTGCGTTCGTGCCACCCATTCCGAACGACGACACGCCCGCCCGGCGCTGTGCCGCGCCCGGCCAGTGCTCCGTCGCGGTCTGCACCCGCAATCGCAGCGCTTCGAGTGGAATCTGCGGATTGGCGGTGTGAAAGTTCAAGCTGGGCGCCAGTTCCCGATGCCGCAGGCTCAGCACGGTCTTGATCAGGCCGGCGATCCCGGCGGCACCCTCCAGATGCCCGATATTCGTCTTGACCGAACCGACAGCCAGCGGTGCGCTCCCGGACCGCCCGGCGCCATAGATCTCGCCGAGGGCCCGCGCTTCCACCGGATCGCCCGCGGGTGTACCGGTTCCGTGCAGCTCCACATAATCCACCGACGCGGGTTCCACATCGGCGGCCGCCAGCGCGGCCCTGATCACCGCGGTCTGCGCGGACACACTGGGCGCGCTCAGCACTTGACGCTCATTGCCGCTGTTGATAGCACTGCCGCGGATCACCGCGTAGATCCGGTCACCATCGGCGACCGCGCGCGCCAGCGGCTTGAGTACGACGATGCCGCCGCCTTCGCCGCGAACCGTGCCGTCCGCACGTTCATCGAAGGTATAGCACCGTCCCGACGGTGAGTGCGCGCCGAACTGCTCGTAGCGCTCACCACCCAGCGGCGACAGGATGAGATTCAGCCCGCCCGCCAAGGCCACATCACACTCGCCGCCGCGCAACGATTCACACGCCAGGTGCACCGCGACCAGCGACGAGGACTGCCCGCTGTCCACCACGATGCTCGGACCGGTGAACCCGTAGTAATTCGAAATCCGGTTGGCGGCGACGCCGCGCCCGACGCCCGACAACGAATGCCTGCCGACGCCGGACTTACCCCTCGACGCCTCGATTTCGGCGAAATCGGTTCCGGTGCTGCCCAGGAACACTCCCGCGCGGGCACCGTCGCGATCGCGGTAGCCCGCGTCTTCGAGCGCCTCCCAGCTCAGCTCGAGACCGAGCAGCTGCTGCGGATCGATCGCACGCGCCTCATTCGGCGCCACCCCGAAGAAGTCGGCGTCGAATTCCGATGCCGAAGCCAGGAATCCGGCCTTCTCCTCGATTCGCGGGCGGTCTGCGGGAGCGGAGCCGATAGCCTCGCGCCCATCGCGCAACAACCGCCAGAAGCTCTCGAGATCGGAAGCGCCGGGCATCCGGCACGACATTCCGACAATGGCGATCTCATTCGCGTCGACCATGATTCCTCTATCTCGCCTTATTCGATTCCAAGCATGTGTTTTTCGCGATCACGCGGTTCATCGGTTGCCCACGACGTCGCTCGCAATCGAGTGGAGCCATCGCCGAATCCCCTCTGCCGCAGCCGGTGCCGCGTCTTCGATGAGGGAGAAGTGGTCGGCGGATATGTGGATCGTGTCGCCGCGGTGCTGCCAATCCGGCACCGGCGCAGCAATATCGAGGCCCGGTAGCCCGACAGTGGCTCGCAGATTCAGCGTGGGCGCGGCAATGGACCGCGTGCCGCGCTCGCCGAAGATCCGCACATAATTGCCCATGGCGACCAGTGCGTGGTCGTCGATATCGATCAGTTCGTGACCGCGATCGAGCACCAGGCCGAGCGCGCCGGCGAAAACGGTGCCGATGAGGTCTTCACCATCCGGCGAATAGGTGTCGAGCATCGCGACACCGACCGGGCCACGACCACGCTCGTCGAGCCGTTCGGCGAGCGCGTGCGCAACCGCTCCGCCGATCGAGTAGCCGACGAGTACGAACGGATGCTCGCCCGTGGCGTTTTCGGTGACAACGGCAAGGTGGTCGAGCAGCGCGTCCCAGGTCGGCGGCATCGGTTCACCGACTCGGGTCCCCGGCAGTCGCAACGCGGACACACCGAATTCGGCGCCGAGTTCGCGCGCCAAGCGGCCGAACTGGTGCGGTCCGTTGCCGACCAGGAACGACGGGATGCAGATCAGGTTGGGTCCGGCGCCGGCGCGCGACAGCAGCATGGGCCCCGAGGGGCCATTCGCGGCGGCCGGCTCATCGAAAGCGACGCTCAGTCTGGCACTTTCGATCAACAGCGGCATCGCCTCGGTCGCGTCCCCGCGCCGATGCGCCGCCATCACCAGCTCCGTCAACCGGCCACGTACTCCCGATGCGGCGGGCGGCGGCTCGTGCCGAACCTCGACGGCCCCCATCCGCGACCGCAGCAGCTGCGCGACCGCGGCGGCGGTCGGATGCTCGAACACCAGCGTCGACGGCAGAGACAGACCCGTGATGGCGGCGAGCCTGTTACGGAATTCGACGCCGCCCAACGAGTCGAATCCGAGTTCGGCGAACGGCACATCCGCGGCCACCGCGGCGGCCGACTTGTGTCCGAGGACGACGGCGGCCAGCGAGCGTATCTCCTGGAGGATGACCTCGTAGTGATCGTCCTCAGGCAGCATCTCCAAACGCTGTACCAGCGAGCCGCGTTCGCTGCCGGGCTGCGCTGCCACGGGTGCGCGCACGATCTCGCGCAGCACCGGCGGCAGCACGCCGGAGCGAGCGAGCGATGCCAGCGCGTCCCTATCGAGCGACGCGGTCATCAGCAGCGAGTGGCCGGTGGCCAGCGCCTTGTCGAACATCGCCAATCCCGGCTCGGGGGTGATGGGTAGCAGCCCGAGCCGGGTGCGAATACGGCGGGCTATGTCCTCGGTATCTTCCCGATCGAGCACGCCTGCCATACCGAGCGTCCACAGCCCCCACGCCAGCGAGTGCGCGGGCAGGCCTGTTTCGCGACGACGATGCGCGAGTGCGTCGAGGAAACGGTTCGCGGCCGCGTAGTTGCCCTGGCCCTGACCACCGAGTAGCGGGGCGGCGGAGGAAAACAGCACGAACGCCGACAGGTCGTGATCCCGGGTGAGTTCGTGCAGATGCAGTGCCGCATCGACTTTCGGCCGCATGACGCGGTCGATCTGCGCGGTGGTCAGCGTCTCGACGGTGCCGTCGTCGAGTACGCCGGCGGTGTGGATCACGGCGGTCAGCGGGTGTTGCTCCGGGATGGTCCGCAGCAGATCTCGCAGCGCATCTCGGTCGGCGACGTCGCAGGCGGCCACCCGGACCTGCGCACCCGCGGCCTCGAGATCGCCGACCAGATCCGCGGCGCCCGGGGCATCCGGTCCCCGCCGGGAAACCAGCAGCAGGCTCCGAACGCCATGTGCCGCAACCAGATGTCGCGCCGTCAGCGCACCCAGACCTCCGGTGCCACCGGTGATCAGAACCGTCCCGCCGCCGAACGAGACCGGTGCCGCATCCGGCGCGGCGGCCCGTATCAGCCTGGGTACCAGGAGCGTGTTGTCACGCGCTGCCACCTGCGGCTCACCGAGATCCGCGGCTCGCACCACCGTGCCGGATGTCACCGCGGTGGCGTCGTCGTGGTCGATCTGGACGACCCGGCCGGGATGTTCCGACTGCGCACACGCGATCAGACCGGATACCGCCGCTGCCGCGGGATCACACAATTCGCCCGGTATTTCCGCGGCGTTGCGGGTCACGACGACCAGCGTGGATTTCTCGGATCGTTCGTCGGCGATCCAGTCCCGGAACATCGTCAGCGCCGCATATACCCGCAGCCTGGCCACCTGGGCGGCATCACCCGTCGCGGGGACGTCGTCACAGTGCCAGACGACGATCTCGGGTACGGACGGCATTGCGAGCAGAGCGTCCAGATCCGTGTGTGCCTCGGCGCCCGGCATCGTCGTGGAGCCCAATACCGCTACAGCACAACGATTCACGGAGATCGAGGTGGATGCCGGAGTCCACCGGAGGGTGTAGAGCGGGTGCGAGGTTGCGCGATCACGGCGCAGGGTGCGGGCATCGACGGGGCGCGCGACGAGGGTGTCGACGGCTACTACGGGTAGACCGTGCGTGTCGGCGGCATCTACTCGGATGGTGTCGTCGGTGCGGGTGACACGCACCCGCAGGGCCGTGGCTTCCTCCCGGTAGACGCGCACTCCGGCGAACGAGAACGGCAAGGGCACCCGGCCGTCGCCGGTATCGGCGAGACGGTCGATCGCGGTGTGGAAAGCGGCGTCCAGCAAGGCCGGGTGCACCCGGAACCGCCGCGCGTCCGCGTTCTCGGGCAACGACAGCTCAGCGAACACCTCGGCACCGCGCATCCACGCGGCGCGCACACCCCGGAATGCCGGGCCGTACCCGAAACCCATGTCCGCCAACCGCTCGTACAGCCGCGCCGAGTCCACCGGTTCGGCGCCCGCGGGCGGCCACACCCGTCCGTCCCACACCGCGTTCGCCGCGCCGGCCACGGGCGCCAGCACCCCTGTCGCGTGCGCGACCCACTCCGCGCCGTCGGAATGCTGACCGGACACCCTGGAGTGCACGGCGAACCGACGCCTGCCCGCGCCATCGGCGGGCTCGACACCGAGCTGAATATCGACCGCGGTGTCGTCCGGCACCAGCAGCGGCGCTTCCAGCAGCAGTTCCTCGACGACCTCGGCGCCGAGCCGAGTGCCGGCGGTCAACGCCAGTTCCACGAATCCGGTCCCGGGCAGCAACACCGAGCCGAAGACCGCGTGATCGGCGAGCCACGGGTGGGTCCGCAACGACATCCGTCCGGTGAACAGCCATTCGTCCCTGCCCGCAACGAAGACGACGCCGGTCAGGATCGGATGATCCGACGACACCGCGGAGGCATCGGCGGCGAACGGCTCCAACCAGAACCGCTGACGCTGAAATGCGTACGTGGGCAACGACACCCGGTGCAGCGGACGGCCCGCGAAGATCGGCTGCCAATCCACCTCGGCGCCGCAGGCGTGCAGCTGCCCCAGCATCGTCACGCACTGCGTCACTTCGTCGACCGAACGCCGCGCCCCGGCGGCAACCATCGCCCCCGCCTCGACCTCCGGATATTCGGCCAGGCACTGGCGAGTCATGGATGCCAGCACCGCATCCGGGCCCACCTCCACGAATCGCCGCACCCCGGCCGCGACGAGAGCATCGACGCCGGGCGCGAATCGCACGCAGCCGCGTACCTGCTGCACCCAGTACTCCGGATCGGTCACCTCGGCACCGGCGACACCGCCGGAGATGTTCGACACCACCGGAACGGTCGGCGATCGATATGTCAGACCCGCTGCCACGGAACGGAATTCGTCGAGCATCGGCTCCATCAACGCCGAATGGAACGCGTGACCGACCCGCAATCGCGATGTCCGCACGCCCGCGTCGGACAGCTCGCGCTCCGCCGCTTCGACGAGGTCGGCAGCGCCGGACAGCACCACCGACGAAGGGCCGTTCACAGCCGCGACCGATAACCGATCACCGTGTACCGCAACGAGTTCGAGCGCTTCCTTTTCGGTCAGGGCGGCCGCGAGCATCGCGCCGCCCGCCGGCAACGCACCCATCAAGCGGCCCCGCGCCGCCACCAGCGCACACGCGTCCGCCAGCGACCACACCCCCGCGACGTAGGCGGCCGTCAGCTCGCCGATCGAATGTCCGGCCAGCACATCCGCGGTCACACCGAAACTCCCGATCAACCGGAACAACGCCACCTCGAACGCGAACAACGCGGGCTGCGTCCACTCCGTCCGATCCAGTGCGACATCGGCTGCGCCGACCCCCGGCGGCCGTGTCGCAGCGCTGCCGGAGAACATCACCTCCCGCAACGACCCGCCGAGATGCGGATCGAACTCCGCGCAGACCTCGTCCAACGCCGTCGCGAAAACCGGGAAGGCCGCATAGAGCTCCGCCCCCATCCCCACCCGCTGAGTTCCCTGCCCCGTGAACAGAAATGCCGTCCCACCCGCGACAGACGCACCGGCCGCCGAGGACCCCGACGCCAGGTCCGCCAACTCCGACGCCAGCTGTCCGCGATCGCGACCCACCACCACGGCGCGCCGGTCCCATTGCGTCCTGTTCTCGATCAGCGACGACGCCACACTCCACAGGTCCGCATCTGGATTGTCGAGCAGCCACTGCCGCAACCGATCCGCCTGGGCGCGCAGTGCCGCATCGGACTTGGCCGATACCAGCAACGGCAGCACATCCGCCGCGGCAGCGGGGGTCGCGGCGGTCTCCTCGACCGGCGAAGGGACGGACGCGGGCGCTTCCTCCACGATCAAATGAGCGTTGGTGCCGCTGATCCCGAACGAGGACACCCCGGCCCGCCGCACCCGCTCACCCGCGAGCCAGGGCTCCGCCTCGGTAAGCAATCGCACCGATCCCGCCGACCAATCCACATGCGGCGACGGCTCACCCACGTGCAGCGTCCTGGGCAGCATTCCGTGCCGCAACGCCTGCACGACCTTGATCACCCCGCCCACGCCCGCGGCCGCTTGCGAATGCCCGATATTCGACTTCAGCGACCCGAGCCGCAATGGCGCGCCGCGCCGCTGTCCGTATGCGGAGATCAACGCCTGTGACTCGATCGGATCACCCAGCGGCGTTCCCGTCCCGTGCGCCTCCACCACATCCACATCCGCCGGCTCGAGTCCGGCAGCTGCCAGCGCGGACGCGATCACCCGCTCCTGCGACGGACCGTTCGGCGCGGTCAAACCATTGCTCGCACCATCCTGATTCACCGCCGATCCTCGAATGACGGCCAGAATTTCGTGCCCGGATCGCCGCGCGTCCGACAACCGTTCCAGCACCAGCACGCCCACGCCCTCGGACCAGCCCACCCCGTCCGCGCCGGCCGAGAACGACTTGCACCGCCCATCACGCGACAAGCCCCGTTGCCGCGAAAACTCCACGAACAGCGACGGTGTCGACATCACGGTCACACCGCCGGCCAGCACCAGGGACGTCTCCCGGCGGCGCAGTGCCTGGGCGGCCAGATGGATCGCCACCAGCGACGACGAGCATGCCGTGTCGACCGTCAGCGCCGCACCTTCCAGCCCCAGCGTGTAGGCCACTCGCCCCGACACCACACTGCTCACCGATCCGGTGCCCGCGTGCCCCTCCGCTGCCGGGCCGGCGGCCTTGGCCGTGTGCTCGTAGTCGGTGTACATCACTCCGGCGATCACGCCGGTGTCGCTGCCTCGCAGCGAGGTCGGGTCGATACCGGCGTCTTCCAGGGCTTCCCACGAGGCCTCCAGAAACAACCGCTGCTGCGGATCCATCGCCGCCGCCTCACGCGGGCCGATGCCGAAAAACCCCGCATCGAAATCACCGGCGCCGGAAAGAAAACCGCCCTCGCGCGTATACACCTTCCCGAACCGGTCCGGATCGGGATCGAACAATCCCGCCACATCCCAGCCCCGGTCGGCCGGGAATTCCCCGATCGCGTCCGAGCCGGAGGCGACCAGATCCCACAGTTGCTCCGGCGACTCCACACCGCCCGGATACCGGCAGCTCATGCCCACGATCGCAATGGGCTCGACGCTCTGCTCCCGCAGTCGGGTGAGCTCGTCGCGACTCGACATGAGCTCCACGGTGACCTTTTTGAGGTACTCCAACATCCGGTCGGACGAGTCACCAGTGTTCGTGTCCACGTTCACATCCAGGGGTAGATCGGGGTTGCCGAAGACGCCGGAAGAATTCCGGCGCTATCGGACAGGGGATACCGACGCCGTCCTCGAGCTTCGAGTGGCGCAGCGGTGATTCGGCGAATCGGCGGCAGACGGCCGGTGGCGTTACGGCTGAATCCAGCCGTCGTGACTGCCCTCGGCAACGTTGGGCGGGGGCGAAGCGACGGATCCGCCCGCAGACCACCTGCGGTACCGGTCCCCGTCCGAGCATGCGGGCACCAATTCCCGGCCGCTCCATGACGTGCGAACGTTCGCCGAGGCCGATCGACACGAACTGGACGTTTGCTTTTTTCCGGCACACAGTGCCGCCATCGCTATGTCCCTCATCGACATACCTCTCACACACTCCCGACGCCAGCCGACTCACAACAATGTCGCCGACTGCCACCGTTCATACCCTTTTGACATCGCCGCTCCGGTCAATCAATGGCCGTTAATTCGAAGCCTCATTCAGCAGAAATCGGCCACGCACCGCGATATGTCCCGAGTATCAGGCGTTCCCAACATTGGGAATAGACGCTGGGATCCATACATGCCAGATCTCGCTCTTCACACGGGCAACATGGTTAGGTTCCCGCAACCGATGGGCGATCTTTTGCTGACATTTCTTCGATCGGCTATATTCGGCGGCCAGACGGCCGTTGGGCAGGCCGAAAACTCGTCGCAGTCACGCTGGAAACAGCATCGCGTTCCATACCGGACATCAGCGACGTCGATGCAAATGCGGTATCACCGCCAACCGTCGCTCTACAAATGCGCGCCGAAGCCTCACTCGGTCACGTAGAAATCAGCGATCCGCCCAACACGTCCATGCCACTATGCATTACCCATCGAATCGAGATCCACCTCCTTCTTTCCACCCATTGCGTCCAGCCGTTTCCGCGGAGCGCATGAACGTCTGGACCCAGCGCCTGGATGGTCGAATCTAATGCCGCAGAGCGAACGGCTTCTACCGATGTACGTGATATTTACGAACAAAACACAATACTTTGGAATTGTAACCGTGCGATGACCGAACCGATCTTCCGTCATTCCGAATCTGCAATTCCATTTAGCTATCGCAGCAACCTAGCAGCGTACCGGCAAGACCATTCACACAGTTTTCGAGGCAGCACCCCTGAAACCTATACGACATACCTATTTCTGGCCCCGGCGCGAATTCGATAGACTTTCGCGAACCAACCGATGACGGCGCGCGGGTGCACCGACAGGATGCCGACCGTTCATCGAATTCGACGGCTGAAGCGTGGTGATGGGCAATTCCACTCGGAGCGGGCCGGATCACGATCGAGACGGCGTCACGGAAGGGCCCACGTCTTGTGCACGGGGGTCTGCCGGATCCCACCCCCGCGCGCCGGGCCGCGCCTTCGGACTTTCCAAGCCGAACGGCCCGCGGTATGGCCGGACGGTTTCGAACCAGTGGGCGGAGTTGTGATCATGCGGCCCCAAAGCTCTGGCGGGATTCAGTGCGGGTGCAGGGGTTTCGGCCCGTGGCGTATCGAGCTTCGGCCTCCATACCGGATGCTATGGCGTTGTATGTATCGAAACATCCGCCATACCGGGCCGAAATATCCGTATACCAGCCAAGGCTCGCTCAACATGGTGTGCCTCGCGCTGCCGAACCTGGCGCGGCGTCACACCCTGGCCGATGGCTGGTGGAGATGAAAGGCTCGGGCTGTGCCGTGACGCGCCGACGACCCTGTACACGGCTACCAGTACTTCGCGAACAAGTACCCCAACAATGGCCTCGGCGCCATGTTCGCCCTCAACGACCAGTTCGACAAGATCGAGCGCGCCGTCTTCTGCCTCACCAACATCGAACGCGCCAATGCCGGTGTCCCCGAACTGAAATGGAGCGACGACTTACGAAACAGCGCAGCGGATTTCGCCCGCCACGCCGAGGGACGTCAATGGTGGACCGACGGGGCGAACTCTCACGACGATCCCGACCTCGCCGGTGTGCCGGTGGACACCCAGATCCAGCGCCGCGTGAAGTCCTACAACCCCTGCACCTACTACGAGGGCGATGCCCCCGACGTGAACCGCTGGTCGGAGAACACTTACGCAGGCTGGGGCTCGAACACCTTGACCACCGCCCGAGCAGCCCTCACCTGGTGGATGAACAGCCCCACCCACAAGGCCAACATCCTCGACCGCAACGTCACCAAGCTCGGTGTAGGTGTCCGTGCCGGCGCCGCCCGCCCCGGCTTCGACACCAGCGACCCCGCGGGCATCTTCGTCCAGCAATTCGTCTCCTGCAGCTGACTTCCCGGGCCTTTCTGCGATTCCATCCGTCATCACGGCCGATTCAGCAGGACGCGGCCCGGTCGAGCAGCAGCGTCCGCTCGGCTTGGTTGCCGGTCATCGCCGCGGCCCGTTCGAACTCCGAGCGTGCCTCGTCGCGACGTTCGAGCTTGAGCAGCAGATCACCCCGGACGGCAGACAGCAGGTGGTAGCCGCGCAGCGCGGTGAGGGCGGACAGCTCATCGACGATGGCCAGCGCGGCTGTGGGTCCGTCGGCCATCGACACCGCGACGGCCCGGTTCAGCTCGACCACCGGCGAGCCGGTGAGTGCGCTGAGTTCGTGATAGAGCTCGGCGATGCGGTGCCAGTCGGTAACGGCGGCGCTCATCGCGCGGGCGTGGCAGGCGGCGATCGAGGCCTGCAACACGTAGGACCCGCGTCCGCCGAGGTGTTCGGTCCGCCGCAGCGCACCCTCGGCGTGGGTGATGAGCAACCGGTCCCAGCGGGTCCGGTCCTGACGGTCCAGCGGCACCGGTCGGCCGCCGGCGTCGGTTCGGGCCCGCAGCCGCGACGCCTGGAACTCCATCAGCGCCACCAGTGCGTGCGGCTCCGGTTCGTCGGGTGCGAGCGCGGCGAGCATCCGACCGAGCCGCATGGCCTCCGCACACAGCTCTGCACGCATCCAGGAATCGCCGCTGGTGGCGGCGTATCCCTCGTTGAAGACGAGGTAGACGACCTCGAGCACCGAGGCCAGCCGTGCGGTCAGCTCGTCGCCGACCGGAACCTCGAACCGGACCTCCGCGTTCGACAACGTCTTCTTCGCCCGCGAAATCCGCTGACCGAGCGTGGTGGGCGGGATCAGGAAGGCGTGGGCTATCTCGTCGGTGGACAGTCCCGCCACCGTCTTGAGCGTGAGCGCCACCCGTGCGTCGCGGCCGAGCACCGGGTGGCACGCGGTGAACATCAACCGCAGGACATCATCGTCGACTTGCCTGTCGAATTCGATCGCGTCCATCGGATCCTCGCCCTCAGGCGTCTCGCGGGCGAGCAGTGCGAGCTTACGCTCCAGATTCACCCGGCGGCGGACTGTGTCGACCGCGCGACGGCGGGCGACAGCCAGCAGCCAGGCGCCCGGCTTGTCCGGAACGCCCGACTCGGGCACTGCTCCAGCGCCGCGATCAGCGCATCCTGGGCCAAGTCCTCGGCCAAGCCCAGGTCGTTCACGATTCGCGCCAGGGAAGCGATCAACCGCGCCGACTCGATCCGCCAGACCGCCTCCACGGTCCGCCGGGTCGCAATGGTCACCCGATACCCTCGGCCCTACAAGCCCGGTCGTCTCACGCCTCGCTCAGCTCGGGCGTCAACGCCTCGCCGAAGTCCTCGGCGGTGTACAACGGCCGTACCTCGACGACACCATTGCGGATCGGGGCGCGGCGGACCCACTCGAGCGCCTCCTCGAGCGAGGACACCTCCCAGATCTGGTAGCCGGCGATCAGCTCCTTGGTTTCGGCGAATGGCCCGTCGAGCACCGACGAGCCACCCTTCTCGTCGAAAGCCACCCGCTTGCCGGCCGAACTCGGCTTCAGGCCGTCACCGGCCAGCACCACGCCGGCCTTGGCAAGCTCTTCATTGAAGGCCTCCATCGCGGCGAACTCCTCGGCGGTGGGCGGAACCCCACGCTCGGTGTCCTCGGTCGCCTTCCCCAGAATCATGACTCGCATGTTGTTGCTCCTTAGCCGTCGCCGGGGCCGACCCACCGTTCGCGGACCGTCTCCACCCTGACTCACCCCTACGTCGAACGGCAAGCCGCGGTTTCGACATCGACACCGAGAAATTTCTGCGCGGCAAGTAGACACCACTTCCCAAGTCCGGCATCGACGCCAGCCCAGCCGCGTCCCTCGATCGGCGAAACCGATCTCGGCTTCGCCGTCAGTGGTCGGTCATCAGCTGACCGTCGAGCACGGTTCCGCAGCACGAATGCGACTCGCTGCGAGACCGGCAGCGCTCGGGGTACGGCGGTGCGACAACAGTTGTCGAGCGCGGTCACCGCCATCCAAGACATGACCTGCGGGTTCGGTGGATCGTTGATGATCGGCGCTCGTCGCGCGCCAACTGGTCGGCGGCTGAATACTCGTGCGATGTCCTACCGTCACCGCTACCAGCGGAAAACGCGACGTAAGCGGCTTACGGCGCCGTTCGGTTGGCCTGAGCCGTCTCCGTGGGCGGATGCTATTTGGACGACGATCCCACCGAGACGTACCTCCTGCATGGTCGCTGGGTGTGCGTCGATAAAACACACACCGGTTCGGCTGACCTCGACGCATTCTTCCTGTTGGGAGCCAGAGTTGTCCGAGCGCTCGAGCGTGTCGGTGTAGTAGGCGATCATTCCGCCACTGAAACTGGCGTTGAAACCGGTCACTCGGCGCCCGGCGCGGTCGGTAGTGCGGTCCCGGCAGGGATCGCAGACCGCGCGGGGGTAGCGTTCCTGGTAGATCGTCGGCCGCTCGCAATGCGGGCAGGGCTGGGTGTATCGACGCCCAGGGATTGGGCTTTGCAACAGGAAATCGTTGCGGGCGAGGATTTTACGACCGGAGTCTTCCTGGTTGCGGTTGCGCCACAGGACCAGCAGAACGAACTCAGCGTAGTCGGCTGTCTCGGCGTCGATCGCTGCGCGCCCGGGTATCTCGTCGATGCGCGTGAGGCCGGCATCGTAGGCATCGAGCGCCACTCGGTGCGCCACCGAGAGTTCACTGTCGGGGATTTGTCTGTTGGCATGATCGGCTCGAGCCAGGTGTTCGGCGATCACCGTGTCGATGGTGCTTCCGTCCACCGACAGTACCCCGCTGCCGTAACCGGTCGTGGTCACCAGGACATAGCCGTCCATCTCGCCGCGCAGCGTCTGCAAGAAGGCGAAACCTCGCCCGTAGCGGGCATTCTCGAGCCCCTGATGGGTGTAGCGGACCAGAGTGCCGGGATCCTGGGCCAGATCGCGCGCGATTCGCAGCGCTTCCTCGTAGGTCAGCGGAGAGTTCGGGTCCGGACGATTCATGACCGCCAGCCTATCGAGCCAGATATTTCGGGCTGAATTGAAATTGCCGGGTAGGCCGGGCGCATTGCTGCGCCCGGCCCCCCTCAGAACCGGACGTGCACGATTTCCATGCATCCGGCTCAAGCAAGCCCATGGCGGGC